>NZ_PSUZ01000029.1:0-41941 GCF_002932095.1 Rathayibacter sp. AY1G1
AGGGCGAGGACGTCGTGGCCGGGCCGAGCCCGGAGCAGCTGCGCCTGGGCCCTGGAGCCGCCGACCAGCTCGGAGAGCCGCCGTCGCCCCGCAGGCGCCCTCCGAGAGCACCTCTCCCGACACCGAGGACGCCCCCACCGGAAGCTGACACCCGACCACTCGCCCCACCCGCCCCGCTCGCGGCGGGAACGCCGACGGCCCGGAGGACACTGTCCCCCGGGCCGTCGGCGTCCGTCAGCGCGCGTCGCGGCGGCGGCGCGTGACTCCGAGCGCGAGCGCTCCACCGGCGAGCAGGGCGAGAGCCGCCGCGGCGGTCCAGCCCGTCTCGACGCCGGTGCTCGCGAGTCCCGAGCCGGTCCGCGGAGGAACGGCGCCGGCCGGAGCGGGAGCCGGCGCGCGGGTCGGCTCGGCCGAGGGGTGCGCGGTCGGCGCCGTGGTCGGCTCACCCGTCGGCGCCACCGTCGGCTCGACGGTCGGCCCAACAGTCGGTCCCGGCGTCGGTACCGTCCCCGTCCCGAACACGGACGCCGCGGAGCCGAGCGATGCGAGCACCGTCTCGCCGTTCGCGTCGTCCACGCCGTCGTTGTCGGTCACCGCGAACACCTCGCCGGAGCCGGTGATCCCGAGGCCCTCGAGCTTCTCCTGGGTCCAGCCGTTCCCGGCCTGCAGCGCGGGCAGCACGTCGACCGCGAGGGTCTTCTCGAGCATCGGCAGCGTCTCGCCGACCGCCGCGCCGGCCTCCGTCGGCAGCGGCACCGTGTACACGGCCTTCAGCGCGGCGTCCGGCCCGTTGAGCTTGTCGCGCTCGATCACCGCGAGCGTGCCCGCGGGGGTCAGCGTGATCTCCGAGAGCCCGTTCCAGTCGCCGTCCGCCCCGGAGACGGCCTCCAGCGGGTAGCCGAAGAAGCTCCAGCTGTCGGCGGCGACGTCGTAGCGCCCGATCCGGACCACTCCGTCGGCGTCGATCGAGGCCTCGCGCTGCAGCGCCGTCCAGACGATCTCACCGGCGGCGCCGTCCTCGACGGTCACTCCCTCGAAGCCCTGCTTGCCCAGCGCGGAGGCGAGCTCCGCGGGCAGGGCGATCCGCTCGGTCACCGCGGCGTCGGCGTCGAGCCGCAGGAGTGCGTTGCCGTCGCCTGTCCCGCCCTCCGTCACGGCCCAGAAGCCGCCGTCGACGCGGGCGGCGATCCCCTCCAGATCCAGAGCGGCGGGCTCGCCGCCCTCGGTCACCGTGAGCGTCGTGTCGAGCAGCGCCGGCGAGACGGAGGTGTCGATCGAGTGGAGGGTGCTCGGCGCGTAGGCGCTGTCGCTCACCGCGTACAGGCGGTCGGGCGCCGCCGGATCGGTCGAGAGGCCCGAGAGCGCGCCCCAGGGCAGCGGCGATCCGTCGACGTCGGCCGACAGCACGGTCGGGAACGCGGGGGCGGAGGCGCCGAGCGCGTAGAGCTGCACGCTCGCGCGGACGGCGGCCTCGGCGTCGTCGGTCTCGCTCGAGACGACCAGCAGGTCGCGCTCGGGCAGGGCGAGCAGCCCCTCCGGACCCGGGGTCGACGGCAGCGCCTGCACGAAGCGCGGCGCGGTCGGCTCCGACACGTCGTAGACGGCCACGAAGTTGGCCCGCTCGGCGCCGACGAACACGTAGGGGACGCCGTCGAAGGTTGCCGAGAGCAGGCCCTCGGGCTCGGAGCCCTTCGCGTCGGAGCGCTTGTCCGGGTAGAGCCCGAGGCGCACCGCGAGGTGGTCGAACGAGTTCCCGGCGTCCCACTGCACGGCCCCGGTCGCGGCGTCGAGGATCGACCAGCCGCGCGTGCCGCCCTTCCAGTCGCCCTCGTTCGCGATCGCGACGTGGTCGTCGCCGACCCAGCCGATCGCGTCGGGCTCGCGCGGGACGTCGGTGATCGAGCCGGTCAGCGAGATCGAGTCGTCGTCGAGCGTGTCGATGCCGCTGACGGAGGCGGTGCCCGCGGTGTACGAGGAAGTGACGGAGCGGGTGGCCAGGTCGACGATCGCGACGGCGTTGTTCTCCTGCAGCGTCACGGCGACGGCAGTGTCGGCCGGGTTGATCGAGACGTACTCGGGCTCCGGGTCCGACGGGGTGTCGAGGCCGGCGAGACCGGTGAGGTCGACGTGCTCCGGCACCCAGGCGGAGGGGTCGCCCGCGAGGTCCATCACCACGAGCTCCCCGGCGGGCGCCTGCGGGAGGTCGCCCTCCTCGCCGCCCTCGGGGGCGAGGTCCTCGTCGCGCTGGTTCTCGATCGCGATGACCGCGGTCGAGCCGTCGGTGGTGACGTCGATGGAGTCGGGCTGGCCGCCGAGCTCGATGCTCGCGACGGGCGCGAGGTCGTCGGCGTGCAGCACGCTGACGTGGCCGGAGGGGTTCGCGAAGTCGCCGTCGCTCGTGTCGACCACCGCGAGGACGTACTCGCCGGTCGCGTAGACCGAGGTCGGCTCGCCGCCCACGCCGACGCCGCCGAGCGGCTCGGGGGAGTCGGGGTCCGAGATGTCGAGGACGTCGATGCGCTGCCCGGCGGAGTCCGTCGAGTAGACCAGGCGGCCGTCGGGCGACGCGCTCGAGATCTCGGCGACGGCGGAGTCGGCGGACGGGTCGGCCGCGTTGAGGTAGGCCGGCACCGTCGCGATGCGGGTGAAGAAGGAGTCGCCCGCGGCGGAGGCGGGCAGGACCGCGGCTCCGAGGGTGCAGCCGGCGAGGGTGACGGTGAGGGCGAGGGCGGCGGTGCGGGTGCGGGTGTGACGAGAGGACACGGGTCTCCTGAGCGGCTTCGAAGGAACCCGCCCACGCTGGCCGCCCCCGGTGAACGCCCCGCCGCCCGCAGGTGTCCGCCCGGCGAACGCGCGGTGGCGGAGCCGCGACCGGGCGGGGGTCTCGAGACGCCGGCACGGACGCCTCGAGATCCGCCGGGCGGCGTGGTCAGCGCGCGAGGCCCTCCGCGGCCGAGCCCCAGGAGCCGAGGGCCGCGCGCACGCGCTCGTCGCGCGCGAGCGTCAGCGCCTCCGCGTACCCCTCCTCCAGCACGTCGTCGAGCCGCACCCGCGCACCCGTCTCGGAGGAGCGGACCGCCGCCTCCACCATCGCGAGGCTCCGCACGTTCGAGTGCACCTCGCCCGAGGGCACCGCCCCCGAGCCCAGCACCCGCACGAACTCCGCGAGCGAGCCCGCGATCTCCTCGGGCACGGGCTCGAGCGTGGCGGTCCGCACCGCCTCCGACTCGCGCGACTGCCACTCCGGAGCGCCGTCGCCGTCCCAGTGCGCGGTGCCGCCGGCCCCGTTCACGCGCCAGTCGCCGTTCCACGAGGTCTCGAGGCCGTCGGCGCACCAGCTGCCGGTGTAGCTGAAGCGCACTCCGCCGGCGAACTCGAACACGGCGCTCGCCGCGGCTCCGTCGGCGTACCAGCTCCAGCCCGGGTTGTACTCCTCGCAGTAGACCGCGACCGGGTCGCTGTCGAGCAGGTACCGCGCCGCGTCGAAGGCGTGGATCGCCATGTCGACCAGGAGCACGTGGTCCATCTCGTCGCGGAAGCCGCCGAAGCGGGGCGCCTTCGCGAAGTGCACGGAGGCGGTGCCCAGCTGCCCGAGCCCGGCGATCTGCTCGCGGAAGGCGGTGATCGCCGCGTAGTAGCGGCGCGACTGGCTGGTCATCAGGAGCCGGCCCGAGGCCTCGGCCGTCGCCGCGAGCACCAGCGCCTCGGCGATGGTCGGCGCGATCGGCTTCTCGGAGAGCACGGGCAGCCCGGCGAACAGTGCCTCCGAGCTGACGGGCAGGTGCGCCCGCGGCACGGTCACGTTGACCACGGCGTCGGCGCCGGAGCGCGCGGCGACCTCGGCGACGGAGGTGCCGACCGCGACCGGGCCGACCCCCTCCTCCTCCGCGGCAGCCGTGGCGAGGTCGACGTCGAGGTCGACCAGGCCGACGAGCTCGGCGTCCGGGGAGTCGCGGATGGTGCGGATCCAGGCGCGGCCCATCGCGCCGGCGCCGACCTGGACGAGGCGGACCGTCATCGGACGAGCGCTCCCTCGTAGTCCTGGCCGTTGTGGAAGTCCTCGGTCTCGTAGCGCTGCAGCACCGGGAGGCGGCGCTCGGGGCGCGAGGAGCGCACCCACTCGACGCCGTTCGCGATCACGCGGCGCACCTCGGCCTGGTGGTAGACGGGGTAGTCCTGGTCGCCGGGGGAGAAGAAGAAGATGCGCCCGTGGCCGCGCTTCCAGGTCATGCCGGAGCGGAAGACCTCGCCGCCCGAGAAGGTCGAGAGGAACACGAGCTCGTCGGGCGCCGGCACGTCGAAGAACTCGCCGTACATCTCCTGCTGCGGGATCAGGAAGGGGTGCGGGATCCCCTGGGCGATGGGGTGCGTGGGGTCGACGGTCCAGACCAGCTCGCGGTCCTGCTCCGAGCGCCAGCGCAGCGTGCAGGTGGTGCCCATGAGCTTGCCGAAGATCTTCGACCAGTGGCCGGAGTGCAGGACGACGAGGCCCATGCCCGAGAGGACGTGGCGCTGGACGCGCTCGACGATCTCGTCGGAGACGTCGCCGTGGGCCATGTGGCCCCACCAGACGAGCACGTCGGTGGCGTCGAGGACGTCCTCGGTGAGGCCGTGCTCGGGCTCGTCGAGCGTGGTGGTGGAGACGGTGGCGCGCTCGCCGAGGTTCTCGCGGATGCCGTCGGCGATCGTGCTGTGCATGCCGTCGGGGTAGATCGCGCGGACCTTCTCCTCGATCTGCTCATGGCGGTTCTCGCCCCAGACGAGGACGCGGACGGGGGAGGAGGGTGTGGTCACGGTGTTCCTTCTTCGACGGTGGAGACGGTGCGGCGGTGGGCGGCCCGACACGGGGTTAACCGCTTTACCGGCCGCGTCTCCTAGGATGCGGGAGACGTCCGCCCCGCGTCAACCACGGCCGGGCGGCGCGAGCGGAGGAGGCGCGGTGGCCACGATGAGGGATGTCGCGCGCCTCGCGGGGGTCTCGATCGCGACGGTCTCGTTCGTGGTCAACGACACCAAGCCCGTCTCGCCCGAGACCCGCGAGCGGGTGCGGGCGGCGATGCACGAGCTCGGCTTCCGGCCGCACGCCCTGGCCCGCGCCCTCGCGCGGCGCCGCTCGGGGATCGTCGCGGTCGTCTATCCGCTCGTGTCGAGCCGGCCGCTCAACACCGCCACCTCGTTCCTGCTCGGAGCCGCCGAGGCCGCGGCGGAGCAGGACCACTCGATCGTCCTGTGGCCGACGGTCGGCGGCTCCGACCGCCTCGCCGACCTGCGCGCCGACGGCCTGATCGACGGCGTCGTGCTGATGCAGGTCACCAGCGAGGACGAGCGCGTGCCGGTCCTGCGGGACTCCGGCACGCCCTTCGCCCTCATCGGGCGCACCCGCGACCCGTCCGCCCTCGACTGGGTCGACATCGACTTCGAGGGGATGGTCGAGGAGGCGCTCGGCCGGCTCGCCGGCCTGGGGCACGCGCGGGTGGCGCTCGTGCTCGGCCCGGACCGCGACGCCGCGGCCGACTTCGGCCCCTACGCGCGCACCCAGGAGGCGTTCGCGCTCGCCTGCGCGGCCCGCGGCGTCGAGGGCGTGCTGCTGCGCTGCGAGGAGTCGCCCGCCGGTGGCCGCACCCTCGCCCGCTCGTTCGACCCCGCCTCCGCGACCGCCGTGGTGATCGTCAACGGGGGCGCCGCCGTCGGGTTCGCGCACGAGGTGCGGCACCGCGGGCTGCGCGTGCCCGAGGACCTCTCGATCGTCCTGCTCGCCTCCGACCCCGACGTCGCCGACCTGGCCGACCCGGCGCTCGACCTGCTCGTCGCGCCCGGCCGCGAGCTCGGCCGCCGCGGAGTGGAGGCGCTGCTCGCCCGCCTCGCCGACCCGGCGGCGCCGCTCCTCCAGGAGCGCATCGGCGGCCCGTGGCGCCCCGGCGGCTCTGTCGCCCCTCCGCGCTGACGGCCGGCGCCCCGGGAAGCCCCGGGAGCGCGCGCTACGGCACGATCGAGTCGATGTAGCCGCCGTCGACGCGCACGGCGGCGCCCGTGGTGGCCGAGGCGAGCGGGGAGGCGAGGTACGCCACCATGTGGGCGATCTCCTCCGGCTCGATGAGGCGCTTCAGCAGCGACTGCGGCCGGTGCAGGCGCATGAACTCGCGCTGCGCCTCCTCCCACGGCAGCTCGCGGTCGACCAGCTCGTAGACGAAGTCCTCGACGCCGCCCGTATGGGTCGGCCCGGCGAGCACGCTGTTCACCGTCACCCCGGTGCCGGCGGCGGCCTTGGCGAAGCCTCGCGAGACGCCCAGCAGCGCGGTCTTCGACACTCCGTAGTGGATCATCTCGGCGGGCGTGACGACGGCGGAGTCGCTGCCGATGTAGAGGACGCGGCCCCACTCGCGCTCCATCATCCCGGGGAGGTAGGCGCGGGTGAGGCGCACGCCGGTGAGCACGTTGACCTCGAAGTAGCGGCGCCACTCGGCGTCGTCGATGGAGAGCGCATCGGCGGAGCCGAAGATCCCGAGGTTGTTGACGAGCACGTCCACCTCCGAGGCCGCGCGCAGGAGGGAGGCCGTGCCCTTCTCCGTCGACACGTCGGCCGCGACTCCGCGCACCCGCGCCTCCGGCACCGCCGCGCCGACGGCCTCGATCGCCCGGCGGATCGACCGCTCGGAGCGGGCGTTCACGATCACCTCGGCGCCCGCCTCCGCGAGCGTCGTCGCGATGGCCAGCCCGATGCCCTGCCCCGACCCCGTGACGAGGGCCGTGCGCCCGGTGAGATCCAACCCGATCATGCTGCTCCGCTCCGCTCCGCGCCGCCGCCCGCCGGCCGCGCTCGGGGTCGAGCATGCCACCGAGCCCTGACATCCGGCCCGCTTCCGGCTGAGGACGCCCGCGGGTCGCCGCGGCATCGCTCGGAACGGCGGAGACCGTTGCCAACCGGACACTCGTGCGTTACGGTCTAATCAATCGGCAATACGTATTACCCGCGGGTAGTAGGCCGATGACCCAGACTGTCGACGAGGACGAGGCGGACGCGTGACCCCGATGCAAGCAGATGTCGCCGTGATCGGCGGCGGCCTCGGAGGAGTGGCGGCGGCGATCGCCCTCGCCCGCAACGGCCTCTCGGTCGTGCTGACCGAGCAGTACCCGTGGCTGGGCGGCCAGCTCACCTCGCAGGGCGTCCCGCCGGACGAGCACACCTGGGTCGAGCAGTTCGGCGTCACCGCCGACTACCGGCGCCTCCGGGACGGCATCCGCGGCTACTACCGCCGCAACTACCCCCTCACCGCCGAGGCGATGCGCGACGACCGCCTGAACCCCGGCCGCGGACTCGTGAGCCGGCTCTGCGCCGAGCCCCGCGTCGCCGTCGCCGTGCTCGACGAGATGCTCGCCCCCTACCGCTCGAGCGGAGCGATCCGCGTCGTCACCGGCGTCGTCCCCTTCGCCGTCGACGGCGGCCCGGGCCGGATCGAGCGCGTCCTGCTGCGCGACGCGGTCTCGGGCGAGGAGCTCGCCGTCTCCGGACGGTACGTGGTCGACGCGACCGAGACGGGGGAGCTGCTCCCCCTCGCGGAGGTCGACTACGTCACGGGGTCCGAGTCGCGCGACGAGCACGGCGAGCCCAGCGCTCCCGCCGTCGCCGACCCGATGAACGTGCAGGCCGTCACCTGGTGCTTCGGCTTCGACAGCGCGGACGGCGACCACACCATCGAGCGCCCGGCCGACTACGACTACTGGCACGAGTACGAGGTGCCGTTCTGGGGCGGGAAGCTCCTCTCCTTCACCGCGCCGAACCCGAGGACGCTGCGCCCCGAGACCCGCACGATGCACGTCAACGCCGTGGGCGACACCCGCACCGCCGACCAGCGCGCGCAGGGCGGGGACACCGACCTCTGGATGTTCCGCCGGATCCTCGCGACCGAGACCCTCCGGCCGGGCGCGCTCGACAGCGACATCGTGCTCGCGAACTGGCCGATGCTCGACTACCTCGACAGCTCGATCCTCGACGTTCCGGAGCCGGAGAAGCACCTCGCCGGCGCCCGCGCGCTCTCGCTGTCGTACTTCTACTGGCTCCAGACCGAGGCGCCCCGGCCCGACGGCGGCCGCGGCTGGCCCGGGCTCCGGCTCCGCGGCGACGTGATGGGCACCGCCGACGGCCTCGCGCAGGCCCCCTACATCCGCGAGTCCCGCCGGATCCGCGCGCTCACCACCGTGCGCGAGCAGGACGTCTCCGTCGCCGCCCGCGGGACGGGGAGCCCTGCGCGCTTCGACGACTCCGTCGGCGTGGGCATGTACCGGATCGACCTGCACCCGACCACCGGAGGCGACAACTACCTCGACGTGGAGTGCTCGCCGTTCGAGATCCCGCTCGGCGCCCTCGTGCCGCGCACCCCGACGAACCTGCTGCCCGGGGGCAAGAACATCGGGACGACGCACATCACCAACGGCGCGTACCGCCTCCACCCCGTGGAGTGGAACATCGGCGAGGCCGTCGGCGAGCTGGCGGCCCTCGCCCTCGCCGAGGACCTGTCGCCCCACGAGATCGCCGCCGACCCCGCCCTCGTCGCCCGCCTGCAGGCGAGGCTCGAGTCGCGCGGCGTAGAGACCCACTGGCCCGACGTCGTCGGGTACTGACCGGGAACACCGAGAAGACCATTGGAGAAAGAGAGACGATGAGACCAGCGAAGAAGCTGATGGCCTCGCTCGCCGCAGTCGGAGTGATCGCCGCCCTCTCGGGCTGCGGCGCCGCCGGCGGCGGGGACGACTCAGCACCCGTCGCTCTGAGGATGTCCGTCTGGACCTCCGACGAGAAGCAGCTCGCCCTGTTCGACTCGATGGCCGACGAGTACATCGCCGACCACCCCGAGATCGAGTCCGTGACCTTCGAGTCCCTCCCGTTCGCGGACTACAACTCGACCCTGACCACGCAGGCCGCGGGCGGCAACGCCCCCGACCTCGCCTGGGTCGGCGACATCGCGAAGGACCTGATCGACGCCGGAGCGCTCGCTCCGCTGACCGAGACCTTCGAGGGGACCGAGGGCTACGAGTACGACGACATCCTGCCCAGCGTGGCGCAGTCGTTCAGCCAGGACGGCGAGCTCTACGCGTACCCGTTCTCCAACTCGCCGTTCGCGCTGTACGTGAACCAGGACCTCATCGCGCAGGCCGGGCAGACCGTCGACCCCGCGACGCTCAGCTGGGAGGACGTCGACCGCATCGGCGCGGCCGTCAACGAGTCGACCGGCAAGGCCGGCTACATCATCCGCGACTTCGACTTCTCGGGCTGGCTGAGCCTCGCGAACCTCTGGGCGGGCTGGGGAGCCCAGCCGTGGAGCGACGACGGGACCCAGTGCACGATGGACTCGCCCGAGATGGTGGAGGCGTTCCAGTTCTTCCACGACTCGGTCTA
Organism: Rathayibacter sp. AY1G1; assembly: GCF_002932095.1. Taxonomy (NCBI): domain Bacteria; kingdom Bacillati; phylum Actinomycetota; class Actinomycetes; order Micrococcales; family Microbacteriaceae; genus Rathayibacter; species Rathayibacter sp. AY1G1. The sequence goes on from NZ_PSUZ01000029.1 coordinate 9,395, forward strand.
CGTCAGCGGCGCGACCCCCGGACCCGGCGTGACGGCGGACTTCTTCGCCGGCGACGCCGCGTTCACGACCGCGCAGGTCTCGCGCGCGAGCCTGCTCGACGGCTCGTTCCCGTTCGAGATCTACCCGCTGCCCGTCGGCCCCGCCGGCGAGTACGGCAACATCGGCCAGGCCGGCATGGCCGCGCTCGCAGGCGGCGACCACGTGGAGGAGGCGACCGGCTTCCTCTCGTTCATGACCAACCCGGAGAACTCCGCCAAGCTCGCGCAGTTCTTCCCGCCGCCCCGCGAGTCGCTGCTGTCCGGTGAGGAGCTGGCGAAGGTCAACACGCGCCTCAGCGCCGAGCAGCTCGACCGCGTCGTGGTCGACGAGCTCGCCGACGTGTCCGCCACCCCTCCGGTGACGAGCCCCGCCGAGATCACCTCGGTCGGCAAGACGGCGCTGGACCGCATGTGGTCGGCCGATGCCGACGTCGCCGAGGTGCTCGGAGGCGTCTGCGACGCCATCGCGCCCGTCCTCCAGGGGAAGTGATCCCGTGACCGCGACCTCGACGGACAGCCGCCGATCCGCTCCCGCCGGCGCCTACTGGAACCTCCGGCGCCGCGACGCGCTCGCCGGCTGGCTCTTCATCGCGCCCCAGCTGCTCGGTGTGATCGTGTTCGTGCTGCTGCCCGTCGGGCTCGCGGTCTGGTTCAGCCTCAACGAGTGGAACGTCTTCACCGGCTCCATGACCTTCGTGGGCGGCGAGAACTACGAGCGGGCGATCAACGACCCGAGCATCGGCGCGGTGCTCGGCACGACCGCGGTCTTCTCCGGGGGAGTGGTCGTCCTGAACCTCGCCCTCGGGCTGGGCCTGGCCGTGCTGCTCAACCGGAGGATCCCGGGCGGCGCCCTGTTCCGCACGCTCTTCTTCTCGCCCGTCGTCATCTCGGTGGTCGCCTGGACCCTCGTCTGGGGCTTCCTCCTCCAGGACAACGGCGCGATCAACGGCCTGCTCTCGCTGGTCGGCCTCGACGGGCCGAACTGGCTCCAGGAGGGACCCACCGCGATGGCGAGCGTCATCGTCACGCAGGTCATCCGCAGCGTCGGCGTCAACATGGTGCTCTTCCTCGCCGCGCTGCAGGGAGTGCCGGGCGACCTCTACGAGGCAGCCCGGCTGGACGGCGCGAGCCCCCGCGCGATCTTCTTCCGGATCACGCTCCCTCTCATCTCGCCCACCCTGCTCCTCACCGCCATCCTCACGATCGTCGGCTCGCTGCAGGCGTTCGCGCAGGTCGCCGTCCTGACCGAGGGCGGGCCGGAGCTGTCGACGACAGTGCTCGTCTACTACGTGTTCCAACAGGCCTTCGAGTTCAGCGACATCGGCTACGGCGCGACGCTCTCGCTGATGCTGCTCCTCTTCGTCCTGATCCTCACGGTCGTGCAGTGGCAGCTGCGCAGGAAATGGGTCTTCTATGAGAACTGACGCCGTCGTCGAGCAGGGAACCCCGCTCACGCCACGCCTCGAAGCCGTCCCGGAGCCGCCCGTCAAGCGCCGCCGCGGCCGCAGCCCGCTCATGACCGCCCTGCTCGTCGTGACGCTGATCCTGCTCGTGCTGCCGTTCGCGGTGCCGACGTTCTGGATGATCGCCTCGTCGTTCAAGCCGGTGAACGAGATCTTCTCGAACCCGCCGACCCTGCTGCCGGACTCGCCGAGCCTGGCGGGCTACGCCGAGGCGTTCCGGTTCCAGCCGTTCGCGCTCCAGTACTGGAACAGCCTCTACATCGCGGTCACGGTCACCGTGGTGACGCTGCTGGTCTCGAGCCTGGCCGGCTACGCCTTCGCCCGGATCCCGTTCCCGGGACGCAACGCGGTGTTCCTCGTCGTCCTGACCGGCCTGCTGGTGCCGACGGAGGTGACGATCATCCCGCTGTTCCAGATCTTCCGGCAGCTCGGCTTCATCGACACCCACGTGCCGCTGCTGCTGGTGCCGATGGTCGGAGCGCCGGCGGTGCTGGGCACGTTCATCATGCGGCAGTACTTCATCGCGATGCCCGGCGAGCTCGAGGAGGCCGCGCGCCTGGACGGCCTCGGCCGCTTCGGGATCTGGCGGCGCATCTTCCTGCCGCTGTCCAAGCCCGCGCTGTCGGCCGTCGCGATCCTGACCTTCCTCGGGTCCTGGAACATGTACCTCGAGCCGACGGTCTACCTGACCTCACCCGAGCTCTTCACCCTGCCCCAGGCGCTCACCCGCTTCACCGACGCCTACGGCGGGGAGATGTGGGACGTGCAGCTCGCCGCGGCGACGATGACGGTCGTGCCCGTGCTGGCCGTGTTCCTCCTCGCTCAGCGGCAGTTCGTGGAAGGGCTCGCGCACTCCGGTCTGAAAGGCTGACCCGGTGTTCACGGATCGCCCCCTCGCCGCACTCCGCGAGTTCCGTGCGGAGGTCGCGGAGCCCGACGACTTCGACGCCTTCTGGCGGGCCACCCTCGCGCTCGGGCGGGAGGGCGGCCCCGGCGTCAGCGCCGCGCCGGTCGACGCGGGCCTCCCGCTGGTGCGGGTGCGGGACGTGCGGTTCCCCGGCTTCGCGGGCGAGCCGATCGCCGCCTGGCTGGTGACCCCCGCGGTCGACCCGGGCGCCCCGCTCCCCGTGGTGATCGAGTACCCCGGGTACGGCAGCGGACGGGGCCGTCCGATCGAGCACCTCTGGATCGCCGCCGCCGGGTACGCGCACCTGGTCGTCGACGCGCGAGGCCAGGGAGCCGGCCGCCTCGCCCGCTCCGGAGCCACCCCCGACCCCCACGGCAGCGGACCCGCGTACCCCGGGGTCACGACCCGCGGCATCGAGTCGCCCGAGACGTATTACTACCGGCGCCTCATCGCGGACGCGGCGCTCGCCGTCGACGCCGTGGAGGCGCTCCCCGGGCTGGACCCGGACCGCGTGTCGGTCTTCGGCGGCAGCCAGGGCGGAGCGCTCGCGACCGCCGCGGCGGCGCTGCGCCCCCGGGTGCGCGCGGCGATCGCCCTGGTGCCCTTCCTCTCCGACGTCCTCCGCGCCACGACCGTCACGAACGAGGCGCCCTACGTGGAGATCGCCCGCTACCTGGCGACCCGCCCCGAGGACCTCGACGCCGTCGAGCGGACCCTCTCCTACGTCGACGGCGTCCACTTCTCGCGGCGCCTGCGCTGCCGGGTGCACCGCTCGGTCGGCCTGATGGACCCGATCTGCCCGCCCTCGACGGTCTTCGCCTCCCACAACGTCTCCGGCGGCGAGACGTCGATCGACGTGTGGCCGTACAGCGGGCACGAGGGCGGCGGGGTCGGCGACCGCGAGCGGGCGCTGGAGGTGCTGCGGGAGGTCCTCGGGTGACCGCGCGGGCGTGACCCCGCGTCTCAGGACGCCGGCGCCTCCTCCATCCCGAGCCGCATCGCCAGGTCCATGGCGCGCAGGCGGGCCGGCGAGACGTCGTAGGGCAGGCTCCGGACGATCTCGCCGGCGCTCCGGGCGCGGGAGCCCTGCGCGGGATCGGGGGCCGGCGCGGGGTCCTCGGGCGGGTGCGCCTCGTCCCACGCGTCGAAGATCGCCTCGTCCTCCTCGAGCTGACCGGACTCCTCGACGACGCGCATCAGCCGGGCCTCGAAGGCGTGCCGCTCCTGCGCCACCTGCTCCACCCGGGGGTCGTCCTCGGCGACCGTGTCGTCGAGGGCCTCCTCGGCGGCGTCGACGCGGTCGGCCTCCGCCCGCAGCGCCGGATCGGCGGCGAGGACGACGAAGCGGCCGGCCTGGGAGACGGCGCCCAGCGGGCCGAACATCCGCTCGGTGACCAGCAGGGTGTCGAGGTCGGCCTGGCGCAGCGAGCCCTCGGGTGCGCCCTCGAGGCGGCGCGAGACGATGTCGTCGAGCAGCCCCAGCCGGCCGCCGAGGGTCCGCATGCGCCGGACCGAGGCCCGCTTCCGCTGCAGCTCCTCCACCTGCGCGGCGAGCGCGTCCTCCAGCCGCGCGAGGACGCCCGCGACCTCGTCCTCGCGGTCGGCGCTGTCCTCGGCGCCGGCCGGGGCTGCGACGGCGAAGGCGTCCCGGATGTCCTCGAGTGCGACCCCGGCGTCGGCCAGGCGGCGGATCCAGAGCAGCCGGATGATGTCGTCGTAGCCGTAGCGCCTGCGGCCGTCGCCGCCCCGCTCGCGCTCGGGGAGCAGGCCGAGCCGGTGGTAGTGGCGGATCGCCCGCGGAGTGACGCCGGCGAACGCGGCGGCGTCGCCGATCTGCACCTGGCGGGGCGGGGCGGGGAACGACTGCATGGGGGACCTCTCCGATCGGGACCTTGTGCATCGAGCAGACCACATGACGCAGGGGCAGGAGCAAGCCGGCCCGGCCTGCTCCCGCCCCTCGTCCCCTCGCGCTCAGCGCGCCAGGCGCACCGTCGCGATCTCGAACGGACGCAGCTCGAGGCGCACGTCGGCCGACTCCGCCTCGACGGAGCTCTCGATGCGGACCTGCTCGGTCGGGCGCTCCATCAGGTCGGTGCGGGTGACCGCCCGGACGGCGAAAGCGGCGCGGAGGGTCGCTGCGGCGCGGCGGCCGAGCGACTCGTAGAGCCGCACGATCACGTCGCCGCTCCCGTCGTCCGCCGCCTTCACGGCCTCGACGATCACCGAGGGGTCGTCGATCGACACCAGGGGAGCCACGGGCGCGGCGCCGGTGAGCCTGCGGACCGGGGTGTTCAGCGCGTAGCCGGCCTCGACGGCGTCGGGCAGCTCGGCGCCGACCACGAGCGAGACGGCGAGGCGGTGGCGGCCCTGGTCGGCGTCCGGGTCGGGGAACAGCGGCGCGCGCAGGAGCGAGAGCCGGACCGTGGTCGTCGGGGTGCCGGCCGCGGCGCGGTCGCGGGTGATGTCGTGCCCGTAGGTGGAGTCGTTGACGACCGCGACGCCGAAGCCCGGCTCGCCGACGTGCACCCAGCGGTGCGCGACGGTCTCGAAGCGGGCGGCGTCCCACGTCGTGTTCACGTGGGTCGGGCGGTGCACGTGGCCGAACTGGATCTCGGACGTCGCCCGGTCCGAGAGCAGGTCGAGCGGGAAGGCGAGCTTGAGCAGCTTGCGGCGCTCGTGCCAGTCGATGTCGAGGTCGAGGTCGACGGCCGCCCGGCCGATCTGCAGCGAGACGGTCTGCACGACCGTGGAGCCGCCGAACGAGCGGGTGATCACGACCGCCGGCACCTCGCGGCCGAGCGGGTCGCTCACGGTGCCGGCGCGGACCGAGTCGACGCCGACGAGGTCCTCCACCGTGCGGCGGTAGTTGTCGTCGAGGTCCCAGGCGTCCCACTTGTTCGGGGTGTCGCGGTGGAGCTGGAGGAGCCCCGCGGCGGCGCCGGCGGGCACGACCTCCCGGCCGCTCGCGAGGTCCACGACCGACTCGAGGAGCCCGGAGGCGCCGATCCGCACCCGGACGAGCCCGTTGTCGAGGACGTGGGCGTCGCCGTCGGAGCGGAGCGTCGGGGCCGAGTGCTCCGCGGCGGGGTCGGCCGCGGCCGCGCCGAGCGCCGGCACGCCCCCGACGGGGAAGGGGGAGGAGTTCACCAGCAGCTCCGCGGAGCCCTCGCCGGCGAGGGCCCGGACTGCCTCGGCGATCATCTCCTCGATCCGCTGCGCGATGCGGGCGTAGTTCTCCTCCGCCTCGCGGTGCACCCAGGCGATGGAGGTGCCGGGCAGGATGTCGTGGAACTGCTGCAGGAGGACCGTCCGCCACATCTCGCGCAGCTCGTCGGCCGGGTACGGGACCCCGGCGCGGACGAGGGCCGTGGTCGCCCACAGCTCGATCTCGCGGAGCAGGTGCTCGCTGCGGCGGTTGCCCTGCTTGGTGCGCGCCTGCGACGTGTAGGTGCCGCGGTGGAACTCGAGGTAGAGCTCGCCCGACCAGGTGGGCGCGTCCGGGTACTCGGCCTGCGCCTCCTCGAAGAAGCGGCGGGGCGTGGACAGCTCGACGGTCGGCGAGCCCTCGAGGCTGCGCGTGCGGCGGGCGGCCGCGATCATCTCGCGGTTGGGGCCTCCTCCGCCGTCGCCGTAGCCGAAGGGCACGAGCGACATGGTGCCGCTGCCCTTCTCGGCGTACTGGCGCTCGGCGCGGGCGAGGTCCTCGCCGGAGAGGTCGGAGTTGTAGAGGTCGACGGGCGGGAAGTGCGTGAACACGCGGGTGCCGTCGATGCCCTCCCACCAGAAGGTGTGGTGGGGCATCGTGTTGGTCTCGTTCCACGAGATCTTCTGCGTGAGGAACCAGCGCCCGCCCGCTCCGGCGATGATCTGCGGCAGCGCGGCGGAGTAGCCGAAGGAGTCCGGGAGCCAGACCTCCTCGGTGTCGATCCCGAACTCGTCGAGGAAGAAGCGCTTGCCCTCGAGCAGCTGGCGCACGAGCGCCTCGCCGCCGGGCATGTTCGTGTCCGACTCGACCCACATCCCGCCGACCGGCACGAAGCGGCCCGCGAGCACGTGGCCGCGGACGCGCTCGAACAGCTCCGGGTGGTCGCGCTTCAGCCACGCGTACTGCTGCGCGGAGGAGGCGGCGAAGACGAAGCCCTCCTCGCGCTCGATCAGGTCGCAGACGTTCGAGAAGGTGCGGGCCACCTTGCGGGCGGTCTCGCGGGCGGGCCAGAGCCAGGCGGAGTCGATGTGGGCGTGGCCGACGGCGTGCAGGTGGTGCGCGCTGGCCGAGGCGGGCCGCTCGAGGACGGTCCGCAGCGCCTCCCGGCCGGCGGCGGCGGTGCCGGACACGTCGTCCGGATCGAGGACGTCGACGGCGCGGTCGAGGGCGCGCACGATCTCGGCGCGGCGCTGGGAGGACTCGGGCAGCTGCCCGATCAGCCCGACGAGCACGGCCATGTCCTGCTCCAGCTCCCAGACCTCCCGGTCGAGCAGTCCGAGCTCGAGACGGCGGAGGCGGTAGAGCGGGTCGGACGGCAGGGCGCCGTCGGCGGGGCGGCCGCCGAGCGCCGTGGGGGTGAAGGACCAGTCGCCGGTGATGTTCGGGTTGGCGGCGGCCTCGATGTAGAGCTCGACCGTGCGGTCGCCCGCCTCGCGGCCGGGCAGCCGGTCGAGCGGGACCGACTGGTTGAACGGCTCGACGGCCTTCACGACCGTGCCGATCGCGGTGAAGACGAGCCCCTCCGCCTCGAAGCCGGACTGGGCGCCGGTGTAGCCGAGGTCGACGACGAGCTCGGGCTCGCAGCCGTCGACGCCGACCCAGGAGGCGGGGATCTCGCCGCGCACGTGGAACCACACGGTGCCCCAGGGGGCGCCCCACGGCTCCCCGATGCGGGCGGGCGCGTAGGACGCGGCCCGCGCCTGGTCGAAGGGGACCGGCTCGCCCGGAGCGGTCCACGACTCGATCCCGAGCGGCTCGACCGCCCGGTGGATCGCCGGCCGGAGGCTCTCGGCGCGGAAGCGGGCGATGCGGGCTTCGATGCGGGTGCTGTCGTCATGCATGCGTTCTGGTGCTCGTTCCGTGTGCAGTGGGGGAGGGCGGCGGCGCGGAGGGCGCCGCCGCCCGGGGTCAGGAGGCGATGACGACGCGGTGCCCGTCGGGGAAGACGGCCACCTTCCGCCAGGTGTCGCCGGAGCGCTCCCAGCCCTCGTTGACCTGCCCGGCCGGAGGGGTCGGGATGGTCTCGGGGGCGCGGGCGACCGTGGTGTAGCCGGCCGCGCGCTCCACCCGGCCGCGGCCGAGCTCGAACGAGGTCAGGCGTCCGTCGTCGACGATCAGCGAGCCCTCGTCCACTCCCGCGGCGCCGCGCTCGATGAACGGGTTCACGAGGCGCGTCTGCGAGGAGTCGCTGCCCAGCACGATCGCCTTCTGCTGCGGGAAGCGGCCGAGGCTGAGCCCGTAGAAGCCGCCGAGGACGGTGAGGTTGCGCACCTCGAAGTCCGCTCCGCCGTTCGTCAGGCCGACGCCGAGGCAGTTCGCGCCCGAGGTCGGGAAGAAGTTCGGGTTCACGATCATGTGGCTCGTGCCGGCCTCGATCAGCACCTCCCAGCCGTCGCGGGAGCCCTCCGAGCGGAAGTTGATCAGGGTCAGGCCGGAGTTGACCGAGCGCCGGTTCTCGTTGCGGATCGACCGGAGGCCGACCGTGCCGCCGATGGCCTGGCAGTCGAGCAGCGTCATGTTCGTCGGCGCGAGGAGGAAGCCGCCGAGGCCGGGGCTGATCGCCTCGACGTTGGTCATCGAGCCGCCGATGGAGGCCTTGCCCGAGTCCTCCACGCCCCAGCCCGCGGGGGCGACGATCTTGATCTTGTTCCAGGAGTTGGCGTACGAGTACTCGTCGTCGACGCCCGACACGAAGGTGGCGCGCTCGCGGAAGATGCCCGACTTGCCGGTCTTCTGGATCCACAGGTTGCGGAACTCGCAGTTGACCAGCGAGCGCAGCGACATCCCGTGGCCGCCGGAGGGCGTGCCCGTCATCTCGAAGTCGGCGAGGACGACGCCGGTGGCCTTGTTGTTGTTGGCGGGACCGGCCGCGTCGCCGGTCTGGCCGGAGACGGTGAAGATGTCGCGGGTCGAGCCCTCGATCTGGACGATCCTCGTCTGGCGCATGCCGGCGCCGACGATCTTCGGCCCGGCGTAGCCGTAGGGCGGCCCGTTCTCGGGCTGCACCGGGTAGCCGCGGTAGTCGACCGCGAGGCCCGTCACCCGGATCTCGCCGGCGGGCAGCGACACCTCGCCGCCCGGAGCGGTCATCGCCTTGTCGATGGCCGCCTGCACCGCGCGGGTGTTGTCGGCGCCGGCGCGGTCGTCCCAGCGGAACTCCTTGTCGAGCGGTGAGATCGGCCCCTCGGTGACGCTCAGGCGCTTCTTCTGCCCGGGAGCGTCGGCCGGGGGCGCGGCGGCGGCCGGAGTGGCGGCGCCGACGGCCCCTGCCGCGCCGGCGAGGGCGGCGGCGCCCCCGGCGAGGAAGAGGCGGCGCGAGTTGTCGGGCCTGCGCTGCGGATCGTGCTCGGGCTGCTGATCGGGCTTGTGCTGCCGATCGGGCCTCGGGGAGGCCGTGGTCTGGTTGTCTGGGTCTGCGGGATTCATCATCGTCGACGTTCCGCCCTCTCTCGCCCCGGATGGGCGTACGGCGATCCTTCGTCATCGGTAGCCTGAGGTCAAGACGTAATACCTATTACCAGGATGAAGCGGGGGTGTCCGGGTGCCGCGGATCACGCAGAAGGACATCGCGCGTCTCGCGGGAGTCAGCCAGACGACGGTGTCGTTCGTGCTCAACGACAAGGGCGAGCAGCTCGCCCGGGTCCCGGAGGCGACGCGGGCGCGGATCCTCAAGGCGATCCAGGAGACGGGGTACGTCGCCGACCCCATCGCGCGCCGCCTCAAGCAGGTCGGCACCGGCATGATCGGCGTCTACACCTACGAGAGCCTGTTCCCGCTCGACCGCGAGGACTTCTTCCATCCGTTCCTCGCCGGCATCGAGGAGGAGGCGCAGAACCGCGACATCGACCTCCTCCTGCTGACCAGCGGCCGTGTCGGCGGCCGCCGCGGCGGCCTCAGCGGCGGCACCACCCGGCTGCGCCTGGCCGACTCCTGCATCCTCCTCGGGCAGCGCATGCCCCGTGAGGAGCTCGAGTTCCTCAACGCGAGCGGCTTCTCCTTCGTCAGCGTCGGCCGCCGCGACGACGCCGGCGGGCCCGTGCCCTACGTGGCCGCCGACTACGCGTCGATCGTCCGCGAGCTGATCTCCTGCGCGCGCGCCCTCGGCCACACCCGCTTCGCCTACGCCGGCCACGGCGAGGGCGTCGAGTCGTACACCGACCGCATGGCCGGCGCGCGGGCCGAGCTCGGCGACGGCTTCCTCCACCTCGTGCCGGGGCCGGAGGCGTCGCCGCGGGAGTGGATCCGCCGGATCGCCGCCGAGGGCGTCACGGTCGTCCTCGCCGAGCAGGAGGAGCAGTTCGTCCTCCTGCAGGAGGCCGCCGAGGCCGAGGGGGTGGCCGTGCCGGGCGACCTGTCGCTGGTGTCGCTCTCCGGATCGGCCGACCGCACCGGCTGGCAGGCCGGCTTCGAGCTGCCCCGGCGCGACATGGGCCGCCGCGCCGTGCAGATCCTGATCGAGGGCGACCCCGCGCGACGGGAGCAGCAGCTCCTCCGCTGCACGCTCGTCGACGGCGCCTCCCTGGCCGCGGCCCCGGCCTGACCGCTCAGTCTGACCGGCCGGGCTCAGCCCGAGTGGTGGCGCCCGATCGGCAGCACCAGCGGCGTCCGCGAGACCGGGTCCTCGATCACGCGCGACTCCATCCCGAACACCGCGCGCACCGTCTCCGGCGTCACCACCTCGGCGGGCGTGCCCGAGGCGTACAGGGCTCCGTCGCGCACGGCGACGAGGTGGTCGGCGTAGCGGGCGGCGAGGTTGAGGTCGTGCAGCACGATCACGATGGTCGTCCCGCGCGAGCGGTTGAGGTCGGTGAGCAGGTCGAGCACCTCGACCTGGTGCGACACGTCGAGGTAGGTCGTCGGCTCGTCCAGGAGGAGCACGTCGGTCCGCTGGGCGAGGGCCATCGCGATCCACACCCGCTGGCGCTGCCCGCCCGAGAGCTCGTCCACGGGGCGGTCGGCGAGCTCGAGCGTGCCGGTGTCGCGCAGCGCCTCCTCGACGATCGCGTCGTCGTCCGATCCGGAGCCGCGGCCGAAGAGGCCCCGGTGCGGGTAGCGGCCCCGGGCGACCAGGTCCGAGACGGCGATCCCCTCCGGGGCGATCGGGGTCTGCGGCAGCAGCCCCACCTGCTGCGCGACCTGGCGCGTCGGGAGCCGGTGGATCGCGCGCCCGTCGAGCAGGACGCTCCCCGAGCGCGGGGTGATCAGCCGCGCCATCGCGCGCAGGAGCGTCGACTTGCCGCAGGCGTTCGCGCCGACGATCACCGTGATCCGGCCGGGCGGCACGGCGAGCGAGAGCCCGTCGACCACCACGCGCTCGTCGTAGGCGAGGGTGACCGCGTCGGCGGCGAGAGTGGGCGGGGCGTCGGTCACAGGGAGCCTCCGGAGCGGTTGCGGCGGGCGAGGAGCCAGAGCAGGAAGGGCGCGCCGAGGGCGCCGGTGACGACGCCGACCGGGAAGCGCGCGCCCGAGAACAGCGCGCCGACGACGTACTGGGCGAGCAGGTCGGCGGCGAGCACCACGACCGCGCCGACCAAGGCGGAGGGGATCAGCAGCGTGCGCGCGCTCGGCAGGATCCGCCGCGCGATCGGCCCCGAGACGAAGGCGACGAACGCGATCGGGCCGGTGGCGGCGGTCGCGACGGCCACGAGGCCGACTCCGACCGCGAGCAGGGCCAGCCGGCTGCGCCGCACGTCGAGCCCGAGCGCGGTCGCCGACTCGTCGCCGAGCTGCAGCACGCCGAGCCGGCCCGAGAGCAGCAGCGCCAGCGGCACCAGCACGAGCATCGTCAGCGCGAGCGGCGGGACGGAGGGCCAGGCGGCCGAGTTGAGGCTGCCGGTCAGCCAGCGCAGCGACTCCTGGACGTCCTCGAAGTCGGCGCGGGTCTGCACGTAGGCGATCACGCTCTGGAACATCGCCGCGACGCCGATGCCGATGAGGATCAGCCGCGCCCCGATCACTCCGCCGCCCTCGGCCAGCCCGGCGATGATCAGGGCCGTCGCGAGCCCAGCCGCGACCGCGATCACCGAGACCGCGCCGCCCGAGAGCCCGAAGAACGCGATCGCGACGACGGCCGCCGCGCTCGCCCCCGACGTGATGCCGATGATGTCGGGGCTGGCGAGGGCGTTGCGCAGCATCGTCTGGAAGATCACGCCGCCCATCCCGAAGCCCACGCCCACCAGGACGGCCGTGATGGTGCGCGGCAGCCGCAGCGTGCCCACGGTGAAGGAGGCGCCCGGCACGGTCTTGCCGAGGACCACGCGGACGACCTCCGGCACCGAGTAGACCGTGCTGCCGACCGTGAGCGAGACGACGACGAGCGCCAGCACGAGCACCGCGAGGACCGCGCAGCCGATGACCGTGCGCCGACGGCGCAGCGTGCGGCCGGCCGCGATGCCGACCGCGGCGGGCGCCTCCGCGGTCCTCACAGCGCCCGCACCTTCGAGCGGCGCACGATCGCGATGAGCACCGGGGCGCCGATCAGCGCGGTCACGATGCCCACCTCGACGTCGCTCGGCCGGGCGACCACGCGGCCGACCACGTCGGCGACGAGCAGCAGCAGGGCGCCGAGCAGAGCGGAGGAGGGCAGCAGCCAGGCGTGCGCGGGGCCGGTGACGCGGCGGGCGAGGTGCGGGACGACCAGGCCGATGAATCCGATCGGTCCGGCGATCGCGGTCGCGGCGCCGCAGAGCAGCACGGCCGCGAGCCCCGCGACCAGGCGGATGCGCCCCACGCGCCGGCCGAGGCCGGTCGCCAGGTCGTCGCCGAGCGCCAGGGCGTCGAGCCCTCGCGCGCTGGAGAGGGCCAGCACCGCGCCGACCGCGAGGAACGGGAGGACCTGCAGGATGCTCGCGGTCTCGGCGCCGCCGACTCCGCCGACCTGCCAGAAGCGGAAGCGGTTCAGCGTGGTCTCCTGGGTGAGCAGGACCGCGCTGATGAGGGAGGTGAGCGCGGCGGCGGTGGCGGCTCCGGCGAGGGCGAGCTTCAGCGGAGTGGCGCCCTCGCGGCCGAGCGACGCGACCGCGTAGACGAACGCCCCGGCGGCGGCGGCTCCGAGGAACGCGAGCCAGATGAACTGCGGCAGGCTCGTCGCGCCGACCCCGGCGATCCCGAGCACGACCGCGAGCGAGGCGCCCGAGTTGAGGCCGAGGATGCCCGGATCGGCGAGCGGGTTGCGGGTCAGGCCCTGCATCACGGCTCCGGCGAGCCCGAGCGCGGCGCCGACCAGGATCGCGAGGACCGTCCGCGGCACCCGCCCCTGCACCGCCGCGTCGACGATGGACGCCGGATCGGGCGAGGTCAGCGCCGGCCAGACCTCGCCGAGCGGGATCTCGCGGGAGCCGTACACGAGCGAGAGGACCGAGGCGACGGCCAGCGCGACGAGGGCGACCGCCAGCGCGGTCGCCCTCGTCTTCCGGGTGGGTGCGGTGCGGGTCACGACACCTTGTCGGCGGCCGCGGCGAGGCCGGCGGTGTACTCGTCGAGCACCCACGGGATGCTGAGCAGGTTCGGCGACGAGGTGGCCATGGCGGCGGAGGAGCCGTCCTCGAGCACGTAGACGGAGCCCCGCTCGACGGCCGGGATCTTGGAGAGCAGCGGGTCGGCCTGCAGTGCGGCGAGGGTCGTGTCGTCGCCGTAGACGACGAGCACGTCGGCGTCGAGCTGGTCGGCGTTCTCGGAGCTGATCGTGCCGCTGAACGCCTCCGAGTCGCCGGAGAGCTCGGCGACGCTCGGGGCGACGTCGAGTCCGAGGTCCTCGACGAACTTCACGCGCGCGTCGTTCGGCGTGTAGTAGGTGAAGGTGCTCGCGTCGGTCGGGTCGTACCAGCCGTACATGAACGTGGTGCCCGCGAGCTGCGGGTAGGACGCGGTGGTCTGCGTGATGTCGCTCTCGATCTCGCCGACCTTCGCGACGGCCTCGTCCTCGAGGCCCAGCGCGGCGCCGTCGAGCTTCGCGGAGTCCTGCCAGGTCGTGCCCCAGGGCAGGCCCGGGTAGGCGACGGTGGGGGCGATCTGGCTGAGGGTGTCGTAGTCCTGCCGGGTGATGCCGGAGTAGGCCGAGAGGATCACGGTCGGGCTGAGGTCCGAGATCGCCTCGAAGGGCACGCCGTCGGTCTCGTCGAACAGGGTCGGGGTCTCGGCGCCGGAGGCGTCGAGCGCTTCCTTCGTCCACACCAGCAGGCCGTCGCCGTCCTCGTCGCCGTAGGAGGCGCGGGTGAAGCCGACCGGGGTCACACCCAGCGCGAGCGCCACGTCCTGGTTGGTCCAGCTCGTCGCGACGACGCGGTCGGCCGACTCGACGGTGGTGCTGCCGAAGGCGTGGTCGACGGTGACGGGGAAGCCCTCGCTGCTCTCGGCGGCGCTGCTCTCGGACGTGCCCTCGGAGCCGGCGTCGGCTCCTCCCGAGCAGGCGGTGAGCAGCAGCGCGGCGAGGCCGAGCGAGGCGACGGCGGTCAGGCGGAGGGGGGTGCGAGTGGCGGGCACGGCGATCCTTCGAAGGGGGTGGTGTGGGTTGCGAAGGTTAACCTAACCTAACCGCCTGGACGGGGCCAGTGGCCGAGGGGATCAGCGGACGGGTCGCGCCTCCGCCGCCGCGTCCATCCGTCGCCCGCGGCCCGTGCCCGCCGCGGGGACGGGCCGCTGCTGACGGATCGATCGCGGGTGCGGCCCAGCGGGAGCATCGTTAGCGTGGAGGTCCGCGCCGATCGCCGGCGCCGAGGGGAGCCCCATGGATCAGACCGTCGAGATCGACGCCCGGGCGGAGGCCCTGCGCGCCGACCCCGAGAGCTTCGCCGCGATGGACGCGCTCTGGCGCAGCGTCTACGCCCTGCCGATGTGGTGCTTCATCGCGCGGGGGCCGGACGACGCGCCCACCCCCTTCGTCGGCGGCCTGGAGTCGGGGCCGATGGTCTTCGCCTTCACCACGGGGGAGCGCGCCCGCGCCGGGGCGCTGCACGCCGGCCTCTCCGACGAGGACGCGTCGCGCGTGCTGAAGGTGCCGATGCCGGCCGCGCTCGAGTGGATCGCGGCGATGGGATCCTCCGGAGTCGCGGGAGTGGTCTTCGACCTGCCCCGCTTCGGGTACTTCGCGCCCCTCCAGAATCTGCTGCCGATGCGCGACTTCATGGCGGCGAACCCGCCGGCCTGAGCCCCGCCCCGTCGAGACCAGCGGATCCGCCGATACCAGCTGATCCGCCGGTTGTCGCCGCCCCGAACTGGTCACTGGACGACACCCGAGGATGGTGGGCCGGAGGCGCGCCCGTCCTCCGAGGACGAGGCCGGGAGACGCCGATGGGGAAGCTGCACTACGACGGATCGGTCGAGATCGACGTCGAGGACCGGGTGCTCGCCCACCTGCAGATCGTCCTCACCGCGAAGCTGCGCCGGGGGGAGTCGTGCCTGCTCACCTGGCGCGACGAGAACGGGATGAGCGACGGCCGCAGCGCGATCTGGCTGCACCCCTCGCACACGCTCCGCTACACCTACGCCGGCGGCCGCATGCCCCGCATCAACCCCGCCTGGATCTCGGCGCTCACCGATCTCGCGAACTCCGCCGGCGGCCTCCGCTTCGTCCCCGAGCCGCCGGAGCCCGTGCATCCCCCCGGCGGGAGCCCTCGCCGGTGACCGGCGGCCGGCCCCGTGCCCGGCCTCGGGCTCAGCAGCCGGAGTCGGCGGCGTCCGCGTCGAGCGCCGCCGCGGTGCCGAGCGCGATCAGCGACTGATCCGTCGCGATCGCGACCCTCGGGAAGCCGAGCGCTCGCAGCAGCCCGGCGCGCTCGCGGTCGCCCGCGTAGGCCCCGGCGCCCTTGCCCGCGCGCCGGGCCGCCGCGGCGATCCTCGGCAGCGGGTCGTCCGGTCCGTCCGCGGCGAGCAGGTCGGACAGGTCCCGTCCGAGGCCGATCGCGAGGTCGAACGGGCCGACGAAGACTCCGCTCACGCCCGGCACCGCGAGAATCCGATCGACGGCGTCGAGGCCGGCCTGCGTCTCGATCATGACCCAGAGCGCGGTGCGCGCCTCGGCGGCCGACGGGGGAGCGGCGCCCCAGAGATCGGACATCGGCCCCCAGCTGCGGCGACCGAGCGGCGGGTAGTGCGCGGCGCGGACGGCCGCGAGCGCCTCCTCGACCGTCTCGATCATCGGGACGACGACGACGTCCGCTCCGGCGTCGAGCGCCCTGCCGATCAGCGCGTCGGAGAGCCCGGCGACCCGGACGCCGACGGGCGGCCTCCCGCTCACGACGCCGAGCGCGCGAAGGGAGGCGAGGACCGCGGCGTCGTCGAACGCGCCGTGCTGCGCGTCCAGGCACAGCCACGCGGGCCCGCCGCGAGCGATCTGCGCGACCGTCAGCGGCTCCCCAAGCCGGCACCACACCCCGTCGGCCCGACCGTCTCCGAGAACCCGTTCCGCATCCACGGGTCCGATCCTCGCGCACGGAGCGCCGCCTAGGCGAGGACCGCCAGCGCCGTCGACAGGATCCCGAGGACGACGCCCGCCGCGAGCAGGATCAGGCCGGTCAGGCGCAGCGCCCGCACCGCGTCGCTCCACCGGTGCAGGCGGATGCGGTGCGGATCCTCCTCGCGGTAGTGCACCTCCCGCTGGTCCGACCGCGTCGGCGTCAGCGGGTCCCCGGCGGACAGCGGACGCGATCGCACCTCGCCGGCCCGGGTCACCCAGTGCAGCGCGAGGGGCGGACCCTCCTCGAGGTAGGCGGTCGTCGTCAGCCAGCGTCCGTCGATCAGCGCCGCGACGAACGCGGCGAGCAGGAACAGCACGCCGAGGGGGAGGGTGACAAGCGAGAGGGCCTCGGAGATCGTGTCCAGCATGCAGCGTCCCTCCGACCGGATCCGGTGCTGAGCGTACCGAGTCGGCGGCCGGCGCGTCCGCAGTGGGACGCGCCCCGCCGCCGAGCCCGCGGGCCTCAGCCCCAGGCGACCTCGAGGTCGACGACGAACGTCACTCCGAAGCGATCGCGCAGCATCCCGTAGAGGGGCGACCAGGCCGCCGGGGCCAGGGGCACGACGACCGCCGCCCCCTCCGAGAGGCCGTCCCAGAGGCGGTGCAGCTCGTCGGCGTCGGAGCCGCGCAGCGACACGAACACCGGGATCGTACCCGAGTCGTAAGCCGTGTGCGCGGGGACGTCGTACGCCATGACGCGGAAGCCGGCCTCGGAGACGACCTGGCCCCACATCAGCTGGTCGGCCTCGTCGGGCGCGGTGACAGCGTTCGCGTCCGCGTAGGACATCGCGTCGACCCGGCCTCCCGTGACCGAGGCGTAGAACTCCAGTGCCTCGCGGGCCTGTCCGCGGAAGTTGAGGTGGGTCGTCGTAGTGATGCTCATGGTGCGCTCCTCGCAGTCGTGCCGGGTCGATCACCCGGTGCCCCGACGCTCCCAGGAGAAGAGGACGGTGACGGTCCTCTTCTCGGAATACCCTCGGGACGTGCCCACGACGACCGAGCGGCTCCTCCTGCTCCTCTCCCTCCTGCAGACCCGCCGCGACTGGCCGGGCGGAGTGCTCGCCGAGCGCCTGGGGATCGCGCCGCGCACGGTGCGTCGCGACGTCGACCGACTCCGCACGATGGGCTACCGGATCGACGCGGCGAAGGGCCCCGACGGCGGGTACCGGCTCGAGGCCGGCGCCGAGCTCCCGCCGCTGCTCTTCGACGACGAGCAGGTGCTCGCCCTCACCGCCGCCCTGCGCGCGCCGATCACGGGGCTCGAGGAGGCGTCGGCCCGTGCGCTGGCGACGGTGCGGCAGGTCCTGCCCGCCCGGCTCCGGCCCCGAGCGGATGCGCTGCGCTTCACGGTCGCGGCGGCGCCGGCCCCCGCAGTCCCTCCGGAGCGGCTGGTCGCGGTCGCGGCGGCCGTCCGGGCCTCGGAGGTGCTCCGCTTCGCGTACGCGGAGGCGGTGCGCCGCGTCGAGCCCCACCACCTGGTCGCGCGTCAGGGCCGCTGGTACCTCATCGGTTTCGACCTCGACCGCGACGACTGGCGGGTGTTCCGCGTCGACCGGCTCGAGCCGCGCTCGCCCCGCGGGGCTCGCTTCCGCCGCCGGGTGCTGCCGGGCGGGAGTCCCGCCGAGTTCCTGGAGGCGCGGTTCCGCGGCGGAGCGCCCGGGGAGGGGTGGCCGTGCCGCGGCTCGGTGGTGCTCGAGGCGCCCGCCGCCGAGGTCCTGCCCTACGCGGGCGACGGGGAGGTGGAGGACCTCGGCGACGCGGGCTGCCGACTCGCCCTCGGCGCCTGGTCGTGGGAGGCGCTCGCCGCGTCGTTCGGCCGGTTCGCCGCTGCGATGGCCGGGGCCGAGCCGCCCGAGCTGGCCGCCGCGTTCCGCGTGCTCGCGGAGCGGTACGCCGCGGCGGGAGCCTGACCGGACCGCGGCGGCCGTCCGGCGCCGCTACTTCACCGAGTACCGGGCGCTCCCCGTGCTGCCGTCCGCCGTCGTGACCGTCAGCGTCCAGCAGGTGCCCCGCTTCGCGGGCACCGTCCACGCCTTCACGTAGCGGTTCGTCGCGGTGTCGTAGCGGAGGCGTCCGGTCAGGGTGGTCGTCGGCGCTCCGGTGAGGACGGCGCCGGCGGTGCAGGAGGTCTGCTTCTGCGTGACGCTGCGCGCGTCGGCGAGGGCGGAGTGGCGGAACGTTCCCGCGGAGGACGTCGAGGTCACCTGGAACGTCATGCCGGTCGCGGCTCCGGCGGCCACGCTCTTCACCGAGGTGCTGAGCCCGCCGATCGTCCACGGGGTCACGGTGTAGGACGCGGTGAGGGTCGAGACGTTGCCCGCCCGGTCGGTCGCGGTCGCCCGGTACACGTGCGGTCCGACGGAGCGGCCGCCGCCCGCGATCACGCAGTCGCCGGTGAGGCCCGCGAGCGCGTCGTCCGCGAGGCAGCGCGCCTCCGGGAGCACGGTGCCGAAGGGGTAGGACCCCTCGGGCCTCGACGTGAACGAGAGCTGCGGCTTCGTGGTGTCGATGGCGATGCCGCTGCGGGTCGTCGTGGCGCGGTTGCCCGCGTTGTCGACGGCGGTGCCGGTGACGCTCTGGCCGGGGCCCTCGCGCAGGATCCGCGCGGGGGTGCAGCTGCGGATCCCGGAGCCGCTGCCGTCGGCGCAGGAGAAGCCGACGGAGACGGGGGAGCGGAACCAGCCCGCGGCGTTCGGAGCCGTCGGCGCGGTCGTCGCGGCGATGGTGGGGACGCCGGTGTCGACGATCCGGTAGGTCGCGGTGGCGGTCGTGGTCAGTCCTCCGGGGTCGGTCCAGGTGCAGGTCGCCGTGCGGGTGCCGAGGCCGTTCACGAGCGTGCCGGTGACGACGGCCTCCTCGCTGAACGTTCCGCTCTCCGCATCCGTGATCGCGCAGGCGGCCCTCGGCTCCGAGCCCTTCTCGTAGGAGGCGCCGTCGGTGGCGGAGGCGACCGTCACGACGGGCGGGGTGTTCGCGGGGACCACGGTGACCGTGTGCGGCACGCCGGCCGTGGTGCCGTACGCGTTCCGCGCGCTCACCGTGAAGGTGGAGTCGCCTGCGGTGGTCGGCCTGCCCGAGACGACGCCCTCCGGCGAGAGGGCCACCCCCGCGGGAAGGGCGCCGGACGAGACCTCGAAGGTCGCAGCCGGGCCGGACGCCGTGAAGGTCGCGGAGTAGCGGGTCCCGGTCGTGACGAGCGTCTCGGCGGTGTCGGCGGTGAGGGTCGGCAGCGGGCCGATCGCGAAGGCGTGGTTGAAGCCGACCGCGATGCCGGTGGCGCCGGTGATCCCGGCCGGGACGTCCAGCTCCGTGTCGCCGTCGGGGTGCAGGGAGACGACGGTGCCGTCGGACGTCAGCAGGACGCTGAAGCCGATGCCGGCGGCGATCGCGGTGATGCCGCCGAGATCGGCGGGGACCCGCGGCAAGCCGGAGTCGACGGGGTCGCCCCAGGTGACGACGGTGCCGTCCCGCTTCAGGGCGAGGCTGTGGGAGTAGCTGACCGAGACGGCGACGACGTCCCGGAGGCCCGCCGGGGCGGTGTACGCGCCCCTGTCGTCGCCGCCCCACGCCACGACCGTCCCGTCGGCGCGCAGCGCGAGGCTGTTCCAGCCGCCCGCGGCGATCGCGACCACTCCGGAGAGACCCACCGGCACGTCGGTCGCTCCGAACTGATCCGAGCCCCAGGCCGCCACGGTCCCGTCGCCCCGCAGAGCGAGGGTGTGGTAGCTGCCCGCGGCGACGGCGGTCACGCCGCCGAGTCCGGCCGGGACGTCGGTCTGGCCCTGACGGTCGTCGCCCCACGCGACGACCGTCCCCTCCATCGTGAGGGCGATGCTGTGGAGGTACCCGGTCGAGATCGCGGTCACCTCGCGGAGCCCGGCCGGCACGTCCCGCTCGCCCTCCAGATCCGCTCCCCAGGCCTCGACGGTGCCGTCGGTGTGGAGCGCGAGGGTGTGGCTGTAGCTGCTCGCGACGTCCGTGAGGTCGGACATGCCCGCCGGCACGTCCCACTCCCCGTTGAGGTAGCGCCCCCAGGCGGCGACGCCGTTGGCGAGGTGGTCGTTCCCGACCGGCACCGGGTCCGGCTCGGCGGAGGCGAGGGGAGCCGCGGTGCCGGCGAGCAGCGCGACGGTCGCGGTCAGAGCGAGCAGAGTGCGGCGCAGACCCGCGGCGGTGCGGGTGGGGCGCGGAGAAGCGGGGTCGGTCACGGGCTCACGCTAGGGGCCGGCTCTCCTCCGCGGCGGGGGCGGGGGCGCCCTGTAGCGGACATGTCCTCTAGAGGGCGGAGCGCCGCTCCTCCAGGGCGAAGCCCGGGCCCTCCAGGGCGGAGCCTGGCCCCTCGGGGCCCGCGGCGGAAGGGCTTGCTCGGATCCGCGGCGGGCGATTGGCTGGAGGGCAGGAGAGAGAGGTGTCACCATGACGCAGACCTTCCCCGCCTGGTTGCGGGATCAGCAGAAGAGGGACGACGAGGTCGGCCGCTTCGCGCAGGCCTTCGGCGGTCGCGACGACCTGCCCGAGCACGGCGGCCGCGCGATCTACGACGGCTACTTCGCCAGCGAGCCCGAGTCGGCGCGGGCCGATCTGGACCGCGCTTGGATGGAGTTCGAGGCGCACCCCGAGCCGTCCGCCACGTCCGACGAGCCGGAGGGGCTCCGATGAGCGACCAGACCCCGAGCCCCGTCGAGGACCCGGACGACCAGTCCGACAAGCCGTCGCAGGCCGAGGGCGAGGACGAGCGCGACACCCCGCACGAGGTCCTGCCCGCCGAGGGCAAGCCCTCGAAGGCCGAGGGCTGAGCCGACGCACTGAGCCGACGCACTCCCCGGAGGGGCGCATCCTGCAGAGGGTGCGCCCCTCCATCGCGTCAGCGCCCGGTGACCGCCAGCAGCTCGTGCGCTGCGGCGCTGTCCGGGTAGCGGGAGAGCACGCGGTCCAGATCGCGCCGAGCAGGAGCCGTGCGCCCGTCCGAGAGGAGCGTGCTCGCGCGCTCGAGCAGCGCCTCCGCCCCCAGCTCCACGGGCCGCGCACTGGTGACGGTCGGGCGCACCACGCGGTCGAACGCCTCGAGGGCGCCCTCGACTAGGCCGAGCTCGCGGAGAGCGACGCCGCGGCGGATGAGCACCGCGGCGGAGGCGGCGTCCACGTTCTCGACGGGCGCCGAGAACTCGGCCACGTCGCTCCAGCGGCGGCGGGCGGAGTAGAGGGAGGCGAGCGTCGACGCCGCGAGGGTCGACGGCTCAAGGGTCTCGACCGCCACGACCGCCGCGGCCGGATCCATCGGTGCTGCCAGCTCGGCGTAGAGCAGGCGCAGCGCCGGGGCGTCGAGCGGCACCTCCACGTCGAGGCCGCCGCTCAGCGGCAGGCGGACGGTCAGCGCGATCCCGTAGCGGCGGAGGAAGGAGTCGGCCGACGGGTCGTAGCGGATGCGCACCAGCCAGCCGGTGAGCCGCAGAGCGCGGTCGTCGTCTGCGGAGTGCAGGGCGTCGCGGACGAGCTCGACGACGGCCGCGAGGCGCGAGCACTCGGGGGAGCCGGTGGTCGCCTCGTGCAGGTCCTCCGCCGGCGCCCCGGCGCGCACGAGCCGGAGCAGAGGCGCCTCCCACGCCGGAGCGAGGGCGGAGGGGCGCACGAGACCCGGCCCGCCGGGCATGCTGAGCCAACCGGACAGCCGGGAGCGGTGGTCCTCGGGGGAGAGCGGGTCGCCGGCAGCCCGGAGCCGGGGGCGCGCGAGGGCACGGAGCTCACCGCTCCGCCGGAAGCCGACTGCCACGGCCGATCCCCCTCCGCGTGCGGCGGCGGCTGAGGACCGTCGATCCGCCGAGTCTACGGCGTCGCCCCCCGCCGTCACCCCCGAACGGGGAGCGACGCGCTGGCGGCGATCCCCCGCCTCCCGTCGTCGCCCCCCGGCGCTGTCAGGCGCCGATCGAGCCCGCCGTGCGCAGCGGCATCACGTCGGGCTTCTCGGCGGTGCTCGCGATCGTCACGACCGCCTTCTCCTCGTTCGAGCGGAGCACGGCGTCCATGATCTCGAGCACGTGCAGGGCCACGCGGCCGGAGGCGCGGTGCGGGCGGTCCTCCGCGATCGCCTCCGCGAGGTCGGCCAGTCCCACTCCGCGACCGGTGTCGATCACGCCGGCGGAGTCGGGGACGACCCGCCAGTCCTCGTCGCGGACGGCGACCTCGACCGGGTCCGAGAACATGTTCGGATCCGGGACCGAGATGGTGCCCTCGGTGCCGTAGACCTCGAACTTCGGGGCCCGGCTGCGCCAGACCTCGAAGCTCACGGTGACGGTGGTGGCGACTCCGCTCGCGTGCTCGAGCAGCGCGGTGATGTGCGTGTCGATCGTCACCTCGATCGGCGTGCCCGCCTTCGGCCCGGTCTCGATCGTGCGCGGGCGGTCGGAGCGGGTGGCCAGGCCCGTGACGCGGACGACCGGCCCGAAGAAGTGCACGAGCGCCGTCAGGTAGTACGGGCCCATGTCCAGCAGCGGGCCGCCGCCGGGCTGGTAGTAGAACTCGGGCGCCGGGTGCCAGCGCTCGTGGCCGGGCGCGGCCCAGTGCACCTGCGCGGCGATCGGGGTGCCGATCGCGCCGGAGTCGAGGGTGAGGCGCGCGGTCTGCACCCCGGTCCCGAGCACCGTGTCCGGGGCGCTCGCGAAGCGCAGGCCCAGCTCGTCCGCGAGGTCGAGCATCGGCGCGGCCTCGGCCGGGTTCAGCCCGAGCGGCTTCTCGGCGAAGACGTGCTTGCCCGCCTTCAAGGCGCGGGTGCCGATCTCGACGTGCGCCGCCGGGATCGTGAGGTTCAGCACCGCGTCGATCTCCGGGTCGTCGATCAGCGCGTCGACGGTGAGGGCGCGGACGCCCTGCTCGTCGGCGACCTGCTGCGCCCGCTCCTGGTTCAGGTCGGCGACCGCGACGAGGCGGAGGCCGGGGAAGGTCGGGAGGTTCGCGAGGTACTGCTCGCTGATCTTCCCGACGCCGATGATGCCGACTCTCAGCGGGACGCCCACAGCATTCCCCTCTCGATGATCGTGCGGACGTTGTCGTCCTGGAGGATCTCGACGCGGTGGCCCGGCGTCGAGACGAAGATGCGGCCCTCGCCCCAGAGGCGGGTCCAGATCGCGGGGGAGGTGATGGGGCGCTTCCACGGGTCCCACGGGCGGACGGCCTGCGTGGTCGTGGCGAGCACGTCGTTGTAGTCGTCGTGCAGCACCCAGTACTGCTCCGTGACCAGCTCGAAGTCGGAGATGCCCTGCGTGATCGGGTGGTCGGCGGCGAGGGCCGTCATCTCGATCGTGTGCGGCATGTAGTTGTCCGACTGCTCGCCGGTGCGCTCGTCCGGGTGCTTGCCGGGGTGCGAGGCGAACTGGCCGCCGATCAGCTGCAGGTAGTCGGAGTTGTCGCGGTAGGAGTCGGCGATCCCGCCGTGCCAGCCGGCGAGGCCTGTGCCGCGCTCGACCGCCGCGCGGAGGCCCAGGAACTCCTCCCACTGGATGGAGGTCATCGTGTTCGACTGCACGATCAGGTCGACCGTCCGCATGTAGGCCTCGTCGGCGTACACGGCGGTCGACTCCTCGACGCGCACGTCGTAGCCGTTGTCGCGGAGGAACGGCAGGAACAGCTCGGTCGCCTCGACCGGTTGGTGGCCGTCCCAGCCCCCTCGGACGACGAGGGCCGTCTTGCCGGGAGTGGTCGGGGAGTGGTCGGTCATCGTCGTCCTCACGTGCGGGCGGATCGCTCCGCGGTTCGTCATCGAACAGGACTTGCGCAACTTCTGTGCGGGAGCCCCGGCGTCCGACCATCATGCACCGCGGTTCCCGGCGGAGCAAGCCGTCCTGGCGCAGGGCTAGTTGCGAAAGTCGGTATCCGCTACGGTGAGCACATGCCCGACCACGACGACGTCTCCGGAGCGACCACCCGCCCGACCATGGCGCTGATCGCCGAGCGCGCCGGGACGAGCGTCCCCACCGTCTCGAAGGTGCTCAACGGCGGCACCGACGTCTCGGAGGCGACCCGCCTGCGCGTGATGGAGGCGGCGCACGCGCTCGGCTACCGCCGCCGCCCGCGCCTGCGCCCGCCGGTCGAGGATCCGCACTCCGCCCAGATCGTCGACGTCGTCGTCGGCCACATCGGCGGCACCTGGATCGGACCGGTCCTCGAGGGGATCGAGGCCGAGGCCTCCGCCGCCGGGGTCGACCTGGTGCTTACCCGCGCCCGCGACGACGGCGCCTGGATCAGCCGCCTCCTCCGCCGCCCCTCGCTCGGCGCCATCGTGGTGCTGGTCAACGTCTCGGCCGCGCAGCTGCACCTGCTGACCACCGCCGAGCTGCCCGTCGTCGTCGTCGACCCCAGCACGCGGCCGCCGGCCGACGTCGCGAGCGTCGGCGCGACCAACTGGGACGGGGGCCGCATGGCCGCCGAGCACCTCCTCGACGCCGGCCACACCCGCTTCGGCGTCCTCGGCGGCACCCGCACCCAGCTCTACAGCAGCGCCCGGATCGACGGCTTCACCACCGCGCTCCGCGCCGCCGGGGTCGAGGATCCGCGCGTCGCCTACTGCGACTGGGACCGCGAGCTGGCCCGCGAGGCCGCCGGGCTGATGCTCGCCGAGCCGGACGCGCCGACCGCCTTCTTCGCCTGCTCCGACGTGATGGCGCTCGGCGTCTACGAGGCCGCCGACGACGCCGGCCTCCGCATCCCGCGAGACCTCAGCGTCATCGGCTTCGACGACGTCGAGGAGTCGGCCTGGGCGACCCCGCCGATGACCACGATCCAGCAGCCCATCGGCGAGATGGGCGCCATCGCCTTCCGGATGCTGCACCAGGCGCACCGGTCGGCGACCCCGCTCGCCTCGGGAGCCTTGGCCACCCGCATGGAGCTGGAGACGCGGCTGATCCGCCGCGCCTCCGTCGCACCCGTGCGCGTCTAGCGCCGCCCGCGGGCCCTCCCGCCTCCCGCCCTCCCCGAGATCGATGCGTCACGATCGGCCCCTCTCCCGCGCCCGTGACGACCGTTCGTGACGCATCGACCCCGGCGGGCGCCGCGGTCCCGCAGCCCCGACCCTCAGTGCCCCGCGCCGAGGTTCCCGGCGAGGCGGCCGTGCATCCGGGTGGAGGCGTCGTTCATGCCCTCGATCACGGCGCGGGTGCCGTGGCGCTCGTACTTGGTCGTGACGGCGTCCAGCGCGGCGACGGTCGAGGCGTCCCAGATGTGGGAGCCGGAGAGGTCGATCACGACGTGCGCAGGGTCCTCCGCGTAGGAGAACTGCGTGGTGAGGTCGTTGCTGGAGGCGAAGAACAGCTCGCCGGTGACCGTGTAGTGGGCCGTCGATCCGTCGGACGAGAGGGTGCGCTCGACGGTGGCGAAGTGGGCGACCCGGCGGGCGAAGACGACCATGGCAGCCAGGACGCCGATGACGACTCCGATCGCCAGGTTGTGGGTGAGGACGACCACGACGACCGTGGCGATCATGACGACCGTCTCGCCCACGGGCATCCGCTTCAGGGTCGACGGGCGGATGCTGTGCCAGTCGAACGTCGCCACCGAGACCATCACCATCACCGCGACCAGCGCGGCCATCGGGATGATCGCGACGAGGTCGCCGAGCGCGACGACGAGGATCAGGAGGAACACGCCAGCGAGGAAGGTCGAGATGCGGGTGCGGGCGCCGGACGCCTTCACGTTGATCATCGTCTGGCCGATCATCGCGCAGCCGCCCATGCCGCCGAACAGGCCGGAGAGCACGTTCGCGGCGCCCTGCCCGAGCGACTCGCGGGTCTTGCGGGAGGGGGTGTCGGTGATGTCGTCGACGAGCTTCGCAGTCATCAGCGACTCGAGGAGTCCGACGAGCGCCATCGCGACGGCGTACGGCGCGATGGTCGTGAAGGTCTCCCAGGTCAGCGGTACGTTCGGCAGGAACAGCTCGGGGAGGCTGCGGGGCAGCTCGCCCTGATCGCCCACGGTGGGGACGGCGACCGCCGTCACGACGACCGCCGCGGTGATGAGGACGATGGCGACGAGAGGCGCCGGAACGGCCTTCGTCAGGCGCGGCATCACGACCATGATCACGATCCCGACGGCGACCAGCGGGTAGACCAGCCAGGGCACGCCGATCAGGTTGGGGATCTGCGCCGAGAAGATCAGGATCGCCAGCGCGTTCACGAATCCGACCATCACGCTGCGGGGGATGAAGCGCATGAGCTTCGCCACTCCGAGTAGCCCGAGCACGATCTGGAGCACGCCCGCGAGGATCACCGTCGCGATGAAGTAGTCCATCCCGTAGTCGCGGGCGACGGGGGCGATCACGAGGGCGACGGCGCCCGTGGCGGCGGTGATCATCGCGGGGCGTCCGCCGAGGAACGCGATCGACACGGCCATCACGAACGACGAGAAGAGGCCGACCCGCGGATCCACGCCCGCGATGATCGAGAACGAGATCGCCTCGGGGATGAGCGCGAGCGCGACCACGAGGCCGGCGAGGACCTCGCGGGTCAGGATGCGGGGGGTGCGCAGCGCCGTCATCACGGTGGGCTCGGCGTGAGGGCGGGCAGGGGTCTTCGAGGCGAGGGCCATCGCGGCGGCTCCAGGGAGTGGGAGGGGTGCTCGACGAGGAGCGCGGAGGGCTGCGGCATCAGGTCGGCGGAAGCGGGCGGGGATGCCAAGCTTGCAGAGGCGTGTCAGCAGCACGGGCAACCCTACCCTCACGTAAGGGTAGATCTGAAGGGGTGAGCAGGATCGGCACCATGCACATCGGCGAGCTCGCCGAGCGGACCGGCCTCTCGCTCCGGACCCTGCGCCACTACGACGAGATCGGCCTCGTGAAGGCGTCCGGCCGCACCGAGGGCGGCTTCCGCCTCTACACGTCCACCGACTACGACCGCCTGATCCTCATCCGCCGCATGAAGCCGCTCGGCTTCTCGCTGGAGGAGATGGCCGCGCTGCTCCGCGTGATCGACACCCTCGAGGCCGAGGGCGACGACGCGCCGGCCGAGGTCCGCGCGCAGCTCGACGCCTTCGTCGCGCAGGCCCGCGAGCGCCGCGAGGCGCTGAGCGCCCAGCTCGCGATGGCCGACGAGTTCGTCGAGCTGCTCACCAGCCGCTGAGCCCGGCCGCCTGCGCGATCGATGCGTCGCGAACGGCTCCCCTTCGCCTCCGATGACGACCTTTCGCGACGCATCGGATCCCCGGGAGCGCGGGAGAGCCGCTCAGGTCGCGCTCGCGTCGGGCAGCTGCTCCGAGCAGTCGCCGCCCGGCTCGGTGGCGAGCTCGAAGTGCCAGATCTCGTTCGCGTAGATCTGGCAGAGCCCGTAGTCGGTGCCGTGCTGTGCGAGCCAGCTGTCCGCGTCCGTGTAGCCGATGTCGACCGCGCCGCCGGTGAGGTGGGCGGAGGAGGTGACGGATGCGACGCGGCGGCCGCGGCCCGACGGCGGCCGTCAGCCGCGCGGACCGCGGGCCAGCAGGGCGTGCAGCAGCGGCAGCGCCGACGCGATCATCAGCACGGTCCCGAAGCCGCTGTCGTCCGGGCGCACGACGGCGCCGGCGATCAGCAGTCCCGCGAACAGCACGGCCGAGATCACGCGGCGGACGGTGCCCTCGAGCCGGTTCAGCCGGCGCTCGATCGTGGGGACGGTGACCGCGAGCTCGCCGTCGTCGAGGGTCGTGACGAGCTCGTCGAGCCGGCGCGGCAGGCGCCAGATCAGGCCGAGCGTGTCGACGGCCTGCTTGCCGACGTCCTGCACGACGGAGCCGCGCTCCTCGCGGATCAGCTGCTGCGCGTAGGGCTCGACCGAGTCCCACAGGTTGAAGGCCGGGTCGAGCGCGCTGCAGACGCCCGAGGTCAGCGACATCGCGCGGATGACGAGCAGGAAGTTCTCGGGGAGCTGGAACGGCAGCGCGCGCACGACGTCGCCGAACTGCACGGCGAAGTCGCGGAACTCGCGCGGATCCACCTCCCGCAGCTCGGCGAAGCCCATGCCGCCGAAGCGGGCGAAGAGCTGCGTGAGCGCCCGCTCCAGCTCGCGGGAGTCGGCCGAGGGGAGGAGGACGCCGACCGCTCGGGCCGCGTCGACGAGCCCCTTGCCGTCGCGGGAGGCGGCGGCGATCAGCATCCGGCGCAGGCCCACGCGGGTGCTCGGCGGCACCTCGCCCATCATCCCGAAGTCGATGAAGGTGAGGCGCCAGGGCAGCTCGCCCCCAGGGGTCGGCGTGACGAAGACGTTGCCGGGGTGCGGATCCGCGTGGAAGTAGCCGTTGGTGAAGAGCTGGTCGAACATCACGGCCGCGAAGACCGGAGCGACCTCCCGCGGGTCGATCCCGGCGGCCAGCAGCGCGGCGTGGTCGGTGATCTTGATCGCGGTGACGTCCTCGAGCGTGAGGACCTTGCGGGTCGAGCGCTCCCAGACCACGTCCGGGACGGCCACCCGGGCGTCGCCCGCGAAGTCGGCGGCGAAGCGGACGGAGTTGGCCGCCTCCTGCAGGTAGTCGATCTCCTCGAGACTGGTGACCGCGAACTCCTCGACGAGCGCCGGGGCGTCGACGCGGTCCGAGACGAGGCGCACGTGGCTGAGCCAGCCGCCGACGCGGCGCAGAGCCGCGAGGTCGACCTCGACGATCTGGTCGATCCCCGGCCGCTGCACCTTCATGATGGCGGCGGAGTAGCCGGTGTCCTCGGCGTCGGCGGGGGAGAGCCGGGCGCGGTGGGCCTGGCCGAGCGAGGCGGCGGCGACGGGCGACTCGTTGACTCCGGCGTACGCGCGCTCGAGCGGCAGCCCGAGCTCGGACTCGGCCAGCGCCCGGATCCGCGGGAACGGGACGGGCGGGACCTCGTCCTGCAGCCCCTCCAGCTCGCGCGTGATCTCGGGCGGCAGCACGTCCAGGCGCGACGACATGAACTGGCCGACCTTGATCATCAGGCCGCCGAGATCGACCGCGAGCACGTGGAAGCTGCGGGCGAAGCGGCGCATCCGGCCGGGCCGGGTGCGGAGCGCGACGCGCGTGAGCCCCACCCGCGGCAGGAGCAGGTCGAAGAACCAGGTGACCGCGAGATGCCACGCGGCGAAGCGGAGGATCCGGCGGTAGCGCCGCCGGTCCTCCCGCTCTCGGTGGCCCGGGGCGGCAGGACCCGGGCTGACCGAGGCCACCCGGGTCAGTCCTGCGCGAGGATCGCGTACAGGCGGCGGCGCACGTCCTCGAGTTCGGCGACGGCCTTGCGGATCTGCTCGGGGGTGCCCGAGCGTCCGACCTGGGCCGCGGCCTGGGCGAGCTCGAGGCCCGCCTTGGGCAGGGCGCCGAAGTCGACGTGGTCGGAGTCGTTCCACGGGGTCGAGGTGCCGTGCTCGGCGACCGTCGCGCGGCCGGCGTCGGTCAGCGTGTAGGTCTTGCGGCCGTTCTGCTCGTCGGCCGTGATGAGGCCCTCGTCCGCGAGGAGCTGGAGGGTCGGGTAGACCGAGCCGGGGCTCGGCTTCCAGTCGCCTCCGCTGCGCTCCTCGATCTCGCGGATGATCTGGTAGCCGTGCATGGGCTGCTCGGCGAGGAGCGCGAGCACCGCGGTGCGCACGTCCCCGCGGCCGACCCGGGAGCCGACGCGCTTCTCCATGCGGGAGCGGGCCTGCTCCATCGCGCGCCAGATGCTCTCGATGGGCGTGCCGGTGCCGAACGCGCCGGTCGATGACGATCCGTTCATGATGACCTCCTGTTTCTCCGAACGATACTCAGCGATATGGGTGGCGACTGTGAACGACTGCCGCGTCGGCTCAGAGCTTCGCGAGCTTCGCCCGGGCGACGAGGAACAGCCCGTACATGACCAGTCCCGCGCTGACGAGGGTCAGGGCGATCGTGCCGTACGGAGGGACGTCGAGGAAGCGGATGGCCCCGTCGAGCCCGGTCGCCTGGCGGGCGTCGCCGGTCAGCGCCGCGACCACGAAGATCCCGCCGGCCAGGCCCAGAGCGAGCCCCTTCGTGATGTAGCCGGTCGCGCCGAGGATCAGCACTGCCGTCCCCGTCGGGCCCTCGGGGATGCGGACGAGCTTGCGGAAGCCGCGCCGGATCCCGATCGCGACGAAGCCGATCCCGCTGCCCAGCACGATCCCGCCGACGATCACGAGGATCACGACGCCGACCGTGCTCGTCAGCAGCTCGGTGTTGATGCGGCGGATCGTGGCCGAGGAGCTCGTCGAGCCGCCGAGCGCGAAGACGAGCGTGGTGCCCGCGAGCGTGAGCGAGGCGAAGCCTTTGCCCGACTCGACGATCCGGCGGCCCAGGCGGGCGGGGAGCCCCGGCGCGGAGGAGCGCCCGCCGAGGGAGAGCTGCCAGAGCCCGAGCGCGACCAGCCCGACCAGCGCAGCCCAGACCACCACGAGCCCGACGGGGGAGTCGGCCATGCGCCCGATCGCTCCGGACGCGTCCGCCTCCCGCGAGGTCTCGTCGCTGACCGCGACGCGCAGGGCGAGGCCGCCGATCAGGAGGTGGATCAGTCCGTTGACGGCGAAGCCCGTGCGGGCGAGGCGCCGGAAGCGCCGGGTCCGGACTCCGGCGCGCGGCGACGGCACGCTCGCAGTGGACATCGCGCAACCCTCTCATCCCCGGCGCCTCCTGACCCGCCGACGCGCGCGTGGCAACCCTCTCCCCGGCCCGGGTGCCCACGTCGTGGGATGGAGGTGCGGCGCGGTTCGCACCGCAGCAGGACGAGAGAAGGAACCCCATGCGTGCACGCCGACGTCGCGCGGGCGGTCGCCGAGGGCCGAGGCGGGGCGGACGTCCCGGACCGGTCCCGGGCAGGGGAGGGCGGCGACGATGACCGGAGCGACGCTCCTCGTCCGCCGCCCGTCGAGCCCGGCCTCGCGGGTGCTGGTGCTCTACGCGACGGCGGTCGAGCTGGAGCTGCTGGTGGCCGCGCTGCTCGGGCTCGCCGAGGAGACGCCGTGCCTGGACGTGCGGGTGGCGGCGAGGTCGCGGGCGGCGCTCCTGCTGGCGACCGTCGATCCGGAGGCGGTGCTGCCGCTGGCCGAGGCGCGGCGGGTCCGCGTCGGGCTCCGCCGCGAGCGCGAGGAGCTGGAGCGCGGCGGGGTCGGGTGCCGGCACGTCGTCGAGGCGCGGGCAGGCCGTCGGTGAGGGGATGCCGGGATGTCGGCTGATCGGCGTCTCCGCGGTGCTGAACGGGGGGTGCCCTGATCCGTGTGCGAGCGGGCGGCTGACCTCAGACTGGGGAGGCCGCTCTCCGCAGCGACTCCGCGCCTCCCTCCCGATCCGACAGGACCCGGCATGCCGCTCAGCTCCGACCGCCCCGCCGTCGCCGATCCGCGGCGCCGCTCCCTGGTGCAGGCCGCGTGGGCCGCTCCGGTCGTGATCGCCGTCGTCGGCGCCCCCGCCGCGATGGCGTCGACCTCGGCGGCTCCCACCCTCTACGTCTTCTTCACGGGCGTGGGCGATTCGGGCGACGTCTTCCTGGAGCTCCTCGCCGGCGACGGGACGCCGCTCCAGCAGCAGTTCGAGTTCCAGGGCGTTCCCCGCGGCACGGACGCCTGGGTCACGGCTTTCCGACCGAGCACCGACGCGTCGGGGATCTTCCGGGCCCGGATCCCCGCCACGCTCACCGCGGCCTACTCCGCCCTCCGCATCGTCGTGCGGGTACTCGGGTTCGCCGAGCCGCTGATCAGCCAGGTGCAGAGGCTGCCCTTCGAGGCCTGAGCGCGAGCGAATGGACGGCTCGAGGCCCGTCCGACAGCGCCGCCGCTCACTTCTCCCGTCGGCGGCGACGCCGCCGCAGGACCACGACCGCCGTGAAGAAGGCGGCGGAGAGGACGAGCAGCGCCGCGACTCCGACGAGCAGGAGTCGGGCGGCCACGAGGAACTCCTCCATCGGAGCGTCCGACAGCAGCATCTGGATCGCCGCGACCGCGTGCACCAGTGCGATCCCGCAGAGGATCCGCCCGGTGTTCGCGATCCACCGCCACCCGTCGAGGTCCGGATGCGGCCGCTCGACCTCGGCCTGCTCCGCCTCGAAGTCCGCGATGAGCTCCCCGAGATCCCCGAGGTCCAGCGGCGACTCCGGCGGAAGCGCCAGCAGTCTCCGCAGGCGCTCCTCCGTGCTCGCTCCGGTCCGCTCCATCACTGCGACGAAGAGACGGCGCTCGCGAGCAGTCGTCCACCCGGGCACGAGGACGCCCCAGCGGCCGGCCTGATCGTCGTAGCCCTCGTCGCGATAGGTCTGCGCGAGGAGCTGCCGCGCCTCGAGGGCGAGCGGATCCGCGTCGATCCGTGCGCGCAGCTCGGTCCGCCGCGCTCTCAGCCGGCGCCGCTCGTCGGCCCCCGCTCGATCCATCCGGTCAGTATGGCGCCCGGAGGCCGCGCCTCGGCCAGCGGCAGCACCGCCTCCGGATCGACGGTCGCCAGCAGGAGCGCCGCCTGGCGCTTCCGCCGGAGTCGCCGCTGGACCTCGGGGATCTCGGGGAGCTCATCGCGGACTTCGAGGCGGAGCAGGCCG
>NZ_PSUZ01000003.1:0-168045 GCF_002932095.1 Rathayibacter sp. AY1G1
CGTGCACTCGGGTGGCGAGCGCGCCGAGGATCTCGTTCGCCTCGTCGTCGCCCGGCCCGTCGGCCTCGTCCAGGGCGATCGTGAGGACCTGGCCGACGTCGGCGGAGGCGGAGGGCGACCTCGCTGATCTCGCCGCGGTCCTCCCGGCGCGCACCGAGCTGGTCGCCACCTGGCGGCCTCGCGACGGGGAGGAACTGCCCGAGGGGACTCTGCATCCGGCGATCGTCGCGCTCTTCGACGCCGCCGGAGACCGCGGCCTCCGGCTCGACGGGGTCGAGGTGCGGCAGACGGTGCTGGGGGAGGGGCCCGAGGACGTGGCGGTCGAGGTGTCGCTGACAGTCGCGGGGTGAGCGGAGGGCGGGAGGCGCCTCAGGTGGGCCGAGTGTCAGCGCTCGAGGACCTGCTCGGCAGGACCGGCTCCTCAGCACCGAGCGGAGGAGGGAGTGGCGCCGTCCGGCCGATCCCGCGCCACTTCGTGCCACGGTCCGGGCCGTCTCCGTAGGCTCCGACGCATGACGAGCGGAGTCGAGGCCGGAGTCCATCGCGGTGACGAGCGGACGGTCCTCCACCGTCGGTGGTTCGCGGTCGTGGCCTCCCTGGTCTTCGCCTTCGGCTGGCTGCTGATCCCCGGCGTCGGCTGGCTGATCGGCGCCGTCGCCGTTCTCTGCAGCTCGGCGTGGACGCGGTCGGAGAAGGGATCGGCGTTGGCGATCCCGCTGGTCGCGGCCGCTCTGGTCGGCAGCGGGGTCGGGCTCTTCTACGGTCTGCTCGGCGCGCCGAGCTCCAGCCTGACGACGTGGACGGTGGTGGGGGCCGGAATGCTGGCGGGAGGCGCGGCGACTGCGCTTCTGGGGGTCCGGCTGTGCGCTCGGGCACTCCGCCGGCCGGAGGAGTCCGCTGGAGGCTCGCTCTCACCAGCTGCCCCGGCCTCGGGCGCGTACGACGTCAGCTGAGAGGAGGGGCGTGGGCTCCTGAGGGAGGCCGCCCTGTCTCAGCGGAGGTTGTGCGGCCGCTCGCCGGCCCCGCTCGCGTCGTAGCGGAGCCGCACCAGCTCAGAGCCCGGCAGAACCGTCGCGTCGAGGAGGCGCAGCCCGTGCTGCGGCGCCCCGGAGTAGAGCGGCGTCCCGCCGCCCGCGAGTCCGGCGCCGACGAGGACGATCAGCTCGTCCACCAGGCCCTGCTCGAGGAGCGGGTTCCAGGTGGTGCCGCTGCCGAACATCAGCAGGTCGCCCCGGTCGCCCTGCTTGAGCAGCTCGATCTCGGCCGGACCCTGCTTCCGCGGCACGATCCGGGTGGTGGCGGCCCACGGCGCCTCCGGATCGGGAGCCAGGGAGTCGCTGATCACCAGCGCGTCGAGCGACGTGACCAGCCGCGCGGTCTCGTGCTCCCGCTCGCCCGCCGTCCCGTCCGCGGCGACGGCGCTCCAGCTGTCCCAGTTGTCGCGGAACCAGCGGCCGCCGTAGACGAGTGTGCCCGCGCGGCGCAGCAGCTCGAGGTTGCGGTCGTTGAACGCGTCCTCGAACGGCAGCGCCGAGAGGTCGTGCCCGGGCCCCTCGAAGCGGCCGTCGAGCGAGGTGAGGACGGAGACGACGAGCCTGCTCATGCGGGGGATGCTACTCAGGCGGGGGTGCCGGGTGAAGGGGCGCGGAGGGCCGCGAGCCGGAGGAAGAGCGGCGGGGGCGACTCATCCGGCAGGGGTGTCCGAGAAGCGTCGGCAGCGGTGTTCCCGATCACCTTTCGATACGCGGCTGGATAGTGTCGAGCCGGGAAAAGGCGTCTACGGGGAACAGGTACAGGTGATGGTCGAGCGACCGGAGTTGGACAGGGCGAAGGAGAGAGTCGCGCGAGCTGCCGGCGATCTGAGCAAGCGTGCGCGGAGCGCTACGACGCAGGTGATGGAGCAGGCCGGCGATCTCCGCGAAGCAGCCGCCGAGAAGTTCGGCCCGAGGAGCCTCCAGTCGTACGAGGAGGTCACGGCCGAATACAACCGCGCCTTCACGGCGATGAGCGACGACGGGCTCTCCCTCCTCCGGCAACGCGAGCGCTCCACCGACCTGATCGCTCTCGTCGAGCTCGTGGTGAACAGCATCGCCAACACGCCCAAGTCCTTCAGCAGGGACTTCGAGCAGATCGAGCTCGACAGAGCCCGGTTCCTGGACGCCGAGGAGATCGCCCGCGCGGATCTCGTCGCTGCACGGAAGTCCGCGGCGGGAGCGGGCGCCGGTGTCACCGCCGGCGCGGCGATCGCGAGCGTCGCGCCGACCGCCGCCATGTGGGTCGCCACCACGTTCGGCACCGCGTCGACCGGGACCGCGATCTCGACCCTGTCCGGTGCCGCTGCGAGCCAGGCCGCCCTGGCATGGCTCGGCGGCGGGGCCGTCGCTGCCGGTGGCGGAGGGACCGTCGCGGGAGGAGCGCTGCTCGCGCTGGCCGGCCCGGTCGGCTGGAGCCTCGCAGGCGCCGCCGTCCTCACCTCGGTCGTCCTGTTCACGAAGAAGAAGTTCGAGAACCGCGAGACGAAGCACGAGATGCTCACCGCCGTGATGCGGAACATCGCGCAGGTGCAGGCGATGGACGCGCAGATCGACGACCTCCTCCAGCGCACCGCCTCTACTCGAGAGCTGCTTCTGAAGGTCTACGGCGAGGCGCTGCCGCTCTTCGGGGCGGACTTCGCGACCCTGGCTCCCGCTCAGCAGTCGCAGCTCGGCGCGCTCGTGAACGTCGCGAAAGCGAGTGCGGCACTGCTGAGCGCCCGTGTGGAGCAGGCCGCCGACGATGCCTGATCTCGCCGACGTCGCCCGAAGCACTCAAGAGCAGGCCGTCGCCGCCTGGGTGGGCTACCTGAAGCAGGTGCGCGTCGATCGCCTCATGGGCGCCCTGAGCAGGCAGGACCAGAACCTCTCGACGGCTCTCGACCATCTGGATACGGCCCTCCTGCACATAGGCGACGTGGTCTCGTCGAACCGCGGTGGAGTGAAGGGCGCGCACGGATTCATCGCCGAGGTCGCCGAGGTCGGTATCGGCAACGCCCGTGCCGC
Organism: Rathayibacter sp. AY1G1; assembly: GCF_002932095.1. Taxonomy (NCBI): domain Bacteria; kingdom Bacillati; phylum Actinomycetota; class Actinomycetes; order Micrococcales; family Microbacteriaceae; genus Rathayibacter; species Rathayibacter sp. AY1G1. The sequence continues at coordinate 3,039 of NZ_PSUZ01000003.1, forward strand.
TGTGCTCGGGGAGACCGGCGGCAACGCCTGGGTGAACGACAACGGCCCCGTCGATCTGATGCGGAACGGCCTGCTGATCCAGCAGAAGTTCTCCGCCGCCGGCGGGCGGTTCGGCCTCGGCGCGATCACGGAGCACCTCGAGAGGTACCCGGACTTCGTGAGGAACGGCGGCAGGTACCAGATCCCGAGCGACCACTTCGAGGTCATCCAGAAGCTGCATGCGATGTCCGCCGAGGATGCGGCGAAGGTCCTCTCCCGCAGCGGGGACGGCCCGTCCCTCCGCGACTGGAACCGGGTGAAGGCGTTCTTCTCGAGTGAGACGATCGACATCGCGGCACTCGAGCCCTCCCGGCTGGAGTACCGGGACGTGCAGCTCGGTGCGTACACCGACACGTTCGCGGCGGAGGAGGGAAGGATCACGGCGACCGACGAGGCCGCCCGCACGGCTGCCGTTCGGGAGAACCGGGCGACGGTGCGCCAGGGCGCTCAGGTCACCGTCGTCGCCGCCGGGATCGAGGGTGGGACCGCGTTCGTCTCCGCGGTCCTCGCCAAGCGCCGCGAAGGCACGAAGCTCAAGGAGTTCTCGGCCGACGACTGGAAGGACATCGCGAACGCCTCCGGTCTCGGCGCGGTGAAGGGCGGTATCCGCGGTCTCACGATCTACTCACTCACCAATCTCACTGCGACTTCGGCCGCCACGGCGAACACGGTCACGACCGCCGCGCTGGGGATCGCGGGCCAGGCGAGCAGGCTGCGAGCGGGCGACATCTCTGAGATCGAGTTCATCGAGAACTCCGAGATCCTCTGCCTCCAGGCCGGCATCAGCGCGCTGTCCTCGGTCGTCGGGCAGGTGCTCATCCCGGTCCCCGTCCTCGGCGCCGTCATCGGCAATACCGTCGGCTCCGTCATGTTCAGCGTCGCGTCGTCCTCGCTCTCCGCCCGGGAAGAAGCGCTCATCGCCGGATATCTCGAGGACCAGCGCTCACTCGATCAACAGCTGGCCGCCGACTACGCCGATCTCCTGGCGAAGCTCGAGACGAGCATGCTGCACTTCATCGACATCCTCGACCGGGCGTTCTCTCCCGACATCGAGGTCGCGCTTCTCGGGGCGATCGACCTCGCGGCCCGAGTCGGGGTGCCCTCGGAGGAGATCCTGGACACCGACGAGAAGGTGAACGCGTACTTCCTCGACTAGGTGCCTGCGGGTCGGGGCGGAGGTAGCGAATTTCTTTCATGGTTCGTGTGAGGCAGCAGCATCTGCATCTGCATTTGGACGCGGTCGAGCATTCTCGCGCTTCACCGACTTGGCGTAAGGGGACTGATCTTCCTCAGGCCTTCGAGGCGTCGGGCGCTCTCGGCCGAGAAATGAAGGGTTGCAGTGTCGTATCTTCAGTTCATGAGGATCAAGTGGTTTTCGGCCGTTTTCGTCGGGCTCGTACTTTGCGGGGCCGTGTCGGGATGTAGTGCCGAAGATCCGGCCGGTGCGTCACCCACGTATACGGGGCCGCGCCAAATGGATGCTCCTTATGTCCCGCCCGTGGCACCGCAGCCCGCGGTGGAGATCCACACGTTCGAGACCGTCGACATCAGTTGGCAGTGTGACGAGAGCTTTACGAAGGTCACAGAGGCCCCCTACAGCTCGACAGCAGCTGACAGTGCACTTGCAGGCACCGCGTATCAGTGCAGATCTCTCGACGAGTGGGCATCAGCGGCTCGCGAGCAACCGGATTCGTATGGAATCGCGGGAAGTGCCATGGACGACGAGTTCCTCACCTTCGCCATTATGGCGCTGTGCGAGCCATCTGATCTCGCGCCAGCGATTCAAACGCTGGCGGTTTGCGTGGATGCCATCGATAAAGGCCTAGTGGTGAGCCGATCCGCGTAAGACCGTAGTGCGTGCGGCACCTGGAGCCCTCACCCTCCTCACATCGCCGCCCCCAGCGCGCCCCGCAGCGTCGCCCGCGCCCGCGCGTGCCGGCTCCGCACGGTCGTGGCGCGGAGGGACAGGATCTCGGCCGCCTCGGCGAGGGAGAAGCCGTCCCAGTAGACGAGGGTGATGATCTCCTGGTCGACGGGCTTCAGCTGCGCGATCGCGGCGCGGACGTCCTCGGCCGCGTCGTCGGCGGGTGCGGGCGGCGTGATGCGGAGCTCCTCCGCCAGCCGTTCGACGAGCGCGCTCCTCCGGGTCGCGGTGCGGCGCTGGCCCGAGAGCACCCGCCGGGCGACGCCGAACGCCCACATCCGCGCGCGCGTCTCGTCCTCGGGGATCGACCGCTCCTTCCGCCAGAGGATCAGGAGGGTGTCGCTGAGGAGGTCCGCGGCGTCCTCGGGGCTCGCCGTCCGCCGCGCGAAGTAGCGGAGCAGGTCCGGCGCCTCCCGCTCGACCAGGGCCGTGATCTCGGCCTCCCGGTCGCGCGCGGGGGAGCGGACGACGCTGCGCGCCATCGCAGGCGCCGCCTCGCCGGCGCTCATCACAGCTCTCCCGTGCAGTCGGTGCTGCCGCCCAGGCCGCCGTCGCCCTCGACGATCACGCCCTCGGGGATCGTGTCGAGGATGTGGTCGTCCGCCGCGGTGATCCAGGCGCGCCAGCGGATCGTCTCGTCAGAGAGTCCGGGGCCGTCGCTGTTCATGTCCGAGGCCAGCCAGACGGGGTCGGTCGTGTAGGCGACCGCGTCGTCGTGGATCCGCTGGCCGACGCCGCTCCAGTCCTGCGCGCGGAGGTAGTCGGTCGCGGAGGTGGTGACCTCGCGGTAGTCGATCTCTCCGTTGAAGTAGTCGATCGAGCACGACACCGCTGCGCCGGAGTCGGTGGTGTAGCTGATCGGGATCGTGAAGTCGGGGACCGAGCGGACGTCGGTGCCGGCGCTGGTCGCCAGCACGAGACCCGGGACGAGGAGGACGGGAGCCGCCAGCCACCACGCCCTCGACCGCGCGGGACGGCGGGGCGCGCGTTCGCGGGTCTCGGCGATCACGCTGTGCAGGGCGGTGCGGACACCGGGCGCCCGGTCGTCGGTCGCGGGGTCGCTGCGGGAGAGCAGGTCGTCGAGTGTGCGTCGCGTCATCGGGTCCATCCTTCGTCGGTCGGGCGTCTACCGAGTACGTGGCCGGGTGGGGCCCGAGCGTTGCACGGGACCTGACGGGAGGAGTGAGCCGAGCCGGTCGCGCGCGCTCACTTCTTAGAACTCCTTCGCGAGGACCCGTCAAAAGGCGCCATATTCGGCTTCACCCCGGTCCTTTTCTCATCGGTTATGGCCCCGACAAGGGGGGCTCACTTCTCTATGGCGAGAGGGAGGCCGACCTATACGTTCATCTTCGGAAGCCCGCGGGGAATGCGTGCTCCCCTCCGGAGTCTGGGGCCTCCGCACTCGCTGCGACATCCGTGTCGTTCGTCGTGTCGACGTTTCGCTCATCTCCACGATCGACAACACGACTGAGAAGCAGAACCATGGCTTTCACGACCCGGCGGCGCCGCCACTCACGGCACCGTGCGCCGTCGCGCCTCGGAATGCGGGCCGTCGTCTTCGCGACGATCGGCGCTCTCCTCGTCGGCTCGTGGGGGCTCGGCGACGTCTCCGCCTCGTCTCCCGCTCAGGCCGCGAACCAGGCGGATCCGGTCGCCGGCGACGCCCCCGCCCTTCTCCCGACGCCGGTCGCACCGACACCGCCGACAGCCCCCGAGGCCGACCCGGCACCCGCTCCGTCGGCACCCACTCCGTCAGCGTCCGCCCCGTCGACGTCCGCCCCGCCCGCACCCGCCGAGGCCGCGGAGTCGCCGAGTGCCACGGCGGAGGAGCCCGCTCAGGACGAGCCCGATCCCGCAGCGCCCCGCAGCGCCGCGCAGACGGAGCAGCCCGTCGAGCCGGCGCCGGCCGGGTCGGCGCTCGCTCCTCCGGCGGCCTCGGACGACGATCAGGAGTCGGACCGCGGCCCGCCCGCGACGGCGCGAGCAGCGGGAGGCTTCTCCACGCTCGCGGCCGGCGTCGCCGAGGCCCCGCGACAGGTGTGGACGGAGACCTTCGAGCAGGGTCTGACGACCGCACCGAGCGCGCTCACCGCCTACGCGAACGGCCGCTACACGGCAGCCACCGGCTGGTCGACCGCCACGAACTGCACCGGCGTCCTGGTCAACTACACGGCGCCGTACCCCAACGCCGCCTTCTGCCCGACCCGGCCCCTCCTCACCGTCGGCACGGGATCGTCGGCCGCACGCGAGACCCGCCGCATGGCGGACGTCCTCGGCCAGGTGGCGGCCGGAGTGCCGGGGTCCACCTCCAGCACCGCACCGGCCAACGGCTCGAACACTGGCACGCAGGCGAACCACGCCCTGGTCGAGTACCCGTACGCCACCATCACCGGCGGCACGACCGTCGCCCAGAGCGCCGCGGGGATCGGCGTCTCCGCTCCCGCCGCCCGCTACTACGCCGTCGGCATGAACGCCGCCGGCGGGCAGTGCGGGACGAACAACGCGTCCCTCTCCCTCAACCTGGTCTCGGGCGGGTCCACCGTCCTCACCGGATTCGCCGCACCGGTCGTGCCCTGCGCCGCGACCGGCAGCGTGTTCTACACGTCCCCGACCCTCCCGCTGGTCGGCGGGCTCGGCTCGCTCGTCGATCCCGCGCTCCCCGCCTCCGCTCGCGCCGCCGCCTACACCGGCACGAGCACCGCGCTCCTCACTCCGGCGCAGATCGCCGCGGCCCAGGTGCAGCTCGTGAACACGGTCACCGGCACGGGAAGCGCCTTCGCCGTCGACGACCTCCGCGTGCTCGACGTCACCCCCGCTCTCGATGCGGCCTTCACGCAGGCCGTGCCGACCGCGACGGTGCCGACCACGCTGACCTACACGGTCACCAACACCAGCGACCTCCTCGCGAAGGCGGACTGGCGCTTCTCGACCGCTCTCCCGGCCGGCCTCGTCGTGGCCCCGACGCCTGCTGTCGGCGGGTCCTGCACCGACGTCACCGGAACCGCGTTCGCCGTCACCGCGGCCGCCGGATCCTCCTCCGTCTCGACCGTCGGCGGCGACCTCGCCGCAGGCGCGACCTCCTGCACGATCTCGGTGGACGTGGTGGCCGCCGCCGCCGGGACGTACAGCACCGGGACCACGACTCCCACCGGTCTCATCGCCGCCGCCCCCACGTCGGTGACGGTCCAGGCCGCGACGACCCTCACCGTCCGGAAGAACCTGCCGGTGCGCAGCGCCACGGGCGACCAGTTCACGCTCTCGGTGCGCAGCGGCACGACGGTCCTCGCGTCGGCCACGACCACGGGCACCGCCACCGGGATCCAGGCCGCGCAGATCAGCCGCCTCACCGTGCAGTCCGGAGCGACGTACACGATCGCCGAGGCGCAGACCGCGGGCGCGGGCCTGGGCTACTCCAACAGCTACGAGTGCTCGCGCGGCGGCACGGTCATCGCCTCCGGAGCCTCCGCCGCGGGGTCGATCACGATCCCCAGCGAGGCGGGGGCGGAGGTGCTCTGCACCTTCACGAACACCGTGCAGACGCCCCGCCTGTTCTGCGACACCGGCCGCTTCTACTCCCTCACGGCGGCCGGCGCCCTGCAGCAGGCCGACATCGTCACGGGATCCCTGACCTCGATCGGCAGCTGGTCGGGGACCGCCGAGGCGAACGCGCTCGGCGTCGGCGCGAACGGCGCCTTCGCCTACGCGCTGGACCGCTCGTCCGACGCGACGGACGTCGACGCCGTCCTCAAGTGGACGCCGGACGCCGGCTTCCAGAGGATCGCGAACAGCGCGTACACGACCGTGGCCGGCGGAGCGCAGGTGGCCGGCAGCATCGTCGCCGGCGCGGTCGACCTCCGGACGGGCCGGTACCTGTTCGGCAGCTTCGCGAGCGGCCAGTTCTACATCTGGAGCTTCACCGAGGCCAACCCCGTCGCCACCCGGTTCGCCCTCGTCGGCTCCTTCCCCACCTCCGGAACCCCCAACGGCAACGGCGACATGGCGTTCGACGCTCGCGGCAACCTCTACGTCGTCGGCGCGGGCTCGGTCAACAACGCGAGCAGCGCCGCGATCTTCACCGTGCCGGCCGACGCCCTGGCCGCGGCGACCGGCGGCACCCTCCCGGTGAACACCTCGATCGCGAAGGCCGTGACGGGAACCGACGCCGCCTTCGCGAACATCAACGGCATCGCCTTCTCGCCGCGCGGAACCGTCTACCTCGCCAACGGCGACGTCGCCGCCGCGAACGGTGTTCCCGCCATCCCCGGCAGCGCCTACGAGTTCGACGCCACCACGTGGACCCGTGTCAGCGGCACGCCGCGCGTGAGCGTCAACGCCGTCGACCTCTCCGGCTGCTCCTCGCCGGCCACGATCACCGTGCAGAAGAGCGTGGTGGGCCGCCTGGCCGCGGCGGACCAGTTCCAGCTCACGGCCGCCGCCGGCTCCCCGGCGTCGGCGTTCGCCACGGCCACCACCACCGGCGCCACCACCGGCCGCCAGACCGCGCAGATCGGCCCCTTCCCCACTCCGATCAACAGCACGGTGACGGTCTCGGAGGCGATGGCCGCGGGCTCCGCCTCCCCGATCACCGCCTACACGAGCATCTACGAGTGCTACGCGGACGGCGTGCGGGTGAGCACGGGCTCGAACCCGACCGGCACGGTCACCCTCCCGAACCGGCTCGGCGTCAACGTCACCTGCACCTTCTTCAACTCCCCGCGCCCCGCCTCCACGGTGCGCATCACCAAGACGATCCGGGACGCCTCCGGCACGACCCGCCCCGGCGTGGACTGGACGGTGGGCACGACGGCGACGGCCACCGCCGGCTCCGTCGCCCTGCTGCCGGAGCAGTCGCCCCGCCAGCAGACGGACGCGGCGGGTCAGGCCGCCTGGACCGTCCTGTTCGGCACGGAGGCGTCGCGGGCGACGCTCACCGTCTCGGAGGTGCAGCAGACGGGCTTCGCGTTCGTCAGCGGCGCCTGCACGGTCAACGGCACCGCCCGGGCGACCACCTTCTCGCAGTCGGGGACCGTCATCAGCGCGAGCCTCACCGGCATCGCCTCCGCGGCGGTCGTCGAGTGCTCGATCGTGAACCGGCCCACGGCCTCCCTCACGCTGGTGAAGACGGTGAGCTCCGGCAGCGCGCTGCCCAGCGACTTCACGCTCAGCGCCACCGGCCCGACCGGCGCCCTGCCCGGCCCGACCGGCCGCGCGGGCTCCGCTGGCGTGTCGGCGATCCCCGTCACCCCGGGTGCCGCCTACCGGCTCGCCGAGACCGGGGGCCCCGCCACCTCCGTGCAGACCGCACCCTGGCAGTGCCGCACCGACACCGGCGCCGCCCTCACCGTGAGCGCGGCCGGAGACGTGACCCCGACGAACGGCGCCGCCGTCACCTGCACCGTGGACAACGCCAGCGCGACGATCACCCTGGTCAAGCAGGTCCTGCGCCCCCAGACCGGCTTCCAGGCGGCCGACTGGCGCGTCACCGCGACGCCCGCCGCACTGGCCGGAGCGACGCTCCCGACGGAGACCCGGGTCGGCGCGGAGTACGTCGCCGCGGGCAACCCGGCGAGCACCTTCGAGGTGCGACCGGGTCACGGCTACACGCTGTCCGAGGCGGCGACGGATCCGACCCGCCGCCTCGCCTACCAGGAACTGCGTCTCGAGCGCCTGACCGGGACGACGTGGTCCCCGGTCGCCTCGCGGACCATCACGGCCCCCACGGCCGGTCAGACGGCGGTCTACCGCTTCGTCAACGCCCCCGTGGACCCCACACGCCTGCCGCTGACCGGCGGCGCCAGCACCGACGCGTTCCTCCTGGGCGGGGGGTCGGTGCTCACTCTCGCACTCGGCCTCCTCCTCTGGGAGCGGCGCCGGAGGCTGCGAGGCCCCTCCCGGTGACGCCCCGACCGAGAGCCCCGGCGCTCTCCCGCAGACCCTTTCCCGCACACCTTCGACTCCACGACACCAGCACTCACGACCTCAGTAGGAGAGATCACATGTCCCGCTCACTCACCAGGCGGCTCGCCGCCGCAGCCGGCGTCCTCGCGCTGAGCGCTGCGGCGGTCTTCACCGCCGTCGCGCCGGCGTCAGCGGTCACGCTGCCCGGCAACATCGACCCGACCATCAGCCGCACCCTCACCGTGCACAAGCTCGCGCTGGGCTCCAACAACGGCCAGGCGATCGGCACCGGCCAGGAGATCACGGTCCCCGGTGACGCGCTGCCCGGAGCCGTGTTCACCGCCGCGCGCGTCCAGGGCGTCGACCTCACCACGCCCGACGGCTGGAACCAGGTCGCGAACCTGACCCCGGGCACCGCGGCGACCCGCGTCACCGCCGCCGACACCTTCACCGCCACCAGCGGCACGGACGGCGAGGCCGTGTTCAACAACGGCGCGAGCATGCCGCTCGGCCTCTACCTCGTGACCGAGACCCAGCTCCCCGCCGGAGCCACCAACGGCGCGGCGCCGTTCCTCGTCACCCTGCCGTTCCCGACGGGCCCGACCGGTGCGCCTGCGAACCAGTGGATCTACGACGTCCACGTCTACCCCAAGAACGCGGTCACGGAGCTCACCAAGACGCGCGTCCCCGCGGCGGCGAACTCGGTCGAGGCGCGCAACCCCGACCTCATCCGCTGGGCCATCGCCTCGGACGTGCCGGTGCTCGCCGCCGGTGACTCGCTGGAGGCGTTCACCCTCACCGACACGCTCCCCGCCGAGCTGACCTACCTGCCGACCGGCCCGGCCGGCGTCGCGCCCACCGGCATCACGGTGACCAGCGCCGCGGGCACCGCGCCCGCACCGGCCTTCATCGCGAACACGGACTACACGCTCGGCTACGACGCCGCGACCCGGAACGTGACGCTGAACTTCTTGCAGTCCGGCCTCACCAAGCTCCAGGGTCTTCAGGGCGGCGTCGTCACCCTCACGGTGCTCACCCGCGCCACCGCCATCCCGGCCAACGGCATCATCACCAACTCGGCGACGAGCGTCGTGAACGGGGCCACGGAGACGGTCACCGGCAGCACCCCGATCGGTCAGCTGACCGTGTACGCCTACCAGAACAACGGCGCCAACCGCGTGCCGCTCGCGGGTGCGATCTACCAGGTGTTCCTCACCGAGAACGACGCCAACCTCGGCCAGAACCCGGTGTTCATCAACGGCAACCAGAACTGGACGACCGGAGCGAACGGCATCGTCGAGATCCCGATCATCACGCCGGGCAACTACTACGTCCGCGAGCTGACCCCGCCCGCCGGATTCCGTCTGCCCACCCCGGCCCAGGTGCTGACGCAGGTCGTCGCCGGACCGAGCTCGGCCACCGCGCCGATCCAGAACTACGTCGAGTTCCTCCACACCCAGGTGCCCGCGTTCGCCCTGCCCCTCACCGGTGGCGGCGCGCAGTGGTTCACCCTCGGTGGGGGCGCGCTCCTCGCCCTCGCGATCGGTTCGGGCCTGATCGCCTCGCGCCGCCGCACCGCGCTGGCTGCTCAGACCGCCGAGTAACGTCACACCATGACGAAGTCGAATGCGGGGCACCCGTCGGGTGCCCCGCATTCCTCTGTCTCCGGCCCTTTTCCTCCGCGGAGGCGGATCCACCGCCGGCCGCGGTGGCGGCTCCCGATCGCCCCGCTGGTCATCGCGCTCATCAGCCTCTCGGGGGTGGCGCTGCTGCTGTACCCCGTCGCCGCCAGCTGGCTGAGCGCCGTCGAGCAGGCGCGCGAGATCGACTCCCTCACGCAGGGCATCACCGACCTCGGCGCCGAGACCCTCCGGCAGAACCTCGTCGAGGCCCGCGCCTACAACCAGAGCCTCAGCGGAGGCGGCGCGGCCGTCGCCGCGAACGAGCGCCTCCCCCTGGCCGACGACGAGCAGGTCGCCGACCGGGAGCGCTACTCCTCCCTCCTGCGCGGCGACGCCGAGGGACTGATGGCCCGGATCCGGATCCCCGCCATCGACGTGGACCTGCCGATCTTCCACGGCACGAGCGACGCCGTCCTCGAGCGGGGCGTCGGCCACCTCGAGGGCACCGCCCTGCCGGTCGGCGGCCCCTCCACCCACTCGGTGCTCACCGGCCACCGCGGCCTCGCCTCGGCCGAGCTCTTCACCCACCTCGACCGCGTCGACGTGGGCGACACCTTCACCATCGAGGTCTACGGCGAGGTGGTCACCTACCGCGTGCGCGAGACGCTGGTCGTCGAGCCGGAGGACACGCAGAGCCTCCTCGTGCAGCCCGGCCAGGACCTCCTGACCCTCGTCACCTGCACCCCGCTCGGGATCAACACCCACCGCATCCTCGTCACCGGCGAACGGGTGATCCCGACGCCGCAGTCGGACGTGGACGCGGCGGGGGAGTCGCCCGACGTCGCCGGGTTCCCGTGGTGGGCGGTCGCGGCCGGAGGCGCCGTGGTCGCCGCTGGGGTGTACGTGTGGTGGGCGGGGCGGCCGGCGCGCGGCGCGTGGGTGCCGGTGGTGGTCGCCGACGAGCGGGACAAGGTTCCTGCGGATCTGTGAGGCGAGGGGGTACGGATCTCCACCGTCCTGCTCCGGTCGCTTCAGCGCCGTGCTCTCCCCGGGATCGCGGCTGTGCCGGCCCGGTCAGGCGGGGCGCCACTCCTCGAGGAACTCGGCGACCGTCTTCGTTTCGAGGTCGAGCTCGACCTGCCCGAGGAGGTAGTGGGGATCGGCGAGATCGGCCTTCACGCGGATGATCTCGGCTCCGGTGTCGAGGCGGAGGACGACGAGGTCGTAGGGCGCGAGGAACCCGCTGCCCAGCGCCATGTCGATGGTGAGGCGGAGCCGCCCGAAGCGCCGCAGCTGCAACTCCGCGCGGAGGTGCTCGGCGGCGACCTCAGGGGCGTCGGGAGTGGGGTCGGGCATGGGGGAGACGGTACCGAAGCGGTGGTGGCAGGACCCTGGTCGCGCCCGGGACGGCGTTGTCGCGACGTGAGCCGCTGGTCAGTCCCGCAGGCCGACCGTCACCGCCCGGCTCTCCGGGGCCTCGATCAGGTTCTTCGCCACCGCGGCGGAGAGGTAGGACGTCGCGTCGTGCCGGCGCAGCGTGACGACCGAGGCGACGGCTCGCACCGCCAGGACGATCGGAGCGAAGCTCGGCCCTGAGGTCAACCAGTCTCCGACCGCGACGCCGACCTCGGTCATCGGGATCAGCAGAGTCATCGGATCGAGTCGCCCGCCGCCCTCGCCTTTCAGCGGGCCGGATGCTCGATGCAGCTCGGAGACACGCGCCTTGTAGGTGAGGAGTGCCTCCTCGAGCTCTCTGCCGTCGTCCGCCTCGGCGATGGCGAGCCGCACGTCGCGGAGGCCGTCGATGTACCGGGCTAGCAGCTTCTCCTTGCTCTGCCGGAAGGCCACGATGTCGTCGAAGGTCGCATCCGGATGCGGCTCGGGGATGTCGTAGAGCGTGAGGGCGAGTACGCGCTGGCCGGAGGCGTCGTCGATCGAGAACAGCGCCTGCCGGGCAGTCGCGGTCGTGGCCACGCCGTACTGCCAGCCCTTCGCCTGGCAGAGGCGTCGGCCGCAGATCGCGAGGAGCGCGGGGACCAGGTTCTCCCTGGTCGCTCGGAACTGAGAGCCGTCGTGAGAAGCGGGCCGGAGGTAGTCGTTTGCAAGGAGCCAGTGCTCCAGTTCGTAGGGGAGCTTGCGGGCGAACAGCCTGTCGGACTGTTTCCAGTCGTCGGTCGTGAAGGTGTACCGCGCAGCGGCGCGGATGCACTCGCCGACGGCCTGCTCTCGCGTGTGCTCGTCGAGGTCAGCAGCGATCCACCAGCCTCGATAATAAATTTCGGCGAGGGTCTCGGTGGATGGGAATCCTCGCGGAGCGATCGTGGAGAACCGCTCGCTCAGCAGCAGGGCCTTTTTCATTCGGCCTCGGGCGGAACGACCACCGGTGACAGCAGGAGGGTGTTGTCGCGCGTGTGGTGCATCGGTTCTCCGATCAGTTGGCCGAGCGGGTGCTTGAAGGCACCCATGCGGTGCTCCGTGCTTCGCGGCGTCGCCTATCTCACGGACTCGTGTGACGGGGGTGCTCGCGCCATGCTCCTGGCGAGACGTCGATCGCCCTCGCCACGCTGCAGGTCGACGATCGGGCAGCGCCAGCGCTGCTGCTTGCTCGAACTGGTGAGCTGCGCAGGATCGACATCCCCACCGCGACCGCCCTAGACCGGCGCGCCTACCTGCGTTCCGAGCCCGACGCATACAAGACGGAGAGGGAGCCCGGCGCCGCGGCGAGCTGACCGCCTCCAACGAGCAGCCGCGCGACCGGGCGCCTGCCACGAGGCGGGACAGCAGGACAGGTGGGAATGTTCGGTTTATACACCCGCTCCGGCGCAGACGGAACGGGTGTATTATCTGAACATGGTGCGAGCCCTGGAGCCGATGGAGCGCGTAAGCGAGCGAATGCTGGTTGACATCGTTCGGCGCGCCCTCCAGGATCGCCTTCCTGGTGGATGGGTGGTTAGCGAGCAGCATTTGGCTGTTGCACCCGATCTGCGTTGTGATGCCACCCTCAGCGTTTCGGGGCCGATGGGCCAGTCGCCGCGGATCGCGGTTGAGACGAGACGCATCGTGGAGCCGCGGGACGTCTCACGCATGCATAACAGGCTTGATCCTGCGAACAGCGGCGGAGCGTGGGACATTGGATTGGTAGCGGCTCGCTACCTTCCTGCCACCGTACGGAAGCGGCTTATCGAGGCGGGACTGTCTTTTGTCGATGCCACAGGAAACGTTTACCTTCGCTCTGATGTTCCGCCTTTATTCATCTCGGACCGCGGGATGGACAGCGACCCGTGGCGAGGCCCTGGCCGTCCCCGCGGCACGCTAAAGGGCGCACCCGCCGCCCAAGTCGTCCGCGCGCTGGTCGATGCACGCGGACCGTGGCGGATGCGGGAGCTTGTTGCTTCAGCTCAAGCGTCTACAGGCTCGGTCTACCGGGTGATCGACTTCTTGGAAGCGGAAGACCTACTCGTGCGGAACGAGGATGCCACCGTCACCGTGCCGAACTGGGTACCAGTGCTGCGCCGATGGTCGGAGGACTACGAGTTCATGAAGGCAAACATAATCTCGCGGTGGATCGCCCCTCGCGGAGTCGACAGTGTCATCCGGGCCGCGCTCGACACGGACGCTAGGGAATATGCAATCACAGGTTCGGTCGCTGCAACTACGTGGGCATCTTACGCGCCAGCACGATCAGTCATGACTTACGCGACTAATCCGGTGGATATCGCCGAGCGGTGGGGTTTACGCGCAACAGAGACGGGTGCAAATGTGCTGATCGCGGAACCTGCCTATCCTGCGCTAATTCGAGGCGCTAGACGGCGTGAAGACGGCCTATCGATAGCGGCGCCCACCCAGGTCGCCGCCGACCTCTTGACCGGCCCCGGCCGAGCCCCCAGTGAAGCGGAGGAACTTATCGATTGGATGGTGGCCCATGAGCGCGATTGGCGGTGACTCTGAGAGCCTATTTGTCCGGGCGCGGGGGGCGTTGCTCGATGCGCTCGAAGCGCTGGAGGAGCAACGAGACGCACTCATTTTGATCGGCGCTCAAGCCGTGTATCTCCGAACAGGTGATCTGGATGTCGCTCTCGCGCCAGCAACAAAGGACAGTGATTTTTCCCTTGACCCACGGGTTCTCCATGACGACCCTCTCCTAGAGGAAGCTATGCGGCGGGCAGGGTTCCTCCCCGACACCCAACCGGGCGCCTGGCTTAGACCCGACGGAATCCCTGTAGATCTGATGGTTCCGGAACGACTGGCTGGCCCTGCAAGCCGTAGCGTCCGTATACCGCCGCACGGCAACCGTTCGGCCCGGAAAGCTCGGGGAATTGAAGCAACGCTCGTGGACTATGACATCCAGGAGATCGTTGCCTTGGATGCGCGAGATGGGCGCCGAATAGCAGCGAAAGTCGCGGGCCCTGCCGCGCTACTTGTAGCAAAGATTCACAAGATCACGGAGCGACTTAAAACCCCGACGCGTCTCAATGATAAGGACGCACACGACGCGTACCGGATTCTCCGAAGTGTCAGTACTTCGGACCTCCGTGACCGTTTTTCACGTCTATTGAAGGACGAGCTTAGCCACGAAACCACTGTTGAAGCATTGCAGTCGCTCGCTATCAACTTTGCCGCGGGCCCAGACGCAGCAGGTTCTTATATGGCAGGTCGTGCGGAGTTCGGAGTCGGTGACCCGCAGCAGGTCGCTGTCTCGACAGCCTTCCTCGCGGAGGACCTATTACAGGCTCTCGCATCGGTAGACAAGACCTTCGGACCTTCCTGACCTTGGCTACCTTGATGGCTGCTGTGCCGCGGACCAGCACTTCCCAAAAGGAGCTTCGAGCCTAACCTCGGGAAGTGAGGATCGCGACAAATCTCGCATTTCAGAACAAAAGTGGCGTCCGTTTTAATTCGATGAGGAGACGTCGCCGCGGAGGCGCCCCGTCGGCTCCAGCCGCGGAGCCGTGATCCTGCGCGGAGTCGTGCTCGCGATCGGCGCGATCGTCTTCCTCTTCCCCTTCTACTACATGATCGTCGGCTCCCTGCAGACGGATCCGGACCCCACGTTGGCGGGAGCGATCCCGGAGCCGGGCAACCTCACGCTCGACAACTACGTCAACGTGAACGAGCGGATCAGCCTGCTCACCGGACTGGTCAACTCCGGGATCTTCACCGGCGGCGTGCTGCTGTGCACGGTGTTCTTCGGCGTCCTCGCCGGATACGCGCTCGCGATGCTGCAGTGGCGGGGGCGCAACGCGGTGTTCGCGCTCGCGCTGCTGGTGCAGGTCATCCCGTTCCAGCTGCTGCAGATCCCGCTCTACGTGCTGATCGCGCGCGACTACGGCCTCGCGGATAGCCACCTGGGGATGATCCTGCCGTTCGCCATCAACTCGACGGCGGTGATCATCTTCCGGCAGTACTTCCTGCAGCTCCCCAAGGAGCTGTTCGAGGCTGCCCGGATCGACGGCGCCGGCGAGCTGAAGCTGCTGTGGACCATCGCGCTCCCGCTGGTGCGGCCCGCGCTGGTGACCGCCGTGCTGCTGACCTTCATCGGCCCCTGGAACGAGTTCCTCTGGCCGTTCCTCATCACCAAGGACGCGTCGCTGCAGCCGCTCGCCGTGTCCCTGGCCAACTACATCTCGAACGTGGCGTCGTCGACCGACAACCCGTTCGGGGCGATCCTCGCGGGAGCCGTCGTGCTCGCCGCGCCCGTCGTGGTGCTGTTCATCGTGTTCCAGCGCTACTTCGTCTCGACCGATCTCGGATCCGGAGTGAAAGGCTGACCATGTCTCCCACCCTCACCACTGTCCCCTACCGTCTCGAGCGCGTCGGCGTCGTGATGGAGCCCGCCCCGGGCGACGCCCTCGAAGCCGAGGGGGTGCTCAACCCCGGCAGCGGCCGCGGACCCGACGGCGAGCTGTACCTCCTGCCCCGGATGGTCGCCGCCGGCAACGTCTCCCGCGTCGGGCTCGCCCGCGTGGTCGTCGAGGGCGGCGTCCCCGTCGGAGTCGAGCGCGAGGGCGTCGTGCTCGCGCCCGACCGCGGCTTCGAGCGAGGCGCGCACAACGCCGGCGTGGAGGATCCGCGGATCACCTTCATCGAGGCGCTCGGCCTGCACGTGATGACCTACGTCGCCTACGGGCCGCTCGGGCCCCGGACGGCGCTCGCCGTGTCGGAGGATCTCCGCGACTGGCGGCGCCTGGGCCCGGTGACCTTCGCCTACGACGACGCGCTCGACATCGACCTGGGCCTGTTCCACAACAAGGACTGCGTGTTCTTCCCCGAGATCGTCGCCGCCCCGGACGGCACCCGCTCGTTCGCGGTGCTGCACCGGCCGATGTGGGACCTCGGCGAGACGCGGCCGGGCGAGGGCGTGCGCCTCCCGGCCGGGATCGAGGACCCGCGGCAGAGCATCTGGATCAGCTACGTGCCGGTGGACGAGGTCGACCGCGACCTGGCGAGCCTCACGCGCTGGACGCGGCACCGGTTCCTCGCGGGCCCGGAGTTCCCGTTCGAGGAGCTGAAGGTCGGCGGCGGCCCCGCGCCGCTGCGCGTGCCCGAGGGGTGGCTGCTCATCCACCACGGGGTGACCGGAGTGATCGACAGCGCCTTCGCGCAGCAGCAGCACGTGAACTACTCGGCCGGAGCGATCCTCCTCGACGGCGACGACCCGTCGCGGGTGATCGCGCGCACCGCCGAGCCGCTGCTCGAGGTCGAGACGGAGGAGGAGCGCAGCGGGATCGTCCCGAACGTCGTCTTCCCGACGGCGATCGAGGAGATCGACGGGCAGCACTACGTCTTCTACGGCATGGCCGACTCGAAGATCGGCGCGGCCCGCCTCGTCCGCACGGACGGCTGACGCCGCTGATCGAGTCCGTCGGCGCCTCCCGCTGATCGAGCAGCCCGCATCGCGGGCTTATCGAGATCCGCCCCTCACACCCCACCCAAGGAGAGTTCGATGACGAACACGCTCACCAGATCGGCGGCCGTCCTGGCCGCCGCCGCCCTCACCGTCGGGGGCCTCGCCCTCGGCGCGACCCCCGCGCAGGCGGCCGAGCCGCTGACGAACACGGCGCACCTCGACTTCCTCCTCGACACCGCCACTCCGGTGCCCGAGCCCGGCCACACCACCTACCGGCTCGACGAGGAGCCGACCCTGGTGATGCCGTGGACCTACGCCGACGCCCGCGACGGCGGCGCCTTCGAGCGCGTGGGCGGCGGCCGCCTCGATCCGGCGACCGGCGACTACGAGCAGGGCGCGTTCAACACCGACGACATCTCGCGCGCCGCGGTCGTCTACCTCCGCCACTGGCAGCAGACCGGATCGACCGAGAGCCGCGAGAAGGCCTTCGAGACGCTCCGCGCCCTCGCCTACTTCCAGACCACCGAGGGCGACGACGCCGGGAACGTGGTGCTCTGGATGCAGACCGACGGGGAGCTGAACGCGAGCGCCGAGCCGGTCGAGCTGCCGGATCCGAGCGATTCCGAGGACAGCTACTGGCTCGCCCGCACGCTCTGGGCGCTCGGCGAGGGCTACGCGGCGTTCCGCGACACGGATCCGGACTTCGCCGCCTTCCTGCAGGAGCGGCTGCGGCTCGGCGTCGCGGCGGTCGACCGCGAGGTTCTCACGCGCTACGGCGAGTACGCGCAGGCCGACGGCGTGCAGGTGCCGGCCTGGCTGATTGTCGACGGCGCCGACGCCACCTCGGAGGCGCTGCTCGGCCTGTCCGCCTACCTCGAGGCCGCCCCCGACGACTCCGCGGTGCGCACGAGCACGGCCCAGCTCGCCGAGGGCGTCGCCGCCTACGCCCGCACCACGACGACGGAGGCGGACACCACCGCCTGGCCGTACGGCGCGATCCTGCCGTGGACGAAGTCGCGCACGCTCTGGCACTCCTGGTCGTCGCAGATGGCCGGGGGACTCGCCGCCTCGTCCGCGGCGCTCGACGACTCCTCCCTCCTCGAGCCCGCGCTCGTCGACGGCGCCCGCTTCGCTCCGGAGCTGCTCACCGCCGGCGGCCCCGACAACGGCTGGAACCCGACTCCGACCGACCGCGTGCAGATCGCCTACGGAGCAGATTCCCGCCTGCAGAACTCGCTCGCCCTGGCCGACGCCACCGGCTCCAGCGCCTTCACCTACCTCGCGGCCGTGCAGGGCGCCTGGTTCTTCGGCCTGAACCGCAGCCTCGCCCCGGTCTACGACCCGGCCACCGGAGTCGTCTTCGACGGCGTCCAGGCCGACGGGTCCGTCAACCGCAACAGCGGAGCCGAGAGCACCATCCACGGCCTGCTGGCGATGCTGGCGCTCGACGCACACCCGGACGTCGCCGACCGCGCCCGCTCCGTCGCCACCGAGCGCTCGCGCGACGGGCTGACGCTGGTCGAGGCGGAGAGCGCGCGCGGCGGCACCGTCGTGACGCCCGAGTCGTCCTGGACCGGGGAGGCCGGCTGGAGCGGCTCGTACCTCTCGCTGACCGACCCGCGCCGCGCGGTGTCGATCCCGATCGGCTCGTCCACGCAGGACCGCGTGGTGGAGGCCGTCATCGACCAGCCGCAGCGCGGCACGGAGCGCACGCCGCTGAGCGTCTGGACGTCCGGCAAGCGCCCGCTCGACCTGCTCCGCTCGACCGTCGGGTCGCAGGGGGTGACGGAGGCGTCGGGCGCGCTGCTCCCGGAGAAGCTCCGCCGCACCGTGCCGGCCGGCTCGTCGAGCGTCGAGGTCCGCCCGCTGAGCGGTCAGACGCGCCTCGATGCGCTGCTGGTGCGCCCGCTGGTGACGCGCCTCGTGGTCGGAGGAGAGGGCGGCCGCACCGAGCTGATCCGCAACTCCACCGACGGGGTGCGCACCACGGCGATCGGCGTCTCGGGCGGCTCCGGCACCCTGCGCGTCTACTCGCAGGACGGCGCGCTCGTGAGCGAGACGGCGCCGTCCGGAGCCGTGTCCGTGCAGCTGCCCGCGCAGGGCTTCGCGGTGCTGGTGGGCTGAGGTCGGCCCTGCTGGTCGAGTAGCCGCTGCTCGATCGGCAGGGGGCGGTGAGTCCACGGAAGTCGCGGTACTCGCGTTCGAGTACCGCGACTTCTGCGTTCTCGCGGGGGCGAGGGCGGCGGGGAGGCGCGCGGCTGGGCGCGGACCATCAATTCGATGAGAGCGCTCTCTCGAAAACGCTTGACCTCTCTGCGGGGGCGTGCGTAAGCTCGCCGCACACCTCGTGAGAGCGCTCTCACATACGCGGAACAGCACGCGTGAGAGCGCTCGCAGGGGTGCCCCACCACCATCACGAAGGAGTGACCGTGCCCTATTCACGACGCACCAGGATCGCCGCGGCGATCGCCGGCGCCTCGGCCCTCGCCCTGATCGTCACCGGATGCTCGTCGGGATCCGACGCCTCCGAGGGCGGCGAGATCGAGCTGACCGTCACCACGTTCAACGCCATGGGCTTCGACGAGCTCTACGGCGAGTACGAGGACGCCAACCCGGGGATCACCATCGTCCCGAACAACATCGACACCGGCGGCAACGCGCGGACCGACGCGTTCACCAAGCTCGCCGCCGGCTCCGGGCTCGCCGACGTCGTCGCCATCGAGGAGGGCTGGCTCGGCTCCGTCATGGAGGTCTCGGACCAGTTCGTCGACCTGCGCGACCACGGCATCGAGGACCGCAAGGCCGACTGGGTCGATTGGAAGTACGAGCAGGCGACCGACCCCGAGGGACGCGTCATCGGCTACGGCACCGACATCGGACCCGAGGGTCTCTGCTACAACACGGCCGCCTTCGAGGCCGCCGGCATGCCCACCGACCGCGCCGCCGTCGCAGAGATGCTCGGCGGACCGGACGCGACCTGGGACGACTACTTCGCCGCCGGCCAGAAGTACCACGACGCCACCGGCAAGGCCTGGTTCGACCACTCCGGATTCGTCTGGAACGCCATGGTCAACCAGCTGCCCGAGGGGTACTACACCTCCGACGGCGAGCTGAACGTCGAGGGCAACCCGGAGCTCGAGGAGCGCTGGGGCCAGCTGACCGACGCCACCGCCTCCGGCCTCTCGGCCGCGCAGAAGGCGTGGGACTGGAACAAGGGCAAGTCGTTCACCGACCAGACCTTCGCCACCTTCGTCTGCCCGGGCTGGATGTTCGGCACGCTGAAGAGCAACGTCGAGGCCGGCGGCGGGAACGCCGAGGCCACCGGCTGGGACTTCGCCGACGTCTTCCCCGGCGGCCCCGCCAACTGGGGCGGCTCGTTCCTCTCCGTCCCGACCCAGTCGAAGCACCCCGCTGAGGCCGCCGCGCTGGCGTCGTGGCTGAGCGAGCCGGAGCAGCAGCTGAAGGCGTTCGAGGCGGCCGGACCGTTCCCGAGCACCCTCGACGCGCAGAAGGAGCTCGCCTCGGCGGCCGCTCCCGACCCCGGCATGAACGACTCCCCGACCGGCGCGATCCTCGCGCAGCGCGCCGAGGGCGTCGTCGCCCAGTACAAGGGCCCGGACGACTCGCTGATCCAGGAGAACGTCTTCGGACCGGTCCTGCAGAAGGTCGACCGCGGCGAGATCGACGGCAAGGAGGGCTGGAACGAGGCGCTCCAGCTCCTCGGTGAGCTCGTCGACTGATCCGGTCGGGCCGACGCCCGGGGGCTGACCCCTCCGAGCCGACGCCCAACCGACACGGGAGGTCCGGCCGCCACCGGACCTCCCGGTCCCCGTGCGGCCGGGCAGCCCGCATCCCGGGCCGCCCCGCCGCACGGGACAAACGCTGCCGCCCGCCGGCCCGAGGCCTCTCCGGCCCCGCCGCCCGCGACTCCTCCCGGTCGGCCCCGCCGCACCCCCTCCGACTCCGACTCGACCTCGAAGAGAGCGCCATGACGAGCACACTCACCCCGCCGGCCACGGCGACGCCCCCCGCGGGGAAGCGGCGCCCGGCGCCCCGACTCCCGCTGACCTTCCGCCAGCGCGCGAGCCGCTTCGACGTGAAGGCCTCGCCCTACCTCTACATCTCGCCGTTCTTCCTGCTCTTCGCGCTCACCGGCGCGTTCCCGCTGGTCTACACGCTCGTCGTGTCGCTCTACGACTGGCAGCTGCTGCAGGGCCAGGGCGACTTCGTCGGGTTCGCGAACTTCGCGGCCGTGCTCGGCGACCGCTTCTTCTGGAACTCGATCGTCAACACGCTGAGCATCTTCCTGCTCTCCACGATCCCGCAGCTCGCCGTCGCGCTGCTGCTCGCGGCCGCCCTCGACCAGGCGCTGCGGGCCAGCACCTTCTGGCGGATGAGCGTCCTGCTGCCGTACATCGTCTCGCCGGTCGCGGTCGCGCTGATCTTCTCGAGCGTGTTCAGCGACCAGGAGGGCCTGATCAACAATCTGATCGGCCTCGTGGGCATCAGCCCGATCGAGTGGACGAACGACCGCCTCGCCAGCCACGTCGCGATCGCGACGATGGTCAACTGGCGCTGGACCGGCTACAACGCCCTCATCCTCCTCGCCGCCATGCAGGCCGTGCCGCGCGAGCTGCACGAGTCGGCCGCGATCGACGGAGCGAACGCGTTCCGCCGCTTCCGCTCGATCACGATCCCCAGCATCCGGCCGACCCTGATCTTCGTGATCATCACCGCCACCATCGGCGGCCTGCAGATCTTCGCGGAGCCGCGCCTGTTCGACGTGTCGAACGCGGGCGGCATCGGCGGCTCGGACCGGCAGTTCCAGACCACCGTCCTCTACCTCTGGGAGATGGCGTTCTTCCGCCAGAACTTCGGCGAGGCGGCCGCGATCGCGTGGCTGCTGTTCCTCCTGATCGTGCTGATCGGCCTGCTGAACTTCGCGATCTCGCGGCGGATCGCCTCCGTCGAGAACCGGATCTCGCAGCGCTCGAAGCGCCGCTCCGCCCGCCCCGCGACCGCCGACGAGATCGCCGCCGCGGACCCCCTGCTCACCACCACCGGCCTCGGCCAGAACGAGAGCGAGCGATGACCGCCCCCGCCACCTCCGCCGCTTTCCCGGTGCGCCGCGTCCGCGCCTCCCGCGCCGGCCGCGTCGACCGGCCCGGCTTCCTCACGTACGGGTTGCTGAGCGCCTTCATCCTCGGCTCGACCTACCCGCTGTGGTGGTCGTTCGTCGTGGCGAGCGGCTCGAACGCGACCCGCAGCGAGACCCTGCCGCTCGTCCCGGGCGGCAACTTCCTCGCCAACGCGTCGCAGGTGCTGACGGCGATCCCGTTCTGGACGGCGCTGCTGAACAGCGTCATCGTCTCGGGGATCATCACGCTCTCCGTCGTGTCGTTCTCGACGCTCGCCGGCTACGCCTTCGCGAAGCTGCGGTTCCGCGGGCGCGACGGCCTGATGATCGGAGTGGTCGCGACCATGGCGATCCCGACGCAGCTGGGCATCATCCCGCTGTTCATCCTGATGCGGCAGCTCGGCTGGACGGGCTCGCTCGGCGCCGTGATCGTGCCGACGCTGGTCACCGCGTTCGGCGTCTTCTTCATGCGGCAGTACCTGGTCGACGTGATCCCGGACGAGCTGATCGAGGCGGCGCGCGTGGACGGAGCGAACCAGTTCCGGACGTTCCTCACCGTCGCGGTCCCGGCCGCGCGACCGGCGATGGCGATCCTCGGGCTCTTCACGTTCATGATGGCGTGGACCGACTTCCTCTGGCCGCTGATCGTCCTCAGCCCCACGAACCCGACCCTGCAGACGGCGCTCGCGCAGCTGCAGTCGGGCTACTACGTCGACTACTCGATCGTGCTGGCCGGCGCCGTGCTCTCGGTGATCCCGCTGCTGGTGCTGTTCCTCCTCGCCGGACGCCAGCTCATCGCGGGCATCATGAGCGGAGCGGTGAAGGGCTGAGGCCCGGAGACTCCCGCGGGACCGGGTCGGGGGCTGCGGGGAGGGATCGGGCAGTGCACTGGGCGGCCGGTGGGTTCGCGACCCGGCCGGTCGTCGTGCTCGGAGCATCCCGACCACTGCCGCGCAGGATCCCGCCGATCACGCTCCGCCCGAGACCTCCTGGCCCGACCTCCCGCCGCCTAGGCTGGCGCGGAGGAGGCGACATGGAGCCGAAGGACCCGCGCGACGAGGACCCCTCGAGCGGGCCGGCGCAGCCGCGTCCGTTGGACGGGCCGACGCCGTCCGAGCAGGCGCTTCGCGCCATCCGCGATGTCGCGAACGGGGCGGACCCGACGAGCGAGGCGTTCCGGCTGTCGAACGACTTCACCGACCGGCAGGCCGAGCGGCTCCGGGGCTTCCTCGCGCGCTTCCGTCGCGGGCGCTGACGGGCGCGAGGCTCCCTGCCTCCGCCAGTGCGCGACCGATCGCCGTGCGCCGGTCGCGCCGGTGATCGCCGAGGCGGCGCCCCGACCGCCCGGCGCCACCCCGAACGGCCGCTATCCGCGCCCTCGCAGGCCGCGGACTCACTCCGCCGGCCCGCTCCGCCGCCCCGCATCACCCCCGAATGGCCGCGATCCGCGCCCCTTCACGCCGCGGACGCCCCGCACGAGCCCGCTCCTCCGGCGCTCGGCTAGCCTCGGAGGCACCCGCGAGGAAGGCCTGCATGACCCACGACACCGCCTCGGCCGCCCCGACCCTCGAAGCCGTCGCCGCGCTGGCCGGAGTCTCCCGTGCGACGGTCAGCCGGGTCGTCAACGACTCCCCGCGCGTGAAGGACGGCGCCCGGACGGCCGTGCTCGCCGCGATCGAGCAGCTCGGCTACGTGCCCAACCGCGCCGCGCGCTCCCTCGCCAGCCGCCGCACGCAGACCGTCGCGCTCGTGGTGCCGGAGTCGGCGGCGAAGGTGTTCGCGGATCCGTTCCTCGCCTCGGTCGTGCAGGGGGCCGCGATGGCCTTCGCCGGCACCGAGTACACGCTCACCATCGTGATCGCGTCCGAGGCGGCTCCCGAGAAGACGCGGCGCTACCTGCTCGGCGGCAACGTCGACGGCGCGCTCGTCGTCTCGCACCACAGCGGCGACCACTCCTACGCGCAGCTCGGCGCCTCCCTCCCTGTGGTCTTCGGCGGGCGGCCGCTGACGGAGGAGGGCGGCAGCTACTTCGTCGACGTCGACAACACCGGAGCGGCGCGCACGGTCACCGAGCACCTCCTGGGCCTCGGCCGCACGGGCCCCGCGATGATCGCGAGCCGCCAGGACATGCCCGCCGCGATCGACCGCCTGTCCGGCTGGCGCTCGGCCGTCACCGCCGCGGGGCTCGACGACTCGCTCGTCGAGTACGGCGACTACTCGCCCGAGGACGGCGCGACCGCGATGCGCCGCCTGCTCGACTCCGGGCGGCCTATCGACGCGGTCTTCGCCTCCAACGACCAGATGGCGGCGGGCGCCCTGACGGCGCTGCGCGAGCGCGGCCTCACGGTGCCGGGCGACATCGCGCTCGCGGGCTTCGACGGCGACTACTTCGCCGAGGCGAGCGAGCCGCGCCTCACCACGGTGCGCCAGCCCTCCACGGGCCTCGGCGAGGCGATGGCGGACGTGCTGGTGCGACTCCTGGCCGGCGAGGAGGTGCAGCGTGTGACGCTGCTGCCGACCGAGCTGCTGGTGCGCGGCTCCACGGTCGCGGGCGCGTGAACCCGGGCCGAGTGCGCTGACCCGTTCGCTGAGTCGCCCGGATCGGCTCCCCGCTGCGGCGTGTCGCGAGCCGATCCGGGCGACTCAGCGCGGGACGGGCTCGTCGGGGATCTCGAGCAGGTGGAAGGGGCCCCGGGGGAGCGGGCCTGTGCTCCACAGCGCGACGACGGCCCAGCCGAGGTCGGCGTGGGCGACGGCGCCCTCGGGCAGGGTCCGGGTGAAGAGCGCGTAGTCGATCCCGTCGAGGGGGAGGGGGCTCACGTCCCACGCGGGCCGGTCGGCGGCCAGCTCCTGGGCCCGCGCCTCCGCCGCCACCATCGCCGCTCGCGTCCGGTCCCCGGGCAGGCCGGCGGGGATCGCCGAGAGGAGGAGCGAGCCGATCGCGAGCGCGGCCGTCGCGACCGGGTCGGTGACCACTCCGTGCACCGAGACACGCGGGCCGAGGCGGACACCGGTCAGCCGCAGCGTGCGGACCGAGTACGAGCCGGCGTCCCGCTCGGCGCGGACCGAGAGGTCGTCGACGGGCCCGTCGTCCGTCCGCCCGCTCCCGTCGACGGACCACGGATCGGAGACGGGGACCAGCGCGCGCACGCCCTCATCCGACTCCCTGCGGCTCCCCCGGTCAAGAGGCGCAGCTGGAATGCGGCCCCGGCGGGCCGGCCGGTCGGTGGGGACGCGTCAGGCTCGGAGCGCTCGCAGGACCCGCTCGACGTGCCCTTCGATCCACGCGCCGGTGAAGAGGCCGCTCCGGAGGAGCCATCGGTGGAGGATCGGGCCGAGCAGGAGCTCCGCCGCGCCGGAGGGGTCGGCCGCTCCTCCACTCGCGAGACGCGCGGCGATCGCGCTCAGCTGGGGCTCGAGCAGCAGGGTGCGGTACTGCGTGGCGAGCTCGGTGTCGGTCTGGATCGCAGCGGTCACCGCGCGCAGGAGCGGCTCGGCCACTGGGTCGCTCAGCTCGGCGGCAGTGCCGGTGACCAGGAGGAGCAGGTCGGCGCGCAGATCTCCGGAGTCCGGGACGGCGATCACCCCGTCAGGAGTCAGGCTCCGCGCGAGGAGCGCGTCGAAGAGGATCGCACCGGTGGAGGGCCAGCTGCGGTAGAGGGTCTGCTTCCCGACTCCGGCGCGGGCGGCGACGCCCTCCATCGTCAGGCGCGGAAGCCCCTCGGTCCCGACGAGGTCGAGCACGGCGGCGTGCACGCGCTGCCGTGTCCTGCTGGTGGCCATTCTCCGATCCTACCGCGAAACGAGACGGAGCGTCTTGTTCGGAGTAGCGTGCGGGCATGACCACTCGACAGACCTGGCTGATCACCGGAGCCTCCCGCGGGCTGGGGCGTGCGCTCGTCCTCGCGGCGCTCGCCGAAGGCCACTGCGTCCTCGCCGCCGTCCGGGGCGCGCACTCCCTGCCCGAGCATGAGCGGCTGCAGGTCCACCGGATCGACGTCGCGGACTCCTCCGCAGCCGCGGGCGCCGTCGCCGCGGCCACGGCGATCGAGGGGCGCCTCGACGTCCTCGTCGACAACGCGGGCTACGGGCTCATCGGCACGGCGGAGGAGGTGGGCGAGGACGAGGTGAGGGAGCTGCTGGACGTCGACCTGCTCGGTCCGCTCTGGCTCTGCCGGGCCGCGCTGCCTGTGATGCGGCGGCAGGGGGCCGGGCACATCGTGCAGATCTCGACCGTCGGCGCGGTGGGGACGATGCCGACGCTCGGGGTCTACAACGGGGCGAAGTGGGGCCTCGAGGGCTGGACGGAGGCGATGGCTGCAGAGGTCGCCCCCTTCGGCGTCCGCGTGACGCTCGTGCAGCCCGGGGAGATCGCCACCGACTGGGCCGGCGGCAGCATGCGGTTCGCGGCGCCGATGCCGGAGTACGACGACCTGCGGCGGAAGGTCTTCGGAGCGGCCGAGGTCCCCTGGCCGACCGACGGTCCGCCGGGAGGCACGCCTCCGGCCGTGGTGGCGGCCGAGATCCTCGCGCACGTCGCTGATCGGAGCGACGCCCGATTCCGTCTGCTCGTGGGCGACGACGCTCCCAGTCAGGTGCGCGCCGCGCTCGAGAAGCGCCTCGCGGACTACGCCCTCGACCCGCGCTGGGCTGCGTCCGCGCTCTGAGGGACGGCCGCTGAGGTGCCGGATCGGCTGGCCGCTCCGGCGTGTCGTGAGCAGATCCGGGCAACTCAGTGCGGAGGAGGCGCGGAAGTGCTGAGACGTGAAGGCCCGCAGGCGCGGCTCAGAACTCCTCGTAGTTGTAGGGCTCCGGGTCCTCGTCGATCACGGGGCGCGCGATCGTGGCGCGGTTGCTCTTGATGCGGGAGCGGATGTCCTCGACGGCGGCCTCGACGGCGCCGGTGGTCGACTCCTCGTCCTTGATGGAGACCTCGACGGGGACGGCGACGAGCTCGCTGCTCGCGTCGAGCGTCATCTTCGCCTCGATGAGCTCGCCGTCCTCGGTGAACGCCGGGACCGTGACCGCTTCGGAGTGCTCCTGGCGGTCGATCGCGGTCACCAGGTCGAGGAGGGCCTCGGTCACGGCGTCGGTTGTCACGAAGCTCTTGGAGGCGTAGGTCAGCTGCTGCATGCCTCCACTCTCCCGAACGGGAGCGCCCCTCGCGCGGGGTTGCGCCTCGTCGGCCCAGCCCGTAGCGGAGGGGCAGCACGACCGGCGCGGGCGCGAGGAGTCAACCCTCTAGGCCGCGATCCGGGCGTCCGCTTCCCTGGTGGCGGGGCCTCGGGAGGAGGCGCGGGGGTCTCGGGATCCCGGGGCCCCGGCACTCGATCGGGAGGGGACCGGATGCGGCGTCGGGGACTCCGCGGCGACCGGGCGTTCCAGGGCGGCCTCCTGATCGGAGTCGGCCTCATGGCGGCCGTCGACGAGATCGTCTTCCACCAGATCCTCGCCTGGCACCACTTCTACGACCGCTCCACTCCGGCGATCGGCCTGCTCTCGGACGGGCTGCTGCACGCGGCCGAGATCCTCGCGCTCGTCGGCGGCGGCTTCCTGCTCGCCGACGCCCGGCGCCGATCCGCTCTGCGTCCGCGCACGGCGTGGGCCGCGGGGCTCACGGGGGCGGGGCTGTTCCAGCTGTGGGACGGAGTCGTCGACCACAAGCTGCTCCGCGTGCACCAGGTCCGCTACGACGTCGACCTGCTCCTCTACGACTCCGCCTGGATCGCCTCGGGAGCGGTGCTGCTCGCGGCGGGGCTGCTCCTCCTGCCGCGGCGACGGCGCGCGACGGCGTGACCCCGCACGCCGACCACCCCCTGCTCGACCCGAGCCTGCTGCTCCTGGTCCCGCTGGGCGCAGCGGCGGCGCTCGGAGGGGGCGCCGCGGCCCTCGAGCGGCGGCGCGGACGGCCGTGGCCGCTCCACCGCACCGCCCTGCTCCTCGGCGGGCTCGCGACCGCGGCGCTCTGCTTCACGGGACCGCTCGCGGAGTGGTCGCACGCGGATCCGCGCGGAGCGATGCTGACGCACCTGGTCCTCGGGATGCTCGCGCCGCTCCTCCTGGTGCTCTCGGCCCCCGTCACTCTGGCACTGCGCGCGCTCGACGTCACCGCGGCCCGACGGCTCTCGCGGCTGCTCCGGAGCCGCCCGGCCCGTCTCCTCGCCCACCCCGTGACGGCGCTCCTGCTCTCGACGGGCTCCCTCTGGCTCGTGCACGCGACCGGACTGCTCGCCGCCGCGCACGCCGACCCGCTGCTGCACCTCGCACTCGGCCTGCACTTCCTGCTCAGCGGCTGCCTGCTGACGGCGGCGCTCGCCGGAGTCGATCCGAACCCGCACCGCGCCCCGTTCGGCCTGCGCCTGGGGGTGCTCGGAGCGGGCATCGCCGCGCACGGGCTGCTCGCGACCGTGCTCTACGCGGAGGCTCCGGACGAGACCGGACGCCAGGCGGCGCTCCTGCTGTTCTACGGCGGCGACCTGCTCGAGACGGCGCTCGCCGTGGTCGTCTGCGCCCGGCGCTTCGCGGCGACGGCGCCCCGGCAACCCCCTCCGCCGAGCGCGCCCTGCTCCCTACGCTCGGACGCATGCTCCTCATCTTCGGGACCCGAGCCGTCGAGGACCTCCTCCGCACGCTCGTCTTCGTCTGCCGCGTCTGCGGGCAGCGCGACGAGCAGCGGATCCTCCGCCGCCGGACGCGCCTCTCGCTCTTCTTCGTCCCCGTCCTGACCGTCTCGACCCGCTACCTGCTCGAGTGCTCGCACTGCGGCACCGTGTCCCCGATCAGCAAGGAGGAGGCGCAGGGCTCCGTCCGCTGGGCCAGCAACTCCGACCAGTGACCGCCCCGAGCGGGAGGCTCCGGCGGTGCGCTCAGCGCACCGGAGCCGGCACCGCCGCGGGACGCGCGGCGACCGCGGCCGCGCGCCGCGTCGCCCAGTTGTTGAGCAGCAGCGCCGTCACGACGATGGCCGCGCCGAGCAGGGCGACGGGCCCCGGCCGGTAGCCGCCCGCCATGCTGATCGCGAAGGTCGTCACCGGGACGAGGTTCTGGAAGAGCGTGCCGTTGAGGGCGCCGAGCAGCTTGATGCCCGTGTTCCACAGCAGCACGGCGACGACGCCGGCCAGGAGGATCAGGTAGGCCAGCTGCGGCCAGGCCGCGAGCACCTCGGCCCCGGTCGGCGGGTGCGCGGAGCCGGTGGCCGTCGCCACGGCGACCGCGACGGCGATCGAGGGGCAGCCGAGCGCGGTGGTGAGCGTCGAGTACCGCAGCGCCGACCAGCCGGGGAACGCCGCGGCTCCGCGCGTGTAGACGACCCAGCAGATCGCTCCGAGTAGGGCGAGCAGCTCGCCGAACCCCAGCTCGCCGTCGAGGAGGAGGGCGACGTCGCCGCGGGTGACGACGAGCGCGACTCCGGCGAGCGCGAGCAGGATGCAGCCGACGGTGGCGGCAGGCGGCAGGCGACGCGCGCCGATGCTCGCGAGCACCGCGCCGATCGCCGGCATCATCCCCATCATCAGGCTGACGTTCGGGGCCGAGGTGAACCGCAGAGCCGTGAAGGCGAGCAGGCCGAAGCCGGCGAATCCGGAGGCGCCGAGCAGCGCCAGCCGCCACCCGCGGCCGTCGAGCCGGAAGGCGCGGAGCCCCTCCGCCCGGGCGAGCAGCAGGGCGAGGACGACCGCGGCGGCGGTGTAGCGGATCAGGGTCATGAAGAAGGAGTCGACCGTCGCCGCGATGCTGTCCGCGACGGGGAGCATGCCGCCCCAGAGGATCGGCGGGATCAGGCAGAAGAGCAGACCTCGCGACCGCATGGCGCCCCTGACCCGTCGGGTGCGGCCGCCCCGGGCGGGGGCCGTCGCTCGATGGTGGACCCCGGCGGCTCGGCGCACAAGAGCGCCGCCGACCCCCGAACGGCCCGCCGCGGGGCCGAGCGGAGAGGGGTGCGCCGGGTGTGGAGGAGGCTCAGCGAGGCGAGGGATCAATTACGACGAAGACAAAGAAGCCGCAAGGACCTTGTACAGCCCCTTTAGGGTGACAAATTTTGCTTGCTTCCATCATCTCCGTGCCCCTAGGTTGATCGCAGCACCCCCCGATGCTGTCCTCTGTCAGGCCCTGCTCCGATCCCCCCGTCGGACGCCGTTCCTCACTCGGGTCGCGCCCACCCCGGCGACGACCTCCGTTCCGCGCGGGCGCTCATCAGCGCACATCGGCCCCCGGCCGCGGAGAGGAACAGTCATGAGCACACAGCCCGGCCACGGCGCGGACGAGCCGACGGCTCCCCGTCGCCGGGCGACCTGGGAGGCGCACGACGAGACGGCCTCGCGCCCGCTCTCGGGACGCCGTGCCGCCCGCTCCGGGCGCGAGCGGGTCTCCGCTCCGCGCCGCCTCGCGTCCGCGACGCCTGCCGGAGCGGTGACGGTCCCCGCTGGAGCGGTGACGATCCCAGCCGCCCCGACCGCGGTGCTGGAGCGTCGGGCCGCGATGAACGAGCGTCCGGCCGCGCCGACCGCCGTGGTCGAGCGTTCGTCCGCCGCTACCGCCGTCCCGGAGCGTAAGGCCGCCCCGACCGCGCTGCTCGAGCGTCCGCCGGCCCCCACTGCGGTCCTCGAGCGCACCGGGCTCCCCGCCGTCGACGCCGACCGGCTCCCTCCGGCATCCACCCCGATCGCCGGCACGCGCCCCCGCAGCGGCCGCCGCGCTTCGTCGCGCATCGGCGACCTGGTCGCCGCCCTCCCCGCCCACAACGAGGAGGCCGGGATCGCCGCAGCGATCGAGGGCCTGCGCCGGCAGACCTGGCCGCCGGACCGGATCGTCGTCATCGCCGACAACTGCACCGACGCCACGGTCGAGATCGCTCTCGCGCACGGCGCCGAGGTCTTCGTCACCGTCGGGAACAGCCACAAGAAGGCGGGCGGCCTCAACCAGTTCCTCGCCGAGGTCCTCCCGGGGCTGCAGGACGACGACCTGGTTCTCGTGCAGGACGCCGACTCCGCGCTCGACCCCGGGTTCCTCGAGATCGCCCGCGGCAGGCTGCACGGCGGCATCGGCGCGGTCGGAGGAGTGTTCCGCGGCGGCGAGGGCGGCGGCTTCGTCGGCCACCTCCAGCGCAACGAGTACGCGCGCTACGCCCGCGACGTGCGCCGGCTGAACGGGAAGTGCCTCGTCGTCACGGGCACCGCGGCCGTGCTCCAGGTCGCCGTGATGCGCCGCATCAGCGCGGCCCGCCTGGCCGGCTCCCTCCCCTCCGGAGACGGCATCGGCGGCATCTACGACACCACCGTCCTCACCGAGGACAACGAGCTCACGTTCGCGATCCGCCACCTCGGCTACGACGTGCTGAGCCCTGCCGGCTGCACCCTCGTCACCGAGGTCATGCCGACGTGGGGAGACCTCTGGCGTCAGCGCCTGCGCTGGAAGCGCGGAGCGGTCGAGAACTGCGTGCAGTACGGCTTCACGCGGGTCACGGCTCCCTACTGGGGGCGCCAGCTGCTCACGATGCTCGGCTGCATCATCACCTACGTCTACCTGGCCACGATCGTCTACGCCGTCGGCTGGGGCGAGCTGAGCCTCCAGCCGTTCTGGCTGGCCGTCACCGCGATCTTCGTCGTCGAGCGGATCGTGACGGTCCGCGACCGCGGCTGGCGGTACATGTTCGCCGCCGCGTCGATGTACGAGCTCGTCGTCGACCTGTTCCTGCAGGTCGTCCACACCAAGGCCTACCTGGATGCGCTGACACGCCGTCGGCGCGACTGGTGAAACAGAGAGAGAGACATGTACAACCACATCGGAACAGCCGCCGGAGCCGGAGTCGGTGCCGGAACGCTCGCCATGACCGGGTTCGACTCGGTCTGGCTGGCACTCGCGGCCTTCGCCCTCATCGCTGCGGGGACCGCCGTCCTGCGCATCGCTCCTCGCCGCAAGCGCGAGGTCTGAGACACGGTGGCGGGCGGGGGACAGCCCGCGCCCGTCACCGTCCCACGACCGCCGTCGCCGCGGAGGTCCGGCTCGCGGTGGAGTAGCCGGTCTTCGTCCCGGTGACGGTCAGCGTGATCCGCTTCCCCGCCTGAGCCTTCGTGAGCGTGAACCGCGGCGACGTCGCTCCCGCGATGGCCGCGCCGTCCGCCTTCCACCGGTAGGTGAGGTTGACGGGAGTCGGCGTCCACGGACCCGGGGCTGCCGTGAGCACCGCTCCGACCCGGGCCGTGCCCGTGACGGTCGGCGTCGCGGCGCCGAGGGTGCCGGCGGCGACCGGTGCGGTCGGCTGCGAGGTCGTCGGGCCGGAGCCGTCGGCGGCGCTCACCGTCACGGTCACCCGCTTGCCGACCGCGGAGGAGGGGACCACGAGATCCGGACCCGTCACTCCCACGATGTCGACGCCTCCCGCCGCCCAGCGATGCACGAGCGGTCCCGTCCGGCCGGCGGAGGAGGACAGGGTCGCGCCCACCGCGGCGGTCCCGACGACGACCGGAGCCGGCGCCGCGTCGGACCGGTAGACCGCGACGTGGTCGACGAGCATCGTCCCGCCGGAGCTCTTCGGAGCGGCTGCACTGTCGCACCCGCACACCCCGTTCGGCAGCCCGCCCCCGATGGCGAGGTTCAGGATCAGCAGCACGTCGTTCGGGACCGCGGCCTGCCACGCGGCCGTCCCCACCTCCGACTCCCGCACCACGTGCCGGGTGACGCCGTCGACGAGGAACTCCACGCGCTCGTCGCCGGGCACGGTCCGGTCGAGCAGGGCGGAGTAGCGGTGGAACCCGGTCACGCAGGACGCGCAGTCCAGCATCCCGCTCGTCCGGCCGGCGGGCTCGTCGCAGGGGCCGCCGTCCGGCGCTCCGCAGTGCAGCGTCTGGATCACCTGGGCGGTGCCGTTGACGGCCTCGAGCATGTCGAACTCGCCGGTCGCCGGCCAGTCGATGACGGCGTTCGCGTCCCGCCCGAGAGCCCAGAAGGCGGGCCAGTAGCCGGTGGCCTGCGCGACGTCCGGCAGCTGGATCGAGGCGGTCATCAGCAGTCGGCCGCCCGCCGGCGCCGAGAACGACTTGTCGGCGGTGACGATCCGCCCGGACGTCCATGCTCCGGCGGAGTCGCGGAGGGCGCGGATTCCCAGAGCGCCGCCGCCCGTGAGGAAGACGTTCGCCGTCGACGCGGTCGTCCGGTCGACCGCCCCGGTGCCCCAGGTGCCGACCTCGTGCTCCCACTGGCTCCCGACCGGCGCGCCCGCCGGCCCGGTGAAGTCGTCGCGCAGGAGCGTGGTCCAGCCCGGGGCGTCGGCGGGTGCCGCCGTGACGGCCTGGCCGGCGGACGAGGCGGTCGGAGTCGTGGACGCCGGTGCGAGTGCGGCGACCGCCTGCGGGGGTGTCGCCGCCAGCACTCCGAGGCACAGGGCCGCGAGGGCGAGGGCGAGTCGCGGCCGGTCGAGGAGTCGTGAAGGCATGGCGAGTCCTCTGCGTCGAAGGGGCGCGCAGCTGCACGCGCCTCGACGCTAGTGAGGAGTACTCGCTCTCCCCCCACCCTCCAGGCGGGGTGATCTCCGGCACGAAAGCTCACGACCGGGCTCGGCCGGGCCGGGTCCAGGGTGCTGGCAGAGGGGCGGCCGCCGTCGCCTCCGATCGCCCGTTCGAAGGAGAACACCATGCATCGTCGTCTCACGGCCACGCTCGCCGCGATCGCCCTCGCCCTCGGAGGGGCCGTCGCCGTCGCGACCCCCGCCTCCGCCGGGCAGCTCGTCTACCAGAACGGCGGCCCGGGCAACTGCTACGAGGTCCGCTCGCAGCGCGACTCCCTGGGTCGCGCGCAGGTCACGGTGTGGTGGCACTGCGACCAGGCGAGCAACGTCAAGGTCATCTGGAGGAACGGCCCGGACAGCGGCTGCAACACGATGAGCGTCATCAACCGCAAGTTCAGCGACAGCTCGGGCGTCGCGTCCCGCTTCGACCGCCTCGTCTCCTGCTGACCCGGTCGGGCTGCCCCTGATCCCTTCCGCGGGATGCCGCTCCGCTACGCGGCACGCCGCGTACCCGAGCGGCTTCCCCCGGGAGGGGACGGCGGCGGCACCGCTCAGTGCTCGGCGCGCCCCGAGTCCTCGATGAGGCGCACCTTCACGTTCACGGCGAGCGGCCCCGTGATCGACGGGTCGGCGGCGAGCAGCGCGTGCATCCGCTCGCCCACGAGGCGGAGCGTCTCGGGGGCCGGCAGTGCGGCGGACGCGGCGATGTGCGCGCTCACCGTGGTGAACCCCTCCGACCGGTCGATGTCGACCAGCACGTCGGGCTGCCGCAGGTCCAGCTTCACGGCGAGCGCGTCGGCCGCGGCCTCGACGATCGGCTGGGCGGGGTAGACCCCCGCGACGCCTTCGATGTCGCGGATCTCGGCGGTCAGCCGCTGCGAGAGCTCGGTGTCGTCGGTCATTCCCGCTCCTCCCGGTGGGGGTACACGTCGTCGACCGTCACGTCGATCGCGCCGACGGTCAGCTCGGTGTGGCGCTCCAGGGCGTAGCGGATGCGCTCGCGCAGGCGGTCGGCGGCCACGGCGACCGGCAGGCCGAACTCGAGGGCGCAGGTCACGTCGATCCGCACCACGGCGCCGGGAGCCGAGACGTCGCCGTCGAGGGTGCAGCGGCCCATGATGACGCCGCCCATCGTGTCGCCGGCGCGGCGGATCATCCCGCGCACGGCCGCCTCCGTGAGCGCCAGGCGGAGGGTCGGGTCGGGGTGGCGGACGGGGATGTCGCGGCCGGAGCGCACCTCGGAGCGGATCGCGTCGAGCAGGCCGGCGATCCAGACCTCGTCGCGGTCGGGCTCGCGGTCGGCCTCCTGCCGCAGCGCCCGCGCCGAGAGCTCGGTGAGGCGGGTGAGGTTCGCGAGAGCGAGCCGGCACGCGGCGGAGTTCTCGATCGAGGGGTCGCGCGGCTCGCGACCGCGGTCGAGGTACTCGCCCAGCTCCTCGAGCGTGTGGCCGTCGAGGTCGTCCTCGGGCACGGCGGCGTCGTCGGTCATCGCCATGCCTCCAATTCGTGGAGCAGGAATCGACGGGCCCGGGCGAGGAGGCCGCGGACCGTCGAGACGGGGAGTTCGAGAGCGTCGGCGATCTCCTGGTAGCTGTAGCCGGCGGTCTCGCGGAGTAGCCAACAGCGTCGCTGATCAGCAGGCAATCGGTCCAGCGCTTCCCAGACCGCGTCCAGCTGGAGTCGTGCCTCGACGATGCGCTCGGGGGAGTGCTCGGGCGGCGCGGGCGGATCCCAGTCGTCGATGTCGTCGTGGCGGCGGCGGACGCGGATCCGATCGATCGCCTTGTGGGTGACGATGCGCATCAGCCAGTTGCGGATGTGCGCCGGGCTGTCGAGATCGGCCAGACGCCGCCAGCCGGTGAGGAACGCCTCTTGCACCACGTCCTCGGACTCCGCCTCGGAGCCGAGGAGCTTCGCGGCGTAGACGCGCATGAGGGCGCCGTGGCGGCGGGCGAGCTGCTCGAACGCCTGCACGTCGCCGTCGACGGCGCGCGCGGCTAGGGTCGCGTCGGACGCGTTCAGGAGGGGGTCGTCGTCGATGAGCGCCTCCTCCGCGGTCCCGCGCGCGGTGTCCCCGCGCGCCGGTGCCCTCAGTGTGGGGCGCCGTCCGGCATGACTACCAGCCTTGACAACGGGCCGCCGAATCCGCTGGCCGGATTGCGAGTGCCGCCGATGGGGGACGTCTCGAGACGGGATTCGTGACATTCCGGCTCCTCGACACGTCTTGATTCCGTACCCCTCGTGCGTCCCCCGGAGCGCACGGACCCCGAACCCGGAAGAAGTCCCCCATGCACTGCTCCCTCCGCCGCCGCCCCGGGCGGACGTCATGAGCGAGTCGACCTTCACCCTCGGCAGCCCCTTCGCGGGCGACGAGCGGGCCGACCGGCGCTACGAAGCCTCCGGCGACGATCCGACCGCCGCGGCCGCCGTCTACTCCGAGGCGTACGGCGGAGGCGAGTTCCGCGTCGCTCCGTCGCAGCGCGGCTTCTCCTACCGCTACGCCGTCCGCGGCAGCGACCGGGTGACCCTGCGCACCTCCGACTGCTCCGGCGCCCTCACCGGCCAGGTCCCCCACCTGAAGGAGTACGTCGTCGGCTGGTTCCGCGCCGGCGGCGGACGCCTGAACCTGCCGCCGTTCACCCGGACCGGCGCGCTGTCGGCCCCGTTCCTGTTCCCCGCGGAGCGCCAGTTCGGGCTCGAGTTCGAGCCGCACCGGCAGAACCTCATCCACTTCGCCCCCGGGTTCCTCGAGGACGTCGCGACCGAGACGCACGCCGGCCCCCGCCAGCCCGTCTCCTTCGACCACGGGGCGGACGCCGACCCCGGCGTCCTCGCACGCTGGCGCGCCGCGGTGACGGAGGCGAGCGCCGCGCTCGCGACGGCCGCGATCACGCCGCTCGTGCGCTTCACCGCCGAGCTCGACCTCGCCCGGGTGCTGCTCCTGCTGTTCCCGTGGCGCGCGTGGGACGTGCCGGCCGTGCTGCGGCGCCCGTCCGCCTCCCGCACCCGTGTCGCGCTCGACTTCCTCCAGCACCACGCCCACGAGCCGATCACTCCGGCCGACGCCGCCCGCGCGGCCGGTCTGCACACCCGCACGCTGCAGCAGGCGACGAAGCGGCACCTCGGAGTGTCGCCGTCGGTCTACCTGCGCGACGTGCGCCTGGACCGCGCCCACTCCGACCTGGTCGCCGGCGACCCCTGCTCGACCACCGTCGCCGCGGTCGCCCGCGAGTGGGGCTTCGGCAACCTCGGCCGCTTCGCGAGCGCGTACCAGGTGCGCTTCGACGAGAAGCCGAGCCACACGTTGCGCCGCTGACGCGCAGCCCCTGCGAGCCCGAGGGCCCGGACCGTCTCAGGACGGTGCCGGGCCCTCGTCGTCTCCGGGTGCGTCCCGAGGGGCCGTTTCGGAGGATGCTCCATCGTGTCCTCCGACCGGTCTTCCGGACACGGACCTCGTGACACTCGGCGCCGGCTCAGCCCGGCTGATGCACGTGGATATCGCTGCTCGACGTCACGCCGTTGAACTCGAGATACAGCTGCCCCTCGACGACCGACACGGTCAGCGTGTTGCGGCGCTCCAGTACCGCGACCACGGCATCCAGGAACCCCTGGTCGAAGCTCTGCACGGAGATCTGCTCGAGCCGGTGGACGCGCTTGCCGGACCACGCCGCGATCACCTTCTCCGGGTTGCGATGCGTGTAGACGGTCGTGCGGTCGGCCAGTCTGCTCCCGAAGTGCAGTCGCTCGGCATCCGGCGCGCCCACCTCGATCCACGTGGTCAGCCTGCCGGTGAGATCGCGGACCAGCACCGCCGGCTCGGTCGCCGTCGACGAGATCCCCTCGCTGAACGTGATCCCCTCCACGTATTCGAGGCAGTACGCGAGCACGCGCGTCATCATGTACGCGTCGGTCTCGGAGGGGTGCCGAGCGGCTCGCAACGTGATGTCCTCGTAGACGCCGCGGTCCACATCGGCCAGCTGTATCGCGAAGTTGTACATCACTGCGCCGGCTGCCACGTGTGCGAGCTTATGTCCTGTCGCTCATCGAGGAGCGCGAGGCTTCTCCGGCGCCGGCGGGGGCATCAGGTTCGCGCGCCTACTGGGGAGCGCCTCCGCGACCAGGAGCTCGAGGCCTGGCTCGGGGTCAGCCGGACGCCGATCCGGGAGGCGCTGCTCCGGCTGGCCCGCGTCGGCCTCGTCTCGGCCAAGCCCGGCCGGGCGACGATCGTGACCCCCGCCACGGCCGAGAGCATCAGCGACGCCCAGCAGATCGCCGCCGCCATGCACGAGCTCGCCACGCGCCTCGCCGGCCCGGCCGTCACTCCGGAGGCGCTCGCCGCGATGGAGTCGGTGAACGACGACTTCGCGCGGGCGCTGGCGGAGGGCGACGTCGAGCTGGCGCTGCGCTCCGACGACGCGTTCCACGCGGTGCTCACCGGGCTCAGCGGCAACGGGATGATCGAGGACGTGCTCGAGCAGGCCACTCCGCTCATCCGCCGTGCCGAGCGCCAGCGCTTCGCCTCCCTCGCGGCCCGTGGATCCGTGGAGCAGCACCGCGCGATCGTGGAGTCCCTCCGCGCGGGCGACACCGACGGCGCCGCCCGCCTCAGCCGGGAGAACTGGATGACGCTCGACCGTCACCTGCACGAGGCCTGACGCGCTGCTCCTCCGCGGGGAGGAGTCCGCGCTCGGTCATGCGCGAGGCCGACGCGATCGCATCCGCGACGAACCGCTCGGTCAGGTCGGCATGCCCTCGCCCGCGCGCTCCGCATCCGTCCCGAGAGCTGAGCGCCGCCCTCCCCGCGCCTCCGCCGCCGGGATGCGGGTCGAGGCGGGTGCCGGGCGCGGCGCGGAACGACGGACGGCCGACGCGCGGGCGGCCGGAGCGCTCTGGAACACTCGAGCGAGGGGCGGGGGCTCCGGAGCGGGGGAGCCGTGGCGTCACGCTTCGTCGAGCTCGACGGTCTGCGCGGCCTCGCCGCCCTCGGCGTGGTCGTCTACCACTTCACCACCGCGTTCTCGCTCGATCATCCGGATGCACCGCCGGGATCCTTCGCGCTCCCGTTCGGCGAGTTCGGCGTCCAGCTCTTCTTCGTCATCAGCGGCTTCGTGATCCTGATGTCCGCGGACCGCGCGCGGCGGCCGTCGGACTTCGCGATCTCCCGCGTCAGCCGCCTCTACCCGGCCTATTGGATCGCGGTGGTCGTCTCGATCGTCGTCGGCGCTCTCGCCCGCGTCCCCGGCACCGACCTCACGCCGCTGGAGCTGCTGCTCAACTTCACCATGGTGCAGCGGTTGCTGCTGGTACCCAACGTGAACGGCGCGTTCTGGACGCTGGCCGTCGAGATGCAGTTCTACCTGCTGGTGCTGCTCGTGCTCGTCCTCACGAAGTGCCGGTTCACGGATCGGCTGGTCCGCGTGCTGGTGGTCGTCTGGCTCGGCGTCGCCGCGACCGCCTCCGTCGCCGCCCACCTCGTCTCGGGAGGCGTCGACGTCGTCTCGGCGCCGGTCGCCGTCCGGGTCCTGGCGAACCTGACGCTGGCCGAGTACGGACCCCTCTTCTGCGTCGGAATGCTGCTGTTCCTCTCGCGACGGCAGGGGCGCTTCGAGCTCCTCGCCGTGCCGGCGGCTCTGATCGCGGCCCTGAACGCCCAGCTCCTCCACGGCGGGCCGGACGGAGCGGTCGTCCTCGGCGTCTGCGCGGCCGTCACGGTCGTCGCGGTGCGGCGCCGGACCGCCGTGCTGCGATGGGCGCCGCTGCTCTGGCTCGGGCGGATCAGCTACTCGCTCTACATCCTCCATCTGGTCGTGGGCAGCGCGATCATCAGCGCGCTCTGGCCGCTGATCGGCCGCGACGGAGCCGGACTCGTCGCCTTCGTCGTCGTCCTCCTGCTGTCGTGGGGCGTCAACGCGGTCGCCGAGGAGCGGTGGAGCCCCGCCTGGCGCCGCGCCCTCACCCGTCGGCGCGACCGCCGGCTCCCGGCGGCGACGGCGACCGCGGCCTGACGCGGCTGTGCACTCCGCTGGCCGCTCAGCGAGTGCGCCGCCGAGGCCTGTGGACGCCGGTGGCCGCGAAACGCATCTCCGCTCGACGTTCCCTGCACCTTGGCTGAGCCACCGGGACGTCCGGGCCCCGGGCCACGTCTTCATCATGTGCCACGGATCGTGAGCACCGCGGCCCCGGCCACGACCTCTGACCATCTGGAGAAGATCATGACCAACGTCACCCCCACCAGCCTCGCCAACGCCTCCTCGGCCAAGCACGGCACCGCCACCTCGGCCGGCAAGAACACGATCGCCGACGGCGTCGTCGAGAAGGTCGCCGGCATCGCGGCCCGCGAGGTCCCCGGCGTGCACGACCTGGGCAACGGCGCCGCCCGCGCCATCGGCGCCATCCGCAACGCGATCAACGCGCAGGACCGCGGCCAGGGCATCTCCGTCGAGGTCGGCGAGAAGCAGGTCGCCGCCGACATCACCGTCGTCGCCGAGTACCCCGTCGCGCTGCAGAAGCTCGCCGACAGCATCCGCTCCGCCGTCTCCGAGGCCATCTCCTCGGTCGTCGGCATGGAGGTCGCCGAGGTGAACGTCACCATCTCCGACGTCTTCATCCCCTCGGACGACAAGGACGACGAGACCGAGAGCCGCGTCAAGTGACTCCGTCCCACATCGGCCTGGTCCTCGGCGCTGTCCTCGCGCTGACCGCTCTCGTCTTCGGCTTCTGGGCGCTCCTCTGGGTCGCCCTCGCCATGGCGATCGGCTACGGCGTCGGGCGGGTCGTCGAGGGCAAGCTCGACCTGCGCTCCCTCGGCGACACCCTCCGCGGGCGGCGGTCCTCGTGACCGCGGCGGTGATGGCCGACGAGGCCAGCCACGGCCGCACGACGATCAGCTCGCGCGCCGTGCGCCGAGTCGTGTCGGCCGTCACCGCGGAGGCGCTGGACGTGAACTCGTCCGACGTGTCCGTCGAGCTCGACGACGAGGGAGGACGCCTCCACGTCGTCGCGCACGCCCCCATCCACGTCACGCCCCTGGGCGAGACGGGCCGCCGCTCCTCCGGGACGCTGCTGGACCGACTCAGCCGGGCGCAGACGACCATCCGCTCGCGCTGCCTCGAACTGACGGGCTCCACGATCGGCCGGGTCGACCTCCGGATCACCGGTGCCGACCTCCGAGAACGAAGGAGGGTGTCGTGACGACTCCCACCACTGCCGGCCGGGCGATCTACCCGCGCCTGGTGCGGCGCGAGACGCACTCGTCCCGCTCCGGATCGGCGATCGTCCTCGCCGTCCTGCTCATCCTCCTGTTCGCGTGGCTGGGCACGGAGGCGGTCCTCGCCGTCCTCGGCCAGCCCGCGCTGCTCGTGGCCCCGCAGGACGGAGCGTCCTCGCTGCTCAACGCGGCCGCGGCGCCCATCGCGCTGACCGCCGCCGCCGGCGCCGTGCTCGCTCTGATCGGGCTCGTCCTGATCGTCGTGTCGCTCAAGCCCGGCCGTCGCGGCCGTCGCGCCGCCAGCACCGACCGCACCGCGGCGATCGTCGACGACCGCGTCATCG
Organism: Rathayibacter sp. AY1G1; assembly: GCF_002932095.1. Taxonomy (NCBI): domain Bacteria; kingdom Bacillati; phylum Actinomycetota; class Actinomycetes; order Micrococcales; family Microbacteriaceae; genus Rathayibacter; species Rathayibacter sp. AY1G1. The sequence goes on from NZ_PSUZ01000003.1 coordinate 43,557, forward strand.
CGCAGGCCGTCGCCCGCACCGCCGGCTACGCCGGTGACGTCGACCCCGACAACGTGTCGGTGTCGGTCGGATCCCGCGTCGTCGACGTGACGGTCTCCCGCACCTCCGGCCGCAGCATCGACGTCACGCCGATCCGCGAGGCCGTCGACGCCGAGCTCGCCACGTTCGACTGCACCCCGCGCCTGCGCTCCAAGGTGCGCCTGTCCGAGAAGGGAACGGTCCGCTGATGACCACCACGAACCGATTCCTCAACCGGCTGCTCCTGTTCGTCGTGGGCCTCGTCCTCCTCCTCGCCGGCGGCGCCGTCGCGGTGGGGTCGCTGCTCCCGCAGGTGCAGGAGAACGTGTCCACCGCCGCGCAGGACGCGGCCGACCCCACGAGCCAGGCCCTCTCGGGCGGCACCCCGTGGATCCTCTGGGTCATCGCGGTCGTCGCGCTCGTCCTCATCCTGCTGCTGGTGCGCTTCATCGTGCGCCAGGGCCGCGGCCGCACCTCCACGCTGCTGCGCGTCGGCTCCGGAGAGGGAGCGGGGACGCCCACCGGCGGCTCCGTCACCATCGACGCGAAGGTCGCCGAGCAGGTCCTCGAGGAGGCCCTGTCGCAGGAGCCGTCCATCGTCGCGGTCGACGTGACCGCGTTCGAGATCAAGCACCAGAAGGTGCTGCGCGTCACCGCGCACACCCGCCGCGGCGCCTCGCCCGCCCGCACCCGGCAGACGGTCGACCAGGCCGTCCGCCAGTGGGACGCCCTCCTCGGCGAGGAGACGCCCGTCGTCATCCAGATCGTCAGCGGTCTGCGGACGAAGATGAGCGGCACCGCCCGCGTGCAGTAGCCGCCGGCACCACCGTCCGGCCCTCCCGATCGGGAGGGCCGGAGAGCCCCGCTCAGGCGGGATGGAAGTCTTTCTGAAGGAGCACCCCATGTCCGATCCGATGGAGCCCGGCACCGTCGAGCGCATCCGCACCGATGAGCAGCCGACCCCGAACCAGCAGAGCCGGCGCGAGTCCGCCCGCCGCGACGGGAAGCCGTCCGAGCCCGAGTCGACCGAGAGCCGGGTCGCGACCGCCGCCGGCGAGAGCGCCCAGCGCGTGTCCGGCGTCCACCACCTCGGCGGAGCCGTCGCCCGCGGCCTCGACCGCGCCTCCCGCCGCGTGCTGGGCACCAGCACCGTCCCCGGAGTCACGGTCTCGAAGGCCGACGGCGTCACCACCGTCGACATCGACCTCGTCGTCGAGTATCCTCACCCCGTCCGCGAGGTCCTGGACGCCGTGCGCGATCAGGTGCAGCGCGTGGCGGAGCCGGTCGCCGGCGGCCACGTCGTCGTCAACGTCGAGGCGACCGACGTCCACGGCCCGTTCGACCCGATCGAGAAGCCGGAGGAGGACGAGGAGCCGCTCGTCGACACCGCCAAGCGCGCCGCGTCCGACGCCCGCGACTCCGCCAAGGAGGCCGCCGGGAACGCCCGCGACGCCGTCTCCGGTGCCGTCGACTCCGCCCGCGGACGCCTGGCGGATGCCGCCGACGACGCCGCGGACGCGATGGACCGCGCGGCCGACGAGCGCGACGAGCGCGACGAGCGCGCAGCCGCCCAGAAGACGGCCGACGACGAGCGCGCCGCCGAGCGCGACGAGGACGACCCCCGCGTCGAGACGCACGCGGCCCCGGCCGTCGTCGAGACCGCGGAGTTCGTGGTCCGCGTCCAGGTCGAGCCGGTCGACGACGACGGCGACCCCCGCACCGCGACCGTCGAGGTCGCTCCGGCGGAGGAGCCCGAGCACGTCGAGCGCGACGAGGCCGCGGCCGATCGCGACGACGCGTCCGACGACGCCGACCGCTCCGAGGACGACCGCGCGTCGTCCACCGCCGGTCGGGAGTAGTCCCGTGCGCACCCGCTCGTACAGCGCGCGACGCAAGCCGCGTGCGGCCTGGATCGCGCTCGGCACGGGCGTCGTGCTCTCGTTCGTGGTCGTCGTCGCCGTGCTGCTGCCCGTCCTCGGGCTGATCGGCGCGGCCGACGGCACCACGGCCGGGGCGCTCGACGTCCCGGTCGGCGCGATCGTCCTCTCGATCGTCCTCAGCTACGCGGTCGGCCTGGCCTGCCTCGCCGTCGCGTTCCTCTCCCGCAACGCGGCCCTCGCCTGGGTCGCCGCAGTGGCCGCCGTGATCGCGACGCTCATCGGCTCGATCTGGCCGCTCGTCGCGACCGGATTCGCCAGCGTCGACCAGGCGAAGGACGTCATCCCCTTCATCCAGGACCTGATCGCCCGGGTCCGGGGGTAGCGTCGGGGCGATGAGCTCCGACTACCTCCGCGCCTACGACGACCAGCTCCGCTCCGACGCCGAGACCCCGAGCGCCGTCTCCGTGACGCGCGAAGGGCCTCTGCGTCTGGTGACCTTCGCCAGCGGACGCGGCTTCGTCACCTACCGCGACCTCGCCGGCGCCTCCTCCGCGGAGATCGCCCGCCTGGTCGCCGCGGCCTGCGCGCACTTCGACGCCGATCCCGGCATCACCCGCGTCGAGTGGAAGACCCGCGGCCACGACGAGGCCCCCGGCCTGCACGACGCCCTCGTCGCGAACGGCTTCGCGCCGGACGAGGCCGAGTCGATCATGATCGGCCCGGTCGAGGCGCTGCTCTCGGACCGGCCGGTCCCGGAGGGGGTCGTGCTGCGGCGGGTCGTCGACGAGCCGGACGTCCGCGCGTTCAGCGCCATGATCGACGCCGCCTTCGAGGAGGAGGTCGACGTGTCGATCGCCGATTCGCTCGTCGCCCGCCTGGCGCGCGGCGACGGCATGGAGCTGTGGGTCGCCGAGGTCGACGAGCGGATGGCGTCCGGCGGCCGGCTCGAGCCCGTCCCGGGCACCGCCTTCGCCGGCATCTGGGGCGGAGCGACGCTGCCGGAGTACCGCGGACGCGGGCTCTACGGCCTGGTCACGGCCGCCCGCGCCGCCTCCGCACAGGCACTCGGGAAGACCCTCGTGCACAGCGACTCGACCGAGTACTCGCGGCCCATCCTGGAGCGCGCGGGCCTCGTCCGGGTGTCGACGACGACCCCGTACCGTCGACGGCGTCCGTAGTCCGCTTCTCCGGGCGTGCGCGGGGATCTCGAGACGCGCGCGGTGCGCGCTACTCGATCAGCACGGCGGGGACTTCTGCTGGTCGAGTAGCCCGAAGCGGCGTATCGAGACCTGCCCGTTCGTGCGTGGAGATCTCGATACGCGCGCTGCTCCGATCAGCTCGGGGACGTGATCTCGAGCGCGATGTTGTCGGGGTCGCGGAACTCGAGGAGGCTCATGCCGCCGGCGTCCTTGATCGGCTCGTGGGCGATGCCGAGGTCGTCGAGCACGGCCGCGGCCGCCTTCAGCGCGTCGAGGTCGGGGACGGTGAAGCTGACGTGGTCGAGCCCGACCCGGTCCTCGTCGAAGCGGTCGTCGCCGGAGGCGACGGGGCGCAGGCCGAGCAGTCCGCCCGGGAACTGGTAGATCACGCCGCCGAACACGAACGCCAGCTGCTCCTTCTCCTCCGGCGACGCGTCGGCCGGCGGCGCCTCGAAGGCGACGTCGAAGCCGAAGACGGAGTCGTAGAAGGGGCGCGAGACGGCGATGTCGCGGACGGTGAGTCGGACGTGGTTGTAGTCGACAGCGGGGATCGGCACAGGGGTTCCTCTCGGCGGGGCGGGCGGAGTGCCCGTCTCCAGTTGTTCGGAGGCGGCGGGCCGCCGGTTCGGGGCTGGCGCCGCCTCCGAGGATCGGGTAGCGCGTCAGTCCAGCTCGGTCGGGCGCGCCGGCTCGGCCAGCAGGGCGCGCGCCGCCATCCCGATCACCGCGCTGTAGGTGGGGTAGGCGAAGCGGACGTTCGCGAGGGTCGCGAGGTCGACTCCGGCCGCCATCGCCGTGGTCACCGACTGCACGACCTCGATCGCGTTCTCGCCGACCGCGTGCGCGCCGAGCAGCAGCTCGCGGCGCCGGTCGGCGATCAGCGTGAGGAACCCGTTCTCGCGGTCGTCGATGACGGCGCGGTCCAGGTGCGAGAACGGCACCGAGGCGACGACGCACTGCGGGTCGCGCTCGCGGGCCTGCTCCTGCGTGAAGCCGACGCCCGCGTAGTCAGGGTCCGTGAATCCGCCCGCGGGCAGGAGGAACTGAGGCGTGCGCCGGTTCGCGCCGAGCACCGCGTTCTCGGCGGCGGCCTCCGCCTCGAACTGCGCCGCCTGCACGAGCATGTCGCGCCCGTTCGCGTCGCCGACCGCGAAGATGTGCGGCACCACCGTGCGGAAGTACTGATCGGCGGGGATCGCCGAGCGGACGACCTCGATGCCCGCGTTCTCGAGTCCGAGGTCCTCGACGTCGGCGGGCCAGCCGGTGGCCATGATCACCACGTCGACCTCGGCCGTGCGGTCCTCGCCGCCCTCGCGCCACGCGATCGCGAGCGAGCCGTCGTCCTGCCGCTCGATGCCCGACACCGTCTCGATCCCGGTGCGGACGCGGACGCCCTGGCGCTCGAAGGCGGCGCCGACGTGCTCGGAGATGCTGGAGTCGGAGGTCATCAGGATCCGCGGGGCGACGTCGAGGAGCGTCACCTCCGAGCCGAAGGCGTTGAAGACGGTGACGAGCTGGGCGCCCGTGTTGCCGCCGCCGATCACGGCGACGCGGCGCGGCAGCTCGGTCAGCCCGAGCACGTCCTCCGGCACGGTCGCGAGCTCGGCGCCCGGGATCGGCAGCCGCCGCGAGTGCCCGCCGACGCAGACCATGATCGAGCGCGCGCGGATCCGCCGCCCGCTGTCGAGCACGAGGGTGCTCTCGTCGACGAAGCGGGCGCGGCCCTCGTGGATCAGGTCGACTCCCGCCTCCTCGAACCGCTGCGCCTCGCTCTTGATCGAGCGCACCAGGTCGACGCGCTCGTGCACGTGGCGCACGGTCGCGGCCCAGTCGAGGACGGGAGTGCCGATCTCGATCCCGTAGTCGCCGGCGGAGCGGGTCTCGCGCATCATCCGCGCCGTCTTCGCGAGGACGCGGGTGGGCACGCAGCCGGTGTTGACGCAGGTGCCGCCGACGCGCGCGGCCTCGAGCACGACGACGCGCGCTCCCAGCTCCGCGGCGCGGAGGGCGGCGGCCGTCCCCGCGGGTCCTGCGCCGATGACGGCGACGTCGTACTCGGCCTGCTCGGGAGTGCTGTCGGGCACGGGGACCTCCGGTTCTGGGTGTGCTCCGATCCTGCCGCTCCGCGCCCCGCTGCACCCGGCCTTGACAGCCCGCCCGCGGACCGGCGTCGCGGGCGTCCCGACGCTGAACATCGGCCGAGGACGGTTGCCCGGCGGGCGCCCGGCACGGTGGGATGACCGGGTGGGCTGCGGCGGGGGACTCGAGCGGAAGGCGCTCCGATGAGCGCCCGCACCTTCGGGGTGGAGGAGGAGTACCTCCTCGTCGACGCCGGCACGTTCCTCCCGACGCCTGCGGCGCCGCTGCTGCTCGGCTCCGTCCGCGGCTCCGCGGCGGTCGCCCTGGCCGCCGAGCTCAAGGCGGAGCAGATCGAGGCGGTCGGCTCGCCCGCCCGCACGCACGACGCGCTGCTGGCCGGACTGCGCGAGGGCCGCCGCCTGGCCGACGACTCCGCCCGCGAGGTCGGTGCCCGCGCCGTCGCGGTCGCGACCAGCCCCGCCGCGTTCGAGCCGCACCTCTCGGCCGACGAGCGCTACGACCGGATGGCCGAGCGCTTCGGCCTCGTCGCCCGCGAGCAGTTCACCTGCGGCCTGCACGTCCATGTCGGGATCGGGTCGCCGGAGGAGGGGATCGCGGTCCTCGACCGGCTGCGCGGCTGGCTGCCCGCCCTCCTCGCCCTGAGCACCAACTCCCCGCTGAGCGCCGGCGTCGACACCGGCTTCGCCAGCTGGCGCTACCAGTCGTGGGGGCGCTGGCCCACCGCCGGCCCGGTCGGGATCTGGGGCGACCTCGAGCAGTACCGGAGCGTCGTCGCCTCCCTCACCTCCTGCGGCGTGCTGCTGGACGAGGGCATGCTCTACTTCGACGCCCGTCTCTCCCGTGCGCACCCGACCGTCGAGGTGCGCATCGCCGACGTCCCGCTGCACGCCGAGGACTCGGCGCTGATCGCCGTCCTGATCCGGGCGCTCGCCGAGACGGCCGTGCGCGACGCGGGCGCCGGGGTTCCGCCCGTGCCGCTGCCGACTCCGGTGATCGCCGTCTCCTCGTGGCTGGCGAGCCGCCACGGCACGACCGGCGACCTCATCGATCCGGTCGACGGCTGCCCGGCCCCCGCCTCCGCGGTACTGGCGCGCCTGCTCGACCACGCGGGTCGGGCGCTGGCGGAGTCGGGCGACGAGGAGGTCGCGGCGTGCGGCGTCGAGCGGGTCCTGGCGCGGGGCACGGGCGCCGAGCGGCAGCGCGCGGTGTGGGAGCGGACGGCGTCCGCGGCCGAGGTGATCGCGGACGCGGCGGAGGCGACGCGCGCCTAGAGGCTCGCTGGTCGCAGGCTCACGGCTCGCTGGTCGCGGGCTCGGCGGTTCAGGGCTCGCTGGTCGCGGGGTCCACCGACCCGGACTCCACCGACCCGGACTCCACCGACCCGGACTCCACCGATCCGGACTCCGCCGCCTCGGGCTGCGGCGACTCCGGCACCAGCTGGTAGCCGCCCTCGATCGTCCCGTCCGGGCGGAGCAGGATCTGCGTGTACACCGGGGCGCCGCTGCGGAGCGTCGTACCGCTGACCCGGAGGGGCTCCCCGGCGAAGAACGCCTCCGAGCCGGTGCAGCCGGCGAAGAAGGACGCGTCCGGGCGCTGCACGGCGAGGCAGACCGTGGTGCCGTTCGGCTCGGTGATCAGCAGGCGGTCGTTCTCGGCGGTGTCGAACCCGGAGCCGTAGACCGTGGCCTCCCCGGCGAGCAGAGCGAGGCCCGGCGGGACGTCGGTGGTCGGCTCCCAGCCCTCGACGAGCGCGGCGAAGCGGTCGGCGGGATCCGCGGAGGCGGTCGGCGGGGCGACAGGGTCCGCAGGCGGAGGGAGGAGGAGCGCGGTGGGGACGATCGCGCCGACCGCGGCTCCGCCGACGATCGCGGCAGCGAGCACGAGGCGGCGGCGGCGCGGGTGCGGCGTCCGCGGGGCCGGCCCGTCGGGGTGCTCGGCGGGCGACTCCGCAGTCTCGGAGCCGGCGGTCGCCGACAGCGGAAGTGCGGTCGCGGGCAGGGGGAGACGCGAGTCGGTCGCCGTCCCGGGATGCGCCGCGCCCGTCTGCGCCACGGACGGCGCGGCGCCGGTCCGCGCGCCGGACCGCGTCACTCCGGGAGGAGCGTCCTCCGCCTCCAGCTCGCCGAGCCGTCGCAGCGCCTCGCGCCGCTCGTCCCGGTCGGCGCCGTCGTCGCGGGGTCGGGCCGACAGGATCCGCTCGAGATCCCTGCGCTCGTCGTCCTCGGCCTGCACTCCGTCAGTATGGCGGTGCCGGACACGGGAACGGCCCGCGACCTCCGGGACGCCGCCTTCTCAGCGGTGTCCCGGCGGTCGCGGGCCGTTCCGGTGCGGGCGTCAGCCCGACGGGTTCTCGACCGGGTCGCCCTCGGGGTCGGTGGCCGTCTCGGGGTCGACGTGCTCGGGGTCGGTGGTCTGCGGGTCCTCGGGAGTGTTCTTCTCGGTCATCGGATCCTCCTTGTCGCTGGATGCGGAACGTGCGGACAGGTTCCACGCTACGGCGGGAGCTCCGTGGAGCGCGCCCGGTTGACTCCGCCGCCCGGTGTCCGGAACCGAGGTCAGGAGCGGCGGATCCGCCCGAGCGGCCCGTCACGCTGCTTCCGGCCTCGGCTCCGGACGCCGCTCGCCTCAGCCGGCCCCTTCACCCGTGGCAGCCGCGGGCCTCCACCGCAAGGCCTGGCAGCGCTCGCGCGCGATTCGTACGCTGAACCCATCGAGCCGAGGAGCAGCAGCGCCACATGATCCGCACCACCGTCACCATCGAGGGCAAGACCTACGGGCTGTCCCAGGGGACCGACGTCGCCGAGCTGAAGCGGTCGGCGACCGAGGCGACGCAGGCCGGAGGAGGCCTCGTCGACTTCGTGATCGTGGGCAACCGCCAGGTCAGCGTCCTGATCTCGACGGGTGTTCCGGTGATCTTCGAGGAGCTCGAGGTGCCGGACGACGACCGCGACACCGGTGACGTCCACCAGCCGTGGGACGACATCGACTACCTCGACTGACCCCGTCCTCCCGGTCGCGCCGAGTCGCGGCCGGGTCCCAGACGCCTGAGGGGCGCCGCCGGCTGGACCCGGCGTCTCTCGGGCACCTCGTGCCGCGCTACTCCGCGGACTCGCTCTCGGCCAGCTCGCCCTCGACCAGCGTGCGGGCGGCCGAGGCGAGAGCCGAGCGGATGCGCTCCGCCGGCTCCTGCAGCATCGCCGCGATCGCGTCGACGTCGTGGCCGCCGGTGTGCCGGAGCAGCCAGGCCTGGCGCTCGAGCGTCGGCAGGGCGTGCAGGCGGCGGTGGAAGCCCGAGCGCAGCAGGTCGTCCTCGCGGATCGCCGCGGGGGCCTGCTCGGCGCGCTCCATCGCGGAGCCGCCGCACTGCACGCTCGCGCGCCCGACCTCGGAGCGCATCAGGTCGAGGGCGCCCGTGTCGTCGAGTCCCTGCGGCCGTCCGCTGCGGACGGTGACCGCCGCGTGACGGAGGGCGGCGCTCGCCGCGGAGTCCGACAGTGTGAGCCGGTAGGCGTACGCGTAGAGGCCGAGGGCGCGGTTCTCGAGGGCGCGGCCGGCGAGCAGCTCGCCCTGCTGCTGCGACTGCGTCATGCCGACGGCGGCGACGGGTCTGTCGTAGGTGGTCACGGTGACTCCTCGGCTCCGCGCGCTCCCGGTCGGGAAACGCGTCGGACGCGATGCTAGGGAGTCGAGAACGATCGTTCTACCCTTGACTTCTCAGATTCTTTTTCGATGCGTGCGCATGGAAGCGCTTTCCCGACAACCGTCCCGGAAAGTGGAAGCGCTCTCACTCCCGCGCCGAGAGGATGCAGAACTCGTTGCCCTCCGGGTCGGCGAGCACGACCCAGGACTGCTCGCCCTGCCCGACATCGGACCGCGTCGCCCCCAGGCCGACCAGCCGCGCGACCTCCGCCTCCTCGTCGTCCGGCACGAAATCCAGGTGCAGGCGGTTCTTCACGGTCTTGCGCTCGGGCACGTCGAGGAAGAGCAGGCTCGGCCCGCGGCCCGACGGGGCGAGCAGCTCGATGCCGTCCTCGTCCTCGTCCACGACGTCCCAGCCGAGCGCCTCCTGCCACCAGTGCCCGAGGGTCCGGAAGTCGGTGCAGTCGACGATGATCTCTTCGAGTCGGAGGGCCATGCACCGACGCTAATCGGCGCGGGGCGTGTCGGGGAAGTGCGTCCGGCGGGTCCGCGCGGCGCCGCGGCTCCGTCCGGCCGTGTCGTCCGCGGGACGGGTGCCCGTGCCGGTTCGGCACGACGGCTGGCGGCCGGAGCGGCGGCGCGGCATCCTCGACGCGGGTGCCCCTGCGCCCGGGGACGAGGAGCAGCATGAGCACCGCACGCGAGCAGTGGGAGGCGCGCTACGCCGACTCCGATCGGATCTGGTCGGGCCGGCCGAACGCGACGCTGGTCGGGCTGGTCGGCTCGCTGCCGCCGGGCCGCGCCCTCGACCTCGGCGCCGGCGAGGGGGCGGACGCGCTGTGGCTGGCGTCGCTCGGCTGGCGCGTGACCGGGCTCGACCTCTCCGAGACGGCGCTGGGCCGGGCGCGCGCGGCCGCGGCCGAGCGGGGCGCCGACGTGGACTTCGTGCAGGCCGACCTCGCCGAGGACTGGCCGGTCGTGGGGGAGTTCGATCTGGTGACGGCGAGCTTCCTGCACTCGATGGCCGAGTTCCCGCGGATCGACGTGCTGCGGCGGACGGCCTCCGTCGTCGCTCCCGGCGGCCGCCTCGCCGTCGTCTCGCACGCCGCACCCCCGCCGTGGGCGAGCGGCGACGACCACCGCCACGGAGCGATGCACCTCGTCGGCCCCGAGGAGGAGCTCGCCGAGCTGGCCCTCGACCCCGCCGAGTGGACCGCGGAGCTCGTCGAGACGAGGGAGCGCGCCGTGACCGCTCCCGACGGCACGGCAGCCGTGCTCCTGGACGGCGTGATGCTCCTGCAGCGACGCGGCTGAGCAGGCGCCGCTCGAGGACCCGCGGCCGGGCTAGCGTGGTCCGCGACCCCGACCCCGCAGGAGGCGCCGATGCCGCTCGATCCGTATCTCGCCGCCCGGCTGCCCCTCCTGGCCGGCCTCGCGTATCCGCTCGACGCCGAGCAGGCCGCCCGCATGGCCGCCTTCGAGGAGGATCCGGGGCCCTGGTGGCTGCCCGAGGGGATCGACGTCGTCACGGAGACCGCGTCCGGCCCGCACGGACCGGTCCCGCTGCGCGTGTACTCGCCCGCCGCGCCCGAGCGCGCTCTGCTCTGGGTGCACGGAGGAGGGTTCGCCGCCGGGAGCATCGACATGCGCGAGTCGCACGTCGTCGCGGCGGAGCTCGCGCACCGGGCGCGGGCCCGGGTCGTCTCCGTCGACTACCGGCTCGCCGGCCCCGACGTCCGCTACCCCGTCCCGCTCGACGACGTGCACGCCGCCTGGCGGCACCTCCGCAGCACGGAGTCCGGATCCACACCCGTCGCGATCGGCGGCGCGAGCGCGGGAGCGGCCCTGGCCCTCGGTGCGGTCCTCCGCGAGCGCGACGCCGGTGCGCGGCTGCCGGAGCACGTGCTCCTGGCCTACCCCTTCGCCCACTTCCCCAACCCCGCCGTCGACGACGCGATCGCGGCCGAGCTGCGCGAGCTGCCGCCGGTCCTCCGCTTCCCTCCGTCGAGCATCGAGGGCATGGTGCGCACCTACCTCGGGCGGATCTCCGACCTCCCCGTCGAGGCGCTGCCCGGCTCCGCGCCGCTGGCGGGTCTGCCTCCGGTCACGGTCCTCGTGAACGAGTACGACGAGCTGCGGGGGTCAGCGGAGCTGCTCCTGCGCCAGCTCGCGGAGGCGGGCGTCGCCGTGACCGGGCACCTGGCCGCCGGCATGCCCCACGGGCACCTCAACCGGACGCCGGCGCTGCCCGAGGTCGACCGCTCGCTGCATCTCTTCGCGGCTCAGCTGCGCGCGATGGGCTGAGGCGCCCGGCCTCGTCCTCCGCCCCGCTCAGCTCAGGCGCGGTCCGCACCGTCCCGCTCAGGCGCGGTCGTGCAGGGTGACGTGGTAGCCGTCCGGGTCGGCGAAGGTGAAGGTGCGCCCGAACGGGCCGTCGATGGGAGCCGCGACGACGGGGTGCCCGTCGGCGACGAGCGCGTCGTGGATCTCCTGCACGCCGGTCGCGTGCAGCCAGATCGCGGCGCCCACACCGGGGCGGGAGGCGGAGTCGAGGTCGGTGCCGGGCGCGAGGTCGCGCAGGGCGAAGGCGATCGGAGTCGTCGCGAAGACGACGGCGTGCGGCGGGCCGGCGGGCGAGCGGACCAGGCCGAGGTACTGCTCGTAGAACGCCTGGGACGCCGCGAGGTCGCGGACCTGGAGCGAGACGAAGTCGGGGCCGGTGACGGGCATGGGGTTCCTCCTCGGTTGTGTCAGCTTTCTGACACACCGGAGCGTATGTCAGAATACTGACATGAGTCAAGACGGCATCGACCTCGAGACCTCGCTCGGCTACCTCCTCAAGGAGGCGTCGAGCGCCCTGCGCGCGGCGATGGAGGCCGTGCTCCGCCCGCTCGGGATGACGGTCACCCACTACTCCTGCCTCGAGCTCCTCGCCCAGCGGCCGGGCCTCTCGAACTCGGAGCTCGCGCGGGGCGCCTTCGTCACCCGGCAGTCGATGAACGTCCTGCTGCAGACTCTGGAGCGCGACGGCGTCGTCACCCGCCCCGACGCGGCTCCGGTCGGAAAGGTGCTCCCCGCCCGGCTCACCGAGCGCGGACGCCGCAGCCTCGCCGAGGCGTCCGCCGCCGTCCGCGGGGTGGAGCTGCGGATGCTGGAGGGGCTCGCGGAGGAGGAGCGGCAGGCGGCGGCGCGCCTGCTCCGCGGCATGATCCGGTCGCTGCGCGCGGACGACCGCGCCTGAGGGGCGCTGTTCCGCCGTCTGTAGGAACGAGGGCCGCCCGCTCGCCGGTACGGTCGCGCTCATGGCAGCAGGAGGAGCGGTGAGCCCGCTCGACGTCGGGATCGTCGGCGGCTCGATCGGCGGACTGTTCGCCGCGGCCCTGCTCGTCCGCGACGGGCACCGCGTGACGGTCCTCGAGCGGTCGGCGACAGGCCTGTCGCGGCGGGGAGCCGGGCTCGTGGCCCAGCAGGACCTGATCGACCTCCTGCACGCGATAGGCCGCGACGACGAGGCGCGGGTCGGCGTCGTCGCGCACGAGCGGATCACCCTCGACCGCTCCGGGCGCGTGATCGGCCGCGACCCCTCCCCGCAGACGCAGGTGTCGTGGGACCACCTCTACGACACGCTCCGCTCGCGGATCCCCGCCGACCGCTACCTCCTCGGTCACGCCGTCACCGGGGTGCGCCCCTCGACCGGGACGGACCCGGTCGTCGTCGAGCTGCGCGACGGGAGCGGCCTGGATTTCGACGTCGTCATCGGAGCCGACGGCCTCGGATCCGTCGTGCGCGCGGCGGTCGCGCCCGAGGCGCCGGGGAACCGCTATGTCGGCTACTCGACCTGGCGCGGGCTGATCCCGGAGTCGGCGCTCCCCGCCGGGGCCGCGGCGACTCTGCTCGGACGCTTCGCCTTCTACACCGCGCCCGGCGAGCACATGCTCGGCTACCTCGTCCCCGGACCAGCCGGCGAGGTGGAGCCCGGCCGACGGCGCTACAACTGGGTCTGGTACCGGCCCCTCTCCGAGGACGCCCTCCGCGGAGTGATGACGGCGTCCGGCCGTCCGCCGGAGAGCGTGTCCCTCGCGCCCGGCGACCTCGCTCCCGATCTCCGCCGCCGGCTCGAGGAGGACGCGGTCGACCGCCTGCCGCCGCCCTTCGCGGCCTCCGTCCTCGCCGAGCCGCAGCCCTTCCTGCAGGCGATCGTCGACTACGTCCCGCCGCGGACGGTGCGCGGCCGGGTCGCCCTCCTCGGTGACGCCGCCGTGACGGTGCGGCCGCACACGGCCATGGGCGCGGCCAAGGCGGCGGGCGACGCGCTGGCCCTCGCCGCCTCCCTCGCGCGGCACCCGGTCGACGAGGCGCTCGAGCGCTACGAGGCCGAGCGGCTCCCCGTCGGCCGCGCCATCGCCGAGTACGGCAGGCGCCTGGGCCGCTCGATCCCGCTGCTGTCCGAGTGACCGCAGTACCGCGCTCCTGATCGATCCCGGACGTCCGCAGTGACCACCGCCTTCCCGGTGACGAGGCGCCACTGCGAAAGAGTGCGATCGAGAGCGAAGAAGAAGGTCTCCGCTGGAAGTCCTCAGGTGAGCCGAGGTCCGTGCCCGTCACGAGTTCATCCCCCGCCCCCGCCTGGCCGCTCCCCGCCGTCCGCCGCGCGTCCCTTGCTCCTCGACCGCGGAGACGGCACCCTCGGGTGACGGCCCACGGCGAAGGAGACGCATGGACGACGACGGACTCCTGGCCGCGCTGCTGCGGGGACGGCCGGCGACGCTGGCCGACGCGGCGGAGCTGACCCACATCGACGAGGCCGAGGTCGCTGCGGCGATCGAGCGGCTCCGCGGCCGGGGGCTCATGGGCGGCGAGGGCGAGCAGCTCGACTTCCCGGCGCCGATGGAGTGGGCGGCCGCGGCCATCGCCCGGCACACGGAGTCGGCGCGGCGGGCGGGCAGGGAGTCCCTGGACGGGATCGAGCGCGTCGTCGCGGGCCTGCCGATGCTGCTCGGCGCCTGGCGGGTCGGCGAGGACACGTCGGATCCCGTGCCGACCCTCCTCCGCCACGGTCCGCACGCGTCCGAGGACCTCTGGTTCGACCTCGTGCGCCGCGACTCCGGCTCGCTCGTGGCGGTGCTCCCGAACGTGGAGCGGTTCCTCGACCCGCCGACGGAGCGGGCGATCCGCTTCGGGCACGCGCTCGCGGCGAAGGACCGGGTACGGGTCATCATGCCGGCCGCCGGCGCGCGCGACCCGCAGGTGCTCGCGCGGGTGGAGGCGTACCAGGCGGCGGGCGTCGAGTACCGGCTCCTCGAGAGTCCACCGAGCTGGTTCTGGGTCGACGGCGACCACCTCGCCGTCCCGTTCGAGTGGGGCGAGACGAAGCCGACCAGCGTGCTCGGCGTGCGCCATGCGGCGCTGGCCGGTCTGGTCGAGTCGTACTTCGAGGTGCTGTGGCGGCAGGCCGCTCCGATCGGAGCCGTCGACCAGAGCTGGCTGCCGCTGCTCCGGCTGATGCGCCAGGGCGTCACGCTCGAGACCGCGTCGCACCGGCTCGGCATGAATCCGCGGACCGGCCGCCGCCGCGTGGCCGCCGCGATGGAGCACTACGGAGTGGCGACGCTCTTCGCGCTCGGCACGGCGTGGGCGGCGGACTCGCGCACCCGCGACGGCGACGCCGGTGCCGGAGAGCCGGTGCTCGATGATCCGGAGGCGCTCGAGCCGGGAGCGCTGGACGACGGTGAGATCGACCTCGCCGAGACGGTGCCGCGCGATTGAGCTCCCGCGGGACCGAGCCGTGCGGCCGACCCCTCGACGCCTTCGGGTGGCAATGAGGAGTCGGCCGATGCGCCCGCCCGGGCACCTCTCCAGTGTCGGGACGTGACCACGGCGGGGACAAGAGCCTGTAGCGGACACGTCCGCAAGAGGACACCGCACCCGGGAGCGGATCGTCGGCGCTGCCGCTCCGGGGTGGGCGCGTGCCAGGCTTGCCGCATGGATCTCGAGGTGCGGCCGGGGCTCGTCGTCCCCGCATCGGAGCTGCAGTGGCGGTTCTCGCGCTCCTCCGGGCCCGGCGGGCAGCACGTGAACACCTCCGACAGCCGCGTGCAGCTCACCTGGAGCGTCGAGGAGTCGACGGCCCTCTCGGACGAGCAGCGCTCGCGCCTGCTCGAGCGCCTCGGGCGGCGGCTCGTCTCCGGGGCGGTCACCGTCACGGTGGCGCAGGAGCGCTCGCAGCTGCGCAACCGCGAGACGGCCCTCGAGCTGCTCCGCGGGATCATCACCGCGGCCCTCGCGCCGCCCTCCGCCCCGCGGCGCCCGACCCGGCCCACGCGCGGCTCCACCCGCCGGCGGCTCGCCGCGAAGCAGCAGCGCTCCGAGACGAAGCGGCAGCGCCGCCGGCCGCCCGGCGACTGAGCGGAGCCGCGGGGTCCGCCTGGCGGTTGCGCGGGGTCGCAGGGTCCGCCCGCACACTGCGCGGCGCCGCGGACCCCGATCGCGCCCGACCCGGCTCAGGGAGTGAAGAACGCCTCGATCGCCGCGGTCAGGGCGACCAGGTCGTCCACGTGGGCTAGCTCGCGCGCCGAGTGCATCGAGAGCAGCGGCACTCCCACGTCGACCGTGGAGATGCCGAGCCGGGTCGCGGTCAGCGGGCCGATCGTCGATCCGCACGGCACCGAGTTGTTCGAGACGAACTCCTGGTACCCGACCCCGGCGCGCTCGCAGACGCCCGCCCACAGCGCCGCGCCGCGCGCATCCGTCGCGTAGCGCTGCGTCGCGTTGATCTTGAGCAGCGGCCCCTTCCCGGCCACCGGCTGGTTCGCGGGATCGTGCTTCTCGGAGTAGTTGGGGTGCACGGAGTGGCCCGCGTCGGCCGAGAGGCACCAGGAGGCGGCGATCGCCCGGGCGCGCTCGTCGACGCCGGCGCCGAGGGCCGTGCCGATGCGCGAGAGGACGTCCTCGAGGAACGGCCCGCTCGCTCCGGACCGGCTCGCCGAGCCGAGCTCCTCGTGGTCGAAGGCGGCGAGCACGCTGATGTGCGCGGGCGGCGCCGCGGGATCGGCGCTCGCCGCGAGGAGCGCGACGAGGCCGGCGTGCACGGAGCTGAGATCGTCCATCCGCCCGGCGGCGAGGAGCATCTCGTCGAGGCCGAAGCGGCGCGGCGCCTGCGTGTCGGCGGTGAGCAGGTCGTAGCCGGCGATGTCGGAGGCGTCGTCGAGCCCGGCGTGCGCGGCGAGCAGCTGGAGCAGGTCGACCTCGGAGGCGTCGCCGATGCCGAACACGGGGACGTTGTGCTTCTGGCGGTCGAGGGTGAGTCCCTCGTTCGCCGTGCGGTCGAGGTGGATCGCGAGCTGCGGGATCCGCAGCAGCGGGCCGGTCCGGAGCAGGCGCGTCGAGCCGTCGCGGGTGACCACGCGCCCGGCCAGCTCGAGCTCGCGGTCGAGCCAGGAGTTGAGCAGCGGGCCGCCGTAGATCTCGACGCCGGCCTGCAGCCAGCCCTTCGAACCGATCGTCGGCCGGGGCTTGAGCATGAAGCCGGGGGAGTCGGTGTGGGCGCCCAGGATGCGGAAGGGCGTGGTCGCCCCGGAGCCCTCGGGCAGGTGCCAGGCGATGATCGCGCCGTCGCGGACGACGTAGTACCGGCCGGGCCCCGCGGGCCACGCCTGCGTCTCGTCCAGCCCCGTGAATCCGGCTCCCTCGAGGCGCCGTGCCGCCTCGGCGGCCGCGTGGTACGAGGAGGGGGAGGCGGTCAGGAACTCGGCGAAGTCGGCGATGTGGTCGTCACGCGTGGTCATCCCTCCAGTGAAGCACGCGGCGCGGCCGGGACGGGGAGGGTGCCGGGGGAGCCCCTGCGGCGGCCGTCACGGCCGGGCAGGGGCACCCCGGGGCGGAGGGTCAGCGCCGGGTCAGGTCGACGTCGGCCTCCGCGGCGATCGCCTTGATCAGCGCCGAGGCGTTCTCCCCGCCGAAGCCGGCGGCCATCGCCTCGTCGATGTAGTGGCGGGCCGTCGCGACGCCGGGGACGGGTGCGCCGACGCTGTCCGCGTAGGCCTGGATCAGCCCCGCGTCCTTCTGCATCAGCGCGAGGGCGAAGGACGGCGAGTAGTCGCCGGCGACAGCCTGCTCGACCCGCTGCGGGCGTCGCACTTCCCCGTTCGAGTCCGCGACGGCCGAGGACGCGGTCATCACGGACGCGGAGTTCAAGTCAGTTGCCGCGGATCTGATGAACATCCGCAGCACGATCGGGTACGTCTCGAGCAACCTCAACCAGCTCGCCCCTCGGTGGCGCCAGCGGGCGAGGGCTGATGCGCAGAAGTTGTGCGCGGGAAGAGGTGCTGAACCGCTCGTCGCCGCGTGAGGAGGGGGCGACGAGCGGTTCAGCGCTGGTCTTTCGGGTGTCGTTAGCGCACGACTCCGTCGATCTCGAAGCTGTCGAAGCTGCCGGCGAGGTACGGGTCGGGGAACTGTGACTTGCCGAGGAAGTTGCCGCTGGTGCGGCCTAGGTCCTTCGGAGCGAGCGGCATGGCGGTGTTCTGCCCGACCTGCACTCCGTTGGCGAAGATCGTTCCCGTCGTCGTGCCGTTCGTATTCGCCTTGAAGGTCACCTTGATGTCGGTCCACTGCCCAGCGGGCATCGTGAAGTTCGTCGAGATCCGTGTCTCCGCTCCATTACCGGAGGTCGTGAGGGCGAGCCCTAGCTTCCCGTCAGTCGACTTCGGCGTGAGGAACACGTACTTCTGGGTGCTGCTGCCGAAGTCGAACAGCCGGCTGAAGGTGGAGATCGAATCGACCTTCACCCTCATCGAGATGGTCAGGTCCTTCGAGCGTGACAGGATGTCCGACGGCAGCTGGGCGAAGGCCCCGTCGCTTCCGTTCAGCCGCAGCACGCTCGCCGTGCCGTCGGTGGCGGTTGCCGCCGTCCCCTTGAGCGCGAGCGCGTTGCCGTTGCCGGAGGCGTCGGGGACGGTGCCGTTCGACGATGAGTCGAAGGTGTAGGTCACCCAGTCGGCCGGGAGCGGCTGCAGGGCTTGAACGGTCACGGACACCGTGTCGGTGGTCGCAAGGACGCCGTCGCTTGCCCGGAGTGCGAACACGTAGCTGCCGGCGGTACTCACCGACGCAGACGTGCGGCGAGCAGTCGGCAACGCGAAGGTCGCGGTGGCACCGGCAGGAGCAGACTGCACGCTCCACTGCGTCGTCAGGGTTCCGTTCGGCGAGCCGAGTCCGTCGTCGGAGGCGGATCCGCTGAGCTGGATCGGATCGAGTCCGAGGGACAGCCCGGCCTGGTCGGGTCCGGCGTTGACGGTCGGCGCCGCATTCGCGCCCGGGGCGGTCGAGACCAGGTGGACGATGTACGTGCTGCCGGCGGGCGCATCGAACGGGACGCGGACCGGCGCGGGAAGCGTTCCCGCGAGAGAGGCGGGCCGGTAGACGTTGACGGTGCGCTGGCGCACGCCGTTCACGATGACCGCGTAGCTGCCCTGCGCGAGGCCGCTGACCTCCGCGATGCCGGAGTGTGCGGTGCCGGTGCGGTTGAGCATGTCCAGGCGCAGGTCGGCGCTGTTCGAGCCGACGATCGCCTGCGAGTAGGCGTCGTTCTCGAGGTCGACCGACAGCTGCTGGGTCACCAGGTTGAGGCGGCGCTGCAGGCCGTCCTTCGGGATGACGGTGGTGGAGTAGGCGTCCCGCGAGACGTCCGCTCCGTATCCGACGACTCCGAAGATCGGGTCATCGGTGACGACGTCGGCGCTGAGGGTCTGCAGGGTGCCCCACAGTCCGAGATCGCTCTCGCCGGTCATGCCCCGCCAGCCGTTGTTCAGCTTGACGTTCGCGCCTCCGCCGACCCCGAGGGTGCCGAGGTTGCCGCGCTCGGCCTGGTACGACCACGATGCGGCTCCGATGTTGGCCGGCGCGTTGCTGATCTGGCCGGAGTTGATGGTCGCGAGTCCTGCGACCTTGCCGGCGTAGTTCAGGCGCTGCAGCTCGGCGCGGCGCGCGGCGGTGATGGCCGTGGTTCCGGTCTCGAGTGCTGCGGTGTGGTTGATGTAGTCGTCCATCGTGTAGCCGGCGAGGGAGGCGCTGTACTGGAACTGCCACCAGTTCTCGCCCGTGATGGTGGTGGGGTCGGAGTACCAGTACCAGACGGGCATGCGTCCGCGGGCGGCCTCCGTCTTGGCGACGATGTCGCGCATGACGCGCAGGGCGTTCGTCTTGTCGTCGTTCACATTGAGCTTGGCGAGGGTGTAGACCGCCTCCTCCCCCGTGTTGTCGTAGCTGTACTCGGAGCCGTAGGGGTAGGCGTTGGAGGAGAAGTTGGCGTACTTGATCGCCATTTTCGCTTCGATGTCGTTGGCCTGCGTGTCCAGTCCCTCGGCGCGCAATGCGGCGATGAGATCGGGTGTCGAGAGCTCACCCATGAGTCCGGTCTCCCAGTTGTAGGCGACGGGTCCCTCGTAGAGCTCCTTGAAGATCCCGTAGGCCGTCGTCAGGTACCACTGAGCGGGGTGGGCGTAGGCGATCGCGGAGGGGTTCTGCTTGGCGATGTTGTACATGCCGAAGAACGTGTTGTAGACGTGCGGGTAGGCGTAGCCGCGGTAGCCGGGCGTGGTGTTCAGGCTGCCGGGCTTCCCCTGCTCCCAGAAGTCGTAGACGGTGTACTTCGGCGCGGCGCTGGGCGACGTGTTCCCCATCAGGTTCTCCCAGACGGCCTTCTGGAGGTAGTCGTCGAGGGCCTTGATCTGGATGGCGTCGGGCAGGGCGACGAGCTTCTCCGCGAGGAACTGGCCGTGCGGGAGTCCCCAGTCGTCGCCGAGCCCGTAGTAGCCGGCGTACTCGTTGCGGCGGCCCTGAGGGGCATTCGTCGTGGTGGCGAGGCTGCCGTCGGGGGCGTTCATCATCCAGTCGTCGAAGGTGTAGTTGCGGATGTCGCTCGCGGAGAGTCCGTCGGACGGCTTCCACTGGGTCTTCTCGACCATGAACTTCGCATGCGTGTCGAGGAGTCCCGCGACACTGTCGATCACGGAGAACTGGAGGACGGACTGCCGCGCGGCGCCGGTCTGGTCCGTGTACGAGACGGTGACGTCGTTGGCGCCCAGCTGCGTGCGGTCGAAGGTCATCCCGTAGATCCGGTAGTCGCCGTTGCTCCGGGAGAACGTCACGACGGGGTTCGTGGGCGCTGACCCCTTGAGGTCGTTGCGGTTGCGCGCGGTGACTGACGTGATGGTGCCCTTGATCCGGAACGCCATCTCTGCGCGCCGGTCGATGGGCACGATGAGTCCGGGGACGACCGTGGTGTCGAGCAGCCCTCGATCGAACATCGTCTGCTTGAGTGCTGCGTCGTCATCGACCTTGCCGATGCGATAGGTGTAGCTCTTCGTCGCGCCCGGCGCGATGGCGACACTGGTGGAGCTGAGGTAGCCGCGGTTGGTCTTCTGGATCGCGGTGGAGTGCGGGTAGTAGATGTTGAGGCCCTTGATGTTCGAGCTCTCGTTCGCCGAGTTCCAGGCCCAGGAGGTGTTGCCGACTTCCTCGGTGCGCCAGCGGTCCTGGTACTCGAAGCCGGAGCCGGATGCGGTGTCGGCGGTCATGGCGATGAACGGGCCCTGGCCGCTGGGACGCTCGAGAGTGACGTATGAGCCGTTCTTACCCACGTAGGAGTGTGTGAGGACCCGGGTCTCGTAGATCGAGTCGCCCTGCCTCCATAGCTCGTTGCCGGGAACGGGGACACCCCAGTCGCCGATGACGAGCTGCGTGGCCGCGGTGTTCTTGACGTCCTGCTTCCAGACCAGGGAGCCGTCGGAGGCGAGAGAGTACGTCTCGGTGACGGTGAAGCCCTTCACGCCTTCCGCGTTGGTGGAGTTCTGGTGGGTGACCGTCACACTGCTCGACGTCGCCGAGACGGTGCGGCCGTCGGCCGACTGGGAGGTCCACGCGGTCTTCCAGGGGTTCGCGCCGACACCGGTGGTCGACACTGCTCCCGTGCCGTTCGCGTAGGAGAACATCAGGTTCCCGAACCACTGGCGGTACTTGCTGTTCGTCTCGCGGGCCTGCTCCGGAGCGCTGTCCGGGTTCATCAGGTATTCGGTGTCGTGTAGGTCGCCGACGATCTTGAGCGACTGCATCGACCCGTCCGCGGCGAAGCTCGCGCGGATCTTGTCGGAGGCGAGCGTGTAGGGGTAACTGGTGGCGGCGTCGGCGGTCTGGCCGACCACCACCGATCCTGCTGCGGCGATGACGCCGATCGTGAGTGCCGCGAGCAGCCGAGAGGCTCTGCGTGAGAGGAGGGACATGTCCTGCCTTCTTCGTCGAAGTGCGGATGCGGTGACCGGCGGCCGCCGCAGAGGAGCGAGGATCCGCCCGGCGGTGGGAGCTCGCCCGGGAATCAGGAGTGGTTCACGGGAAGCCAGATGCGCATCGACACGGGACCTCGGGATCCCCACGACCGGTACGGGGTGAGCGCCACGGTCAACGGCCGTCGGTGCGGGGTTCGAGGGATTCTGGAGAAGGGCCATTCGTGCTCGTCGCGTTCGGCGACGCTGCCGGCGAGCGTCACACGCCCCTCTCGTGCGATCGGGACCGCTCCGGCGTCCAGGGCGATGTCGTCGACGTGGGCGCCGGCGGGGAGGTCGACGGACTCGAGGCAGAGGATGTCCGGTCCGTGCTGGACGGCGACGGTGCCGCGGGTGGCATCGATCCTCTCGTCGGGCTGCACGAGGACGGGTTCGAAGGGGAGGTCGAGTTCGATCCGGTCGCCGACGCGGAAACGCCGTTCGAGGTGGAGCGTGCCGTGGAACGGTCCGGTCGGCGTCTCGGCAGCATCCCCGTCGGCGGAGACGACGACGACGTCCGCGTTCGTCGCCCAGGTCGGGATCCGCAGCGTCAGAGTCCACGGCTCGACGGGTGTGCGCGTGATGGTCACGGCGACTCGCCCCCGCTCCGGCAGGTCGCTGGAGACCTCCATCGAGACGTCTCCCTGGAGGAGAGCGGCGGAGATCGTGGCGGACGCGTACTGGTGCAGCTGCACACCCTTCGCATCGGTGGTGGCGAGGTAGCCGGACAGCGAGGCGAAGGTGCGGGCGAGGTTGTTGGGGCAGCAGGCGACGTCGAACCACGCCGCCCGCTGACTGGAGTCCGCGCGCTTGGACTGCTCCTCCGGGGAGGACGCGACGCCCGGCTCGCGCCGGTGGAGGGTGTTCGCGTAGAAGAAGGAGCGGCCGTCCTCGGACACGGCGGTGGCGATGATGTTGTGCAGAGTGCGTTCGATCAGGTCCGCGTAGCGCGGGCGGCCGGTGGCGAGCAGCAACCTCCACGAGAGCATGATCGAGCCCACGCCGGCGCAGGTCTCGCAGTACGCGCGGTCGTTGGGTAGCTCGAAGTCGGCGCCGAACGCCTCGTCCTGGTGATGCGAGCCCATTCCACCGGTGATGTAGGTCCGGCGTGCGACTGTGGCCTCCCACTGCCGCTCGACGATCGCGAGCAGCTCGGCGTCATCAGTGTCCACGGCGACGTCGACCACCGCGGACGTGAGGTAGAGGGCGCGCACCGCGTGTCCGCGGAGGACCTTGGCCTCGCGGATCGGGACGTCGTCCTGGAAGTAGGCGCGACCGAACTCGACGTCTTCCAGGCTCTGGTGACCGCGGCGGTCCAAGAACACGCGGGCTTGCTCGAGGTAGCGCTCCTCCCCCGTGGCGCGGGCGAACTCCGTGAGCGCGACCTCGATCTCCGGATGTCCGCAGACCGTCTGGCGGCCGTCCGCCCCGAACTCCGAGCAGATGTGGTCGGCGAGACGGCGCGCGGCCTGCGTGAACCCGTCCTCACCGTGGGTGCGCAGTCGCGCGACCGCGGCCTGGAGGAGGTGTCCGGCGTTGTACAGCTCATGGCCCCACTCGAGGTCGCTGTAACGCTCAGCCTGACCGTGCCGGCCGAAGCGGGTGCCGAGATAGCCGTCGCTCTCCTGCGCACTGACGATGCGGGCGGTGAGAGCGCGGATGATCGATTCGGTCTCCGGGTCCTCACGTCCGGCGGTGTGCCAGCAGAGCCCTTCGAGGGTCTTGTAGACCTCGGAGTCGGCGAACTCGCGTCCGCGACGGCCTTCGGCGAGTCCGCCCCCGACGGCGAGCTCGAAATTGCGCAGCCATCCGGCGCGCTCCAGCCAGCCGAGGTTGTGCTCGAAGGTGGCGGTCGCGTTGACGGCGACCCGACGTCCCCAGAACCCCTCCGGGTCCAGCTGGACCCGGTCGATGGCGAGGGGTGTCAGGGTCCCGGCGGCCGGGTCAACGGGCAGGGCTGGGGAGAAGGTCATGACGGGATCTTTCAAGAGTGGCGCGGGACGAGAGGAAGGACGACTGCTACTTGACGCTGCCGACGGCGAGGCCCTCACGCAGCAGCCGGAACGACAGCACGTAGACGGCCAGCAGCGGCAGCGAGGAGATGACCGCGAGAGCCATCAGCCCGGGCCAGTCGATCCCGTACCCCGACGTCTGCTGCGCGATGAGAGCGCTGATCGGGTAGTTGACCGGAGAGAGGAAGAGGTTGATCGCGAAGAGGAACTCGCCCCAGGCGACGAGGAAGATCAGCGAGCCGACCGTCGCCATGCCGTTTCGAACGATCGGGACGACGACGGCGAAGAAGGTGCGCAGCCGACCGGCCCCGTCGATGGAGGCGGCCTCTTCGATGGCGTCGGGCACCGCGGCGAAGAACGGTCGCAGCAGCAGCACGGCCCACGGCAGCAACATCGCCGTATCGGCGAGGACGAGACCGGCGGTGGTGTCCAGAAGACCGAGCCTGCTGAAGATCGCGAACAGAGGGATGATGCTCGCCGTCTGCGGCACCATCTGCAGGAAGATCAGCAGCCCGAGGACGAGACCGGCGACGACGCCGTCGACGCGGCGCAGCGCGTAGGCGAACGGGACGCCGAGCGCGAGCACCAGTGCAGTGGTCCCGAGGGCGATCTGCGCCGACTGGGCGAGCGCCGTCGCGAGGGCGGGGTTCGCGAGCGCCTCCGCATAGGCGTCGAAGGAGGGCGCCGAGAGGATCGCTCCGCCGACCACGTCGCCCTGGCGCTTGAGGGAGGTGAGCACGATCCAGACAAGGGGCAGCCCGTACAGGACGTAGAGCACCACGCGTACGGTGAAGGCGACCGGCTCCCGGGTGCGGGACGGTCGCGCGACGCGGGTCGCAGCGCCGCCTCGCAGGCGGGTCAGGGGGGCGGTGAGGGTGCTCATCAGGACTCGCTCCTGGTCGATCGGACGTAGACGACGGCGAGGACCGCCACGATGGCGAGGGCGATGATGCCCGTCGCGGAACCCAGTCCGTAGTCGTGCTGGACGAAGGCCTGGGAGTAGCTGAGGTAGGGCAGCGTGGACGTCGCGTCTCCGGGGCCGCCGGCGGTCATCACGTAGATGAAGTCGAAGCTGCGGAAGGCGTAGACGACGGTCAGGATCGCCAGGATGACGGCGGTCGGCCGCGCCGCGGGGATGAGGATGCTCCGGATCTCCTGCCAGCGGCTCGCGCCGTCGACCGAGGCCGCCTCGAGGATCTCGGGGTCGATGCCCAGCAGAGCCGACCGGAAGACCAGCGCATTGAAGGGGATGACGGCCCAGGCGTTCACGATCGCGACCGAGAGCAGCGCGAACCTCGCGTCGTAGAGGAAGGGGACGCCCTCCGCCGAGAGGCCGGTCGCCCGCACGAGCGTGTTGACCAGACCCTGATCGGCGAGGAGGAACTTCCAGATGCTGCCGTTCACCACGGGCGGCATGGCCCAGATGAACACCATCATCCCCAGGAGGAAGGCACTGCCCAGCCGGGAGGAACGGAGGGCGATCGCCGCTCCGAGTCCTCCGACGACCCCGACGACCGTGACCAGGACCACGAAGGCCCCGGTGCGCAGCGTGGCGCCGCCGAGGTCGGAGCCCTGGAGCAGCGCGAGGAAGTTCTGCACTCCGACGAACGGCCAGTCCCCGTTGAGGGTTCCGGAGCTGACCTCGCTGACGCTCATCCTCATCAGCAGGTAGATGGGGTAGAGCGACAGCGCCGCGAGCAGCACTCCTCCCGGTGCGGCGAAGCCCAGTCGGCCGCCGCCGACGCCGGATCGTCTCCGGGTCGTGGTCGAGGTGCTGCTCACGGTCGCTCCATTCTCTCGTCGGGGTCTGCTACTGCTGGAGCAGCGGCGTCAGGGTCGTCATCAGGTCGCTCGAGAGCTGCTCGGGGGTCCCGCTGCCGGCGACCGCCGCGCTCCAGGACTCACCGACGGTCTGCAGCACCTTCGCGACGTTCTCGGACGGGATCGCCGGGTCAGGCGAGGTGTGGCCGTCGTCCTGGAGGATCGCCGCGAACTGGGAAAGGATCGGGTCGCTGCCGACCTTGTCGTCGGCAGCTGCATCGGCACGGGCGGGGATCGAGCCGAAGGCGTCGAGCAGCGTCAGCTGCCCCTGCTTCGAGAAGAACTCCTGCTCGAGGTACTCCTGCGCGAGCGCCTTGTTCTCGGAGAAGGCGCCCACGTTCTGCACCTCACCGCCGAGGTAGACCGAGCCGCCCTCACCGACGGGGATCGGCACGACCCCGTACTCGAACGCGGCGTCCTTCTCGGCCGAGGTGATCTGCCAGTTGCCGTTGACGGCGAAGGCCGTGTTCCCCGCGGCGAACTGCTGGAAAGGGACCGTCTGGTCCCACGTCGCCGCCTCCTTGGTCAGGTAGCCCTTCGCGGTCCAGTCCTGCACCATCGCGAACGCGTCCTGCAGAGGCTGCTGCTCGGGTGCGGCGTAGTCCCACCCGGCACGCGAGAGCCACGGGAACGCCTGCCACTCGCCCTCGGAGTTCGCCTTGCCGGTCAGCGTGATGCCGTCCTTGCCGGCGGCCGTGGCCGAGGCGAGATCCGCCTCGAGCTCCTCGAACGTGGTGGGAGCCTCGACACCCAGCTCGGTGAGGATGTCCTGGTTGTACCAGAGGCCGATCAGGTTCACGAAGCCCTGCACGCCCATGACGTCGTCGCCGACCTTCTGCACGACGGCGTCGGGGAACTGCCCGGCGTCGGCGTACTGGTCCCACCACTCGTTCATCGGCTCGATGGCCTTCGCCTCGGTGAGGGTGAAGGTATCGGCGGCGTTGTAGACGACCACATCGGGGCCGGTGCCCGTTCCCGCGGCCTGCACGAGCTTGTTCGTCAGCTGGTCGAACGGAACGTAGACGTTCTCGACCGCGACCCCCTCGTGCGTCGATTCGAAGTCCGACGCGAGCTCCTCGAGTCCGGCGGTCTGGCCGTCGACGGAGTAGTAGTGCCAGACGGTCAAGGTGTCGCCGCCGTTCCCGGCCGAGGCGCCTCCCGCGGACGACGGCGTGCAGCCGCTGAGAAGAAGGGCCGCAGTCGCGGCTGTGACCGCTGCGACGATGCTGATCCGGGTGCTGTGACGCCTCACGACGTGCCTCGCTTTCACTGTCTTCATTGACTCGGCCACCTGGTGCAGGCATTTCATCGATGAAATCGAGGACCGCTGTCGGCGATAGTAGAGCCGCCGGGCCGACCCCGTCAACATTCGACACCATCCCTTTCGGATCGCGGTGTGCTGGTCGAGGCGTGCATACTGTGCGCACCAGTTCATCGATGAAACGGAATGGCCATGACCTCGCACCCCGTCCACCGAGCGCACGGCATCGTGCACCCCGCCTTCACGGTCGGGACGATCGATCCGCGGCTCTTCGGATCGTTCGTGGAGCACCTGGGCCGAGGCGTGTACGGCGGCCTGCTCGATCCTTCGCACGAGAGTGCCGACGCCGACGGATTCCGCACCGACGTCCTCGCGCTCGTCGAGGAGCTCGGGGTCACGACCGTCCGCTACCCGGGCGGTAACTTCGTCTCGGCGTACGACTGGCGCGACGGCATCGGTCCGGTCGAGGACCGTCCCGTCCGGCTCGATCCTGCCTGGCACACCGTCGAGCCGAACCGCTTCGGGGTCGACGAGTTCGTCCGCTGGTGCCGGGCGGCACGCGTCGAGCCGATGATGGCGCTGAACCTCGGGACCGACGGAATCCGCTCGGCCCTGCACCTGCTGGAGTACGCGAACCACCCCGGCGGCACCACTCTCTCGGACGAGCGGCGCGCGAACGGCGCCGACGAGGCGCACGGCATCCGTCTCTGGTGCATCGGCAACGAGATGGACGGGCCGTGGCAGATCGGCCACCTGAGCGCCGACGAGTACGGGCGTCTCGCCGCCCGCACCGCCGCCGCCATGCGCGCACTCGACCCCTGCCTCGAACTGATCGTCTGCGGCAGCTCGAACGACCGGATGGCCACCTTCGGAGCCTGGGAGCAGGAGGTACTGCTGCACACGATCGAGCACGTCGACTTCGTGTCCTGCCACCAGTACTTCCGCTACGACGGCGACCTGGCCGCGTTCCTCGCCTCCGGCGTCGCGATGGACCGCTTCATCACCGCCATCGCCGACACGATCGGACAGGTGCGCGCACAGACGCGATCAGAGCGTCCGATCGCCATCTCCTTCGACGAGTGGAACGTGTGGGACTTCGTCGCCCACGACGAGCGCGTCGCCGGAGGGCTCGAATGGGAGGAGGCGCCCCGACTCCTCGAGGACCGCTACACGGCAGCGGACGCCGTCGTCGTGGGCGACATGCTCATCAGCATGATCAACAGAGCCGACATCGTCCGTGCAGCGAGCATGGCTCAGCTGGTGAACGTCATCGGTCCGATCATGACCGAACCGGACGGCCCCGCCTGGCGGCAGAGCACCTTCTGGCCGTTCGCCCAGGCACGGCGTTCCGCCGGCGCGACCGCGCTCCGGACCGTCGTCGAGGCGGACAGCACGGGAGGGGGCGAGGACTCCGCTCCCGTCCTCGCCTTCGCCGCAGCGGCACACGCCGACGGCTCCCTCGACCTGATGATCGTCAACCGCGCGACCGACGGCGTCACGGAGACCACGGTCGACCTCACCGCGTTCCCCGCCCTCACCGTGACGGAGGCGCTGATCCTCCGACACGAGGACCCGTTCGCGACGAACTCGGCGGAGCTCCCCGACACCGTCACTCCGCGACTCCTCGCCGTTGCGCTGTCCGACGGCGTCCTCTCGTTCCGGATCCCCGCCATCGCCTGGGTGACCGTGCGCCTCTCGCCGACCGTCGACCTGGGATGATCGGGGAACGCTCATGGGAGGAATAATGCCGATGCCGCGATCGCGAACCCGCCCGGTGACCATGGCCGATGTCGGCGCTGCTGCAGGCGTCACCGCTCGCACGGTCTCCAACGTGCTCAGCGGCAACGCCAACGTCAGACCCGAGACCCGCGATCTCGTCCTCAAGGCAGTCCGCGATCTCGGATACCAACTCAACGTCTCCGCGCGCGGACTGCGCACCGGCCAGACCGGGCTCATCACCCTCGCGATCCCGGATCTCGCGATCGAGTACTTCGGCCAGCTCGCGACGGTCATCATGTCGGAGGCCGAGCGGCACGGCTGGACCGTGATCATCCAGCAGACCGGAGCGCGCCGAGACGCCGAGATCGCCGTCCTCTCCGGCTCCAGCCGCCAGCTGTCGGACGGACTGATCTTCCAGCCTCACGCACTCGGCCCCGGAGACGAGAAAGTACTCGTCGGGGACCGCCCACTCGTTCTCCTGGGCGACAGGATCTTCGACGGCCCGGTCGATCACGTGACCATGGCGAACACAGCCGCCGCGGCCACCGCCACGCAGTACCTGATCGACCGCCAACACCGGCGCATTGCCGCGATCGGCAGCAACCCCGCCGGCGGATCCGTCAGCGCCGCAGCACTCCGCTTGGACGGATACCGCGGTGCCCTCGAGGCGAACGCGATCCCGTTCGACCCCGCCCTCGTCGCGGTCGCCACCGAGTGGCACCACGCCGACGGCGCCGTCGCGATGACGCAGCTGCTCGACTCCCGCGTCCCTCTGGACGCCGTCTTCTGCTTCAACGACACCCTGGCCTTCGGGGCACTGCACGCGCTGCACGTTCGCGGCATCCGCGTACCGGAGGACATCGCGGTCGTCGGCTTCGACAACGTCACCGCCGCCGCCTACGCGATACCCGCCCTCACCACGATCGATCCCGGCAGCCGCCAGATCGCCAAGACGGCCGTCGACCTCCTCGCTCAGCGCATCCGGAACGGCCCTCCGGCGCACCCGAGCGAGATCGTCGTCGAGCACTCGCTCATCTCCCGCCGCAGCGCGTAGCACAAGCACATTCGTCAGCGACGAGCCGGTCCGCGCCCGAGAACACGTCTGGCTTTGATCGCTGCGACCTTCTCCTTCGTGCCCTCGTACCAGGGAACGGTGCGCAGCAGCGCGGCGCGGGAGCCAGTAGAGAGCATCACGGCGCGGCCGCGGGGCATCGCTCCGAGCTCGTCCACGGTCAGGATCCGTTCGCGCTTCAAGGCGGTCGAGGTCGAGCGGACGCCCTTGTTATAGCTGGCGGAGGTCGTTTCGCGGTCGTAGTCACCGACGAGCTCGGAGACGTTCTGCAGGAAGTCGTTCTCCTTGACGCTGCCGAGGTAGAGGAACGCGTTCGATGCGCTCCACAGCTTCAACATGCCCTCCTTGCCCCGTGCCGCTCATCCAGGCGTCGATCCTCCCGCCCGACGGCAGGCGCGCCTAGCCGCGAAGCCCGCGTCTCTGCGGGACGGAGGCGCCGTCGTTTCCGCGGCGGGACGGCGCTCGTCGCTCCTGTGGTGGAAGCGCGCCCGTCACTCCTGCGTGCCCGTCACTCCTGCGCGGCCGCCGCGAGGGCGCGGTCGAGCCAGTCCGCGAGCAGCAGGCGCTCCGCGGGCGTGAGGCCGGCGAGCTCCGGTGCGAGGGCACGGACGCCGACGAGGGCGGTGAGCCGCCCGCCGTCGCCGGGGGAGGGCGGGTCGGTGAGGATCCCCGCGAGCACGCTGTCGAGCGCGGCGTCGGCGAGACCGGGGTCGCGGTCGGCGGCGGGGGTGGAGAGCAGGGTGGTGACCACGCCGGTGCCCGCCGCCTGGATGAGGCCGACGGCGCGCTCCTCCGGCACTCGGAGGCGGCCCTCGGCGGCCACGCGCTGCACGCGGGCGGCGAGGACCCGCCGCCCGGAGAGGGCGGCCGGTGATCCGGAGGCGCGGCCCGGATCGCTGAGGAGGCGGAAGAGCGCGGGGTTGGCGAGGCCGAACTCCACCTGCGCGGCCCAGCCCGCGCGCAGGTCCTCGACCGGGTCGACGCCCCCGGCGACGGCCGCCTCGACCGTCCGCGCCTTGGAGTCGACCCAGGTGGCCAGCACGTGCTCCGCGACCGCCTCGAGCAGGCCGTCCTTGTCGCCGAAGAGGCGGTAGATCGCCGGGGCCTGCAGCCCGGCCGCCTGGGCGACCGCTCGCGTGGTGACGGCGGCGGGGCCCTCGTCGCGGAGGAGGCCGGCGGCCGCCTCGACGATGCGCAGGCGCGTGTCGGTCGGAGGAGTGGAGCTGGTCACGTATCGACGGTAGCGCACGGTTGCTATCAAGGGAACTCCGTGGTTATCTTCGTCGTGGTATCGCTGATACCCCTCATCGGAAGGCTCTCCCCATGATCATCGTGACCGGTGCCACCGGCGCTCTGAACGGCGCCACCGTCGACCACCTCCTCGACTCCGTCCCCGCCTCCGGGATCGCCGTCGTCGCCCGCGACGCCTCGAAGGCCGCCCGCTTCGCGGAGCGCGGAGTGGAGGTGCGCGTCGGCGACTACGCCGACCCCGCCTCCCTCCCGGGCGCCTTCGACGGAGCGGATCAGCTGCTCCTCGTCTCCTCGAGCGATCCGCGGGCCGACGCCGTCGCCCTGCACCGCACCGCCGTCGAGGCGGCCGTCGCGGTCGGAGTCGGACGGGTCCTCTACACGAGCCACCAGGGCGCCGCCGCCGACACCCCCTTCGGCCCGGGCCGGGACCACGCGGCGACCGAGCGCCTGCTC
This sequence comes from Rathayibacter sp. AY1G1, assembly GCF_002932095.1. Taxonomy (NCBI): domain Bacteria; kingdom Bacillati; phylum Actinomycetota; class Actinomycetes; order Micrococcales; family Microbacteriaceae; genus Rathayibacter; species Rathayibacter sp. AY1G1. The sequence continues at coordinate 74,299 of NZ_PSUZ01000003.1, forward strand.
GCCGAGTCCGGGCTCGCCTGGACGTCGCTCCGCAACGGCTTCTACGCGCACAGCCTGGGCCTCTTCCTCGGACCGTGGCGGGAGACCGGAGTGATCGAGGTCCCCTCCGACGGCCGCGTCTCGTGGACGGCCCGCGAGGACGAGTCGGAGGCGGCCGCCCGGCTCCTCCTCTCGGGGAGCCCGCAGGACGGGCCGATCATGCTGACCGCGACGGAGGCTCCGACGTTCGAGGAGATCGCCGGGATCGCGGCCGAGGTCGGCGGGCGGCCCGTCGAGCTGCGCGTCCTCGGCGATGACGAGTGGGTCGCCGCGCGCGTCGCGGCGGGTCGGCCCGAGTTCCTCGTGCGCTTCACCCTCGGGATGCACCGGGCGGCCGAGCGCGGCTTCTTCGCGGGCACCGGCCCCGAGCTCGGGCGCCTCCTCGGACGCGAGCCGCGCAGCGTCCGCGACCTGCTCGAAGCCGGACCGGCAGCCGTCACCGGATGACGCCGGGCGGGCCGTCCCGGGCCTGCCCGCGTGACGAGGCGCCGTCCGTCGAAGCGCCGCCGAGGGAGTGGCGTCTCGGCGTCAGGGCGGTTTCCCGACTCCTCCGCACGACGACGGGAGCCCGCCGCACCGGTGAGGTGCGCCGGGCTCCCGGGGAGTGCCGTGCGTCAGCCGCAGCTGCGCGCGCTGTACGGCGCGGTGGCCGTGGCCGTGACGGTCTTGCCGCCGACCGTGGCCGTGCCGGTGACCGTCGCCTCGCCCGCGGCGAGCTGCGTCGAGCGCACCGTGAACGCGGCGGAGCCGGAGGCGCCGGGCTTCACGCCGGCGATCGTCTTCACGCCCTCGGGGGTGCTGATCGAGACGTCCATGGGCACCGTGTCGCCGTTCTTGCCGACGACCGTCAGCACGACCTTGCCGGCGACGCAGCGCGACGTGGCGGTCGCGCTCACCTTCAGCGAGGACTGCACGGTGACCGTGACCTGCACCGGCATGCGCGACGCGTCCTGCGCGACGCCCGAGACCGTGAAGGTCCCGGCCGTGGCGTAGGCGGCGGGCGCGACGGCGTCCCAGGCCACGTCGACCGTGCTGGTGGTGCCGGCGGCGGTCGTGATCGTGGCGCGGGGCAGGACCGGCGCGGCGCCGACCGTGGTCGTCGCGGTCAGCGGAGCGACCGAGGCGACGGCCAGGCCGGGGGCGTAGCCCTCGAGCACCTTCTGGTACTCGGAGCGCGTCACCGGGATGACCGTGCCGTGGCGCGGCTTGCCGCCGTCGGCGTTCTGCGGCAGGCCCGTGCGGAGCTTCGCTCCGAGCGGCTGCCAGGAGTCGCCGTTCGCGAGGTCGTCGGTGCCGAACGGGATGTAGTGGTTCGGCCCGTCGTGGTAGTTCGGCTGGTCGATGAAGAGGAACCAGTCGAGGCCGTTCACGTCGCCCTCGTTGGCGGGGAAGACGTTGGGGCCCTCACCGCTGGTGAAGGTCTTGCCGGGCTCGCCGTTGGGCAGGCCCGAGGCCACCTTCTCCTTGACCAGCGACCACTCGTCCGCCGGTCCGCCGGTGCCGGGCAGCGAGCCCGAGACGGTGGCCAGCAGGTCGGTGCTCTTCTCCTCGCGGAGGGTCATCGACGCCTCGTCCTTGGTGAAGCGGTAGTAGGTGTCGCCGTCCTTCGCGACCGTCGAGTCGATGGTGCCCTTGCCGGCGCCGCGCTTGACGTCGATCCACGGCTTCGCCTCCGAGAAGGAGGTGAAGTCCTCGGTCGTCGCGTACATCATCTGGTTGTAGGTGACGGAGGCGCGATCGGCCGTGTTCGTGGTCGGGTACATGTTCGAGGCCCAGAAGACGACGTAGGTCTGGAGCTCGTCATCCCAGTACGCCTCGGGGGCCCAGGTGTTGCCGGCGAAGTCGGTGGAGACCTTGACGTGGCGCTGGGCGGACCAGTTCACCAGGTCGGTCGACTCCCAGACCTCGATGTACTTCGAGCCCGACTTCTGCGCGGTGTCGAAGCCGCCGGGGAGCCCGTCGATCTTCAGGTCGGTGGCGAGCATGAAGAACTTGTCGCCCTCGTGCGAGCGGATGATGAACGGGTCGCGCAGGCCCATCGTCCCCAGGTTCGAGGTGAAGACCGGCTTGCCGCCGTTCAGCGTGTTCCAGCTCAGCGCGTCGTTGCCCTTCGAGGCGGCGAGGCTGATGCGCTCGGCGCCGTCGCCCTCTCCGGTGAAGAACGCCCAGACGTACGCCTCGGTGTCGTCGGTGCCGGCGGGGAGCGGCTGCACCCGGAGGGTGAAGTCGCGGGTCCGGGTGGTGGATCCGCTGGTCGCGGTCGCGCGGACGACCACGTCGATCGCGGGGCTCCCGGTCGCGGGGCGGTCGACGTCGATGGTGCGGGTGCCGGCGGCGCTGCCGTCGCGGACGGTCGCTCCGCTCGGGCTGACGACGCTCCAGGCGATGCTCGAGCCGAGCGTGCCGGTGGTGGGCACCGAGACGTTCGTCCGGATGTCGCCGACGTTCGGGATGGCGATCGCGGCGAGGTCGCGCTGGACCTTCGTCGCGTCGTCCAGCTGCGCGGCGACGCGCACCGCGTAGTCGACCGAGCGGGTCTCGGTGCCGACCCTGTAGGTGGCGGTGAGGGTGGCGGTGGCGTCCGGCTGCCCCGCGGCGGGGCGCGTGACGGTCGCGGTGCCGCCGGTGATGGCCACGGCCGCGCTGTTCGACGTCCAGGTGATGCCGACGCCGCTGGCGGTGGTGGGCACCGTGAAGCCGGCGGTCGCCTCCGTGGGCACCGTGACCGACGCGACGGCGCGGTCGAGGGCCTGCGAGGAGTAGAGCGCCTGCACGGAGCTGCTGCTGAGGGCGCTGTCGTAGACGGCGAAGTCGTCCATCTCGCCGTTCCAGCCCGGGTCGTTGTAGGTCGAGCGCGCGATGTACGCGACGAGCGACGGGCCGAACGAGGAGACGTCGCGGGCGATCGTGCTCTGCGAGATCTGCGCGCCGTTGACGTACACGGTGAGCTTGCCGGTCGAGCCGTCGATGACGGTCGTGTAGAGCGAGAGGCCCGAGGGGGTGCGCGCGCCGACGGTCGGGGTGCCCGTCGCTCCGGCTCCGACCTCGGTGTTGTAGGGAGCGCCCGCGTTGACCGAGTTGGTGACGACCGACTTGGTGTAGCCGGAGAGGTTGCTCGGGTTGAGCAGCCAGTAGCCGGAGGAGAACGAGGCGCCGGAGGCGACGGGCGCTCCGACGAACGCGGCGGCGACGTTGCCCGTGCCGCCCTTGTGGGCGAGCCAGGTGGAGAAGGTCAGGTCCTTCTTGCCGACGAGGCCGGCGGTGGGGATCTCGAGGTAGGGGGCGGCCGCGGCGGATCCGCCGGGGAGGCTGATGAGCCCGTTGCGGAACTGGGCTCCGGAGCCGCGCAGCGTCGCGCTGTAGCCGTTGCCGCTGGTGTCGGCGACCGTGGTGCCGGTGGGGGCGGTGTCGAACGTGTAGTGGAGGAGCGGGGTCTCGGTGGCTCCGAAGGCGGAGCTGGGGACCGTGGCGCCGAGCAGCGCCGTGGCGGCGACGGTCGCGACCGCCAGAGCGGTCCTCACCGCCGATCGTGATCGTCTCATGCAGATAGGCCCTCGTGATCGGATGCGGCGTCGAGGCACGATCCGCAGGGCCGCGGAGGTGTGCGTCTTCGCACGGTATGTGAACGTGAACATCCTAAATCGCGGTGCCGGATCCTGACCAGTCCCCGGGAGAGGTCTGCGGGCTCCTGCAGAACGCACGCCGAGAGCGCGGTCCCTCGCCCGCCGACGCAGAGGCCCTCCTCTCCGCCGACGTTCTGCCGGAGCCGGCCGGGTGGCACGATGTCCGCATGGCCTCCGACCGCCCCGTCCTGCTCGTCGTCGACGTCGCCGACGGCGGCCGCGAGGACCCCGAGTTCGAGATCGAGCTCCAGCTGCTGACCGCGAGCGTCGTCTCGGCCGCCACCGCCGCGGGCTTCGTGGTCGACCGCGTCCCTGCCGAGCAGGCCGGCGCCGCCGAGCTCGAGCGCCGGCTCGCCGCCGCCGACGCCGTCGTGGTCACCGGAGGGGAGGACGTCGACCCGTCCCTCTACGGCGGCCGACCCGACGACCCGCACCGCGGCCAGTCCTTCCCCGCCGCCGACCGCGCGCAGATCGCGCTCGTCCGCCGGGCCGTCGAGACGCGGACCCCGCTGGTCGGGATCTGCCGCGGGATGCAGCTGGTCAACGTCGCCCTCGGCGGCGACCTCGTGCAGCACCTGCCCGGCGCCGGCCACGTGGGCCGGTCGGTCCCCGGCGAGCACCTGTCGGGGATGGTCGACCACCGCGTGGCGCTCGAGCCGGGCAGCGCCCTCGCCGGCATCCTCGGCGCCGCGGAGCTCGACGTCCGCAGCTCCCACCACCAGGCCGTCGACCGTCCCGGCGAGGGCCTCGTCGTGGTCGGCCGCGCCGACGACGGCACCGTCGAGGCCCTCGAGCACGAGTCCGCGCCGCTCTGGTGCGTGCAGTGGCACCCGGAGGACGCGGGCTCGCGAGGCACCGTGCTCACGGACCTGCTCGAGGCGGCGCTCGCCGCGACCGCTACTTGATCGACCCGCGCATCACTCCGCTGACCACCCAGCGCTGCGCGAAGAGGTACACGATCAGCAGCGGCGCCATCGCCATCAGGTAGGACGCGAAGGCGACGGTGTAGTTCGTGTTGAACTGCCCCTGGAAGACGTACTCGGCCAGCGGCAGGGTGCGGGCGGACGGGTCCGAGAGCACCACGAGCGGCAGGATGAAGTCGTTCCACGCCCACACGCAGGTCAGGATCCCGACGGTCGCGTTCATCGGGCCGAGCAGCGGGAAGATCACCTGCCAGTAGGTCCGCCAGGTCGAGGCGCCGTCGGTGCGCGCCGCCTCCTCGAGCTCGATGGGGATCGAGCGGATGAAGGCGGTGTAGATGAACGTGTTGATCGAGAGCCCGAACACGGCGTAGAGCAGGATCAGCCCGGCCTGGTTGTCCAGGCCCAGCAGGGCCGTCTCCTTCACCACCGGCAGCATGATGATCGGGAACGGCACGAAGACCGCGGCGAGCAGGTAGAAGTAGACGCCCTTGAAGAACGGCCTGTGCATGTTCCGGGCGACCGCGTAGGCGACCATCGAGTTCGAGAACAGCGTCAGCACGACGGCTCCGACCGTGATCAGCGCGGTGTTCACGAAGGCCTGCGGGAAGCGGGTCGCCGTCCACGCCTCGGCGAAGTTGCCCCACGAGATCGAGGTCGGCAGCTCGAACCCGGTGCCGCCGAGCTGGTCGGGCGTCTTCAGCGCGGTCACGACGGCGAAGTAGAGCGGCAGGAGGATCGTCAGCGAGCAGACCGCGATGAGCGCGGTCGCCCACCAGTTGATCCGGTAGGTGTCGCGGGAGGGCCGGCGCCGCCCCTCGGGCTCGCCGAGGGCGATCGCGGTCGTGGGGGTGATGGTCGATGTCATCAGAACGATGCCTCTCTGCGGCTGAGGACTCGGAACTGGATCAGCGAGACCACGATGATGATGAGGAAGTAGAGGACGGCGTTGGCCGTCTGATAGGCGTACTCGCCGCCCTGGAAGCCGCCGCGGTAGATCAGCAGCGTGATCGACTCCGTCGAGGTGCCGGGACCGCCGTTGGTGAGGGCGATGATGTGGTCGAACACCTGGAGGAAGTTCTTCATCGAGATGACCATGTTGATCGTGAAGAAGGAGGCGATCAGCGGGAACGTGATCGAGGTGAACTGCCGCCACCTCCCCGCTCCGTCGAGCGAGGTCGCCTCGTAGAGCTCGCCCGGGATCGTCTGGAGTCCGGCGAGGTAGATGATGATCGAGAAGGCCGAGGCCTGCCAGACCGCCAGCACCACGATCGCCACCCACGCCCAGTCGGCGTTCGCGAGGATGTTCTCGCCGATCACCGGGATCGCGCCGAGGATCTGCGGCAGCGAGTTCGCGAAGAGGTACTGGAACACGTAGCCGATGACCAGGGTCGAGAGCACGTAGGGGATGAAGTAGATCCCGCGGAACGCCGTCTGGAACTTGATCCGCGCGTTGAGGGCGACGGCGATGGCGAGCGAGATCACGTTCACCAGCACGGTCGCCACGATCGCGAAGCCGAAGGTGAACCCGTAGGCCTTCCAGACGCGGTCGTCCTGGAGGAGCGCGAGGTAGTTCGAGGCGCCGATCAGGTCCCAGGAGCCGTAGCCCGCGTAGTCCGTGAAGCTGAAGAAGATTCCGGTGAGGACCGGGACCGTGTGGAGCACGAAGAAGAGCAGGACGGCGGGGACCGTCATCCAGTAGAAGGTCTTCGAGGTGCGGCCGATGGTGCGCTTGCGGCGCGCGGGCGGCGGAGGAGTGGTCGCCACCGCCTGCGCGGCGGCCGTCGTGGTCGTGGTCATGGGGTCACTTCCTGGTCGTGCGTGCCGCGACTTTGCGCCACTCACTGTCGAGGGTCCGGAGCGCCGCGTCGGCGTCCCCGCTGGCGAGGAACGCCTGGAGCGTGGGGTTGAGCGGGATGCTCGCGGGGATCTGGTGGTCGACGAAGCCGATCAGCCGTCCCTGCTCGAAGTAGGGCTGCAGCTCGGCCAGCGTGGGGTCCGAGTTGGGTGCGGCGCCGACCAGCGGCGAGAAGGCGGCCTGGCTCGCGACGTACGGCTCGACGACTCCGGGGGTCAGCAGGAAGTCGACGAAGCGGCGGGCCGCGTCGAGCTTCGGAGTGCCGCGGCCGATGGCGACGGCCACGTCGACGCCCGAGGTGACCCGCGTGTCCGCCGGGTCGTCGAGCACCGGGTAGGGGAAGACGCCGAGGTCGATGTCCGGGTTGTTCGTGCGCACCGGGTTGATCGCCCAGATGCCCTGCGGGTACATGGCCGCCTCGCCCGCGGCGAAGGCCTGGTTGCCGTCGTCGTAGCCGCGGCCGAACGAGCCCTCCTGCGTGTACGAGAAGAGCTGCCCGAGCCGCTCCATCGTCGTCGCGTAGTCCTTCGAGAACGAGACGGGGGAGTCGGGGCCGAGCGCCGCTCCCTCCTCGCGCATCGCGTCGAAGAAGCCGTCCGGCTGCAGCTGCCCGCCGAGCGCGTTGAAGGCGGGGGCGCCGGTCCAGTTGTCGAGCAGGGCGCCGTAGAAGGGAGTGATCCCGGCGGCGGTGAGCGTCTCGCAGACGGCGATCAGCTCGTCCCAGGTGGTCGGCACCTCGATCCCGTTCTCGGCGAAGATCGTGCGGTTGTAGAGGATCCCGTCCGCGTTGTTCGCGAAGGCGAGCGCGCTCACCTCCTTCCCCTCGAAGCTGCCGAGGGCGGCGAGGATGTCGAGGGCCGCCGGGTTCACCCGCTCGACCAGCTCGTCGCCGGTGAAGTCGTGGAACACGCCGGCCTTCGCGAGGTCGGCGTAGTAGCCGCTGCCGTTCAGGGTCAGCACGTCCGGCACCTTGTCCTTGACGAGCAGAGTGCGGATGGCCGTGTCGGGGTCGGGCACGTTGTTGGCGATGACCCGGATGTCCGGGTTGGCCGCCTCGAACTCGCGGATGATCCGCGCGAAGTCCGCCACCGCCTCCGCCTTGAACTGGAAGAAGTCGAGCGTGGTCACTCCGTCGCCGGCGCCGGGGGAGGCGCAGGAGGCGAGGGCCGCGGCGGACGCCGCGGCGAGCGGCACCGAGAGGAACAGCCGCCGGGAGAACCCGGGGGGATGCGGATGAGCGGACATGCGGCGCCTCCTTGCGCGTGGGGACAGGTCTCAGGGCGCGCTCGACCGCGGAGGGCGGTGCGAGAGCAGGTGCGGCGGCGGGGGAGCGGGGTCGGCTCCGGAGCCGGGAGGGCGGGTCAGAGGGCGGTGAGCACGAGCACGACGAGCTGCTCCGGATCGAGGACGGGGGCCTGGAGCCCGACGGTGCCCAGCACGCGGCCGCGGAGCGCGGTCCCGTGCTCGGCCCAGCCGAGCGGCGACTGCCCGGGGCCGCCGAGCGGCGACGTGACCGGGGCGAGCGCCACGGAGTAGGTGCGCTCCGGGTCCAGGCCCGGGAGCGTGATCCGGCCGGGCGGGTAGGTCTCGCCGGTGCGCAGCTGGGCGAAGGTGAAGAGGGCGGCGGAGCGGTCGGCGGCGACGACTCCGGAGAGCGAGGCGGCGTCGTCGGCGCGGTCGGCGCGCACGACCGTCCCGGTGTGCAGCAGCGCCCGGTGCTCGCGGTGGAAGGCGACCCAGGCGGTCAGCTCCTCCTCGACGGCGGGGGCGAGATCCGAGACGTCCCACTCGATGCCGAGGTGGCCGGGCAGCGCGGTGCCGGCGCGGAAGGCGAGCGAGTGGGTGCGCTGCGTCGAGTGCGACCGCGGCCCTCCGATGTGCTGCCCCATCAGCTCGGGCGGCACCACCAGCTGGGTGAAGGGCTGGATGGTCTGCCGCTCGAGCGGGTCGATGCAGTCGCTCGTCCAGATGCGGTCGGTGCGGGCGAGGATCCCGAGGTCGACGCGGGCGCCCCCGGAGGCGCACGACTCGATCTCGACGCCGGGATGCCGGGAGCGCAGCTCGTCGAGCAGGCGGTAGAGCGCGAGCACGTTCTCGTGGACGGCGGAGCGGCCGGTGGCGGGCGAGACCGCCTCGATCACGTCGCGGTTGTGGTCCCACTTGAGGTACGCGATCGGGTACTCGGTCAGCAGCGCGTCGAGGGCGCCGAGCACGTGCTCGAACGCGCCGCGCTGCGAGAGGTCGAGGACCTGCTGCTGCCGCCCCGAGGCCGGGAGATGGCCGGCCGGGCCGAGGATCCACTCCGGGTGCGCGCGGGCCAGGTCGGAGTCGGGGCTGATCATCTCGGGCTCCACCCAGAGGCCGAACTGCATGCCCAGGCCGGTGACGACGTCCGTCAGCGGAGTGAGGCCCTCCGGCCAGACCGCGGGATCGACGGTCCAGTCGCCGAGCGCGGCGGTGTCGTCGCGGCGGCCGAGGAACCAGCCGTCGTCGAGCACGAAGCGCTCGACCCCGATCCGCGCGGCCCGCTCGGCGAGGGCGGTGAGGCGAGCGAGGTCGTGGTCGAAGTAGACGGCCTCCCAGGTGTTGAGGGTGACGGGCCGCGGAGCGACGGGGTGCTGCGGGCGGGCGCGGAGCGACGCGTGGAACCGGGCCTGCAGAGCGCTGAGCCCGTCGCCCCAGGAGCCGTAGGCGACCGGGGTCTCGTAGCTCTCGCCCTGCGCGAGCTCGATCTCGGCGGGCCGCAGCAGCTCGCCGGCCGCGAGGAGCGAGACGCCCTCGACGGTGCGCTCGGCGCGGAGCGAGGTGTCGCCGCTCCAGCCCAGGTGGACGCCGTGCACGAGCCCGCGCTCCCAGCCGAAGCCGGGCGTGCCCGCGGCGAGGAGGAGGGTCGCGTCGGCGCCGGGGCGGCCGCGGCGGGTGCGGCGTGTGTGCTCGCCGATGGTCAGCGGGCGGCGCTGCGGGTGGCGCTCGCGGAGGTGGTGCCCGGTGGTGTCGAGGATCTCGCGCGCGGTCGCGGGGAGCGGGAAGCCGAGCTCGAAGCGCTCGAGGCGGAACGGGCGGGCGTCGAGGTTCTCGACCCGGGCGCGCTGGGTGAGCAGGCCGGCCGCATCGACCTCGAGGTCCACGGTCAGCCGGACGCCCGCGCCCGTGGCGACGGTCCGGAGGGCGGAGCCGAGCGCCTCGATGCTCTCGACCTCGAACCGCTCCGACGCGGCCGCGCGCTCGTGGGTGCCCTCGAAGGTGGGGGCGTGCTGCCAGCCGTCGGCCTCGACGGCGACGAGGCCGAACGGCGCGAAGGCGTCGAGTCCGCCCGAGACGCGCTGGGGGAGGGCGGCGTCGGCGAGGGCGGATAGTTCGGCGGCGGAAAGATCTCCGAGCGCGGCGCCCCAGTGCACGATCGTGGGGAAGGTGACGAGGCGGGCGTCGACGACGACGCTGGTGCCCCCGTCCTGCAAGTGGAAGAGGCGCGATTCCCGGCCGGAGAGGGTCACGGAGTCGTTCGTGGGGGCGATGCTGCGGTGCATGGCTTATTTCTAGAGCAGAAGTAATAGGGGTGTCAAGAGCGGCAGGAGTGGCCGGATCCGTTCCTGGTTCGGCGCAGTGCCGGTAGCTTTCTACCAGGCCGGAAAGAAGGAGCCCCGTGACCGACACCATCGTCGCCGAGGACGCCTCCGGGAGCTCCTCCGAGCTCCTGGCGCGCGAGGTCCTGATCCACGGTCCCGTCTCGCGGGCCGAGCTCGGCCGCCGCCTCGGCCTCTCGCCCGCCAGCCTGACCCGGCTCGCGCGCCCGTTCCTCGACGGCGGCCTGGTCGTCGAGGGCCCCGAGCAGAGCACCGGAGTCGGCCGCCCCGCCCGCCCGCTCGACATCCGCGCCGACGCGCTGAGCTTCGCGGGCGTGAAGATCACCGGCACCGAGGTCCTCGCCGTCCGCACCGACCTGCGCGCGCGCACCGAGCGGGAGCTGGTCCGCCCGCTGCCGGGCACGGAGCCCGCCGACGTGATCGCCGCGATCGTCTCGGTCGTCGACGAGCTCGGCGGCCCCTCCGCCTTCGCAGGCCTGGGCGTGACGCTCGGCGGGAGCATCGCCGCCGACGGCCGGGTGAGCCGCGCGCCGTTCCTCGGCTGGCGCGACGTCGACCTCGCCGCTCCGCTCTCGGCCGCCCTCGGGCTGCCGGTCGCCCTCGAGAACGACGTGGTCGCGCTCACGGGAGCCGAGCACTGGTTCGGGCGCGGCCGCGGCATCCCGCACTTCGCGGTGCTCACGGTCGGCGCGGGCGTCGGCTACGGACTGGTGGTGCACGACCGGGTGGTCGCGCCCCCGGAGGCGGGGCTCGGCCTGGGCGGCCACTACCCGCTGGATCCCACCGGGCCCGTCTGCGAGGCCGGCCACCGCGGCTGCTCGACCGCGATGCTCAGCCTGCCCTCGCTCCTCCGCCAGCTCTTCGTCGCCACCGGCCGCGAGCTGACCCTGGCCGAGGGCTTCGCCGCCGCTCGCGCGGGCGACCCCGGTGCCGAGCGCATCCTCGCCGACTCCGCCCGCGCGCTCGGGACGATGATCGCCGCGATCGGCAACCTCTCGATGTCCGGCACGGTGATCCTGGCCGGGGAGGGCGTCGCCCTCTACTCGGAGCAGGCCGCGGTGGTGGACGCCGCGATCGCGGCCACGCGCGACCCGGACGCTCCGCCCCTGGCGCTGCTCGTCGACGACGGCGGGCTCGTGGAGTGGGCGCGCGGCGCGGCGGCCGTCGCGATCCAGCGGCTGCTGCCGCGGATCGCGCTCGGGACGCTGGGGTAGCGGGGCTCCGCGGCGCGCGGGCGCTCGGGGTGCCGGGTCTCCGCGCCCAGTGGGCCGTCGGCACGCTCGCCCGGCGGGTCTCAGCGCCGCGGAGGCTCGGGATGTCGGCCCGGCGGGTGTCCGCTCCGGGCGGGTACCGGGACGCCGGCCTCGCGGGCTAGACGCCGAGCGCCGAGCCGGGCAGGTCGCTCTGCAGGCCGTCGACGATCCGGCCGAACGCCGCGATCGCCTGGTCGTCGCCGAGACGGCCGGAGTCGACTCCTCCGGCGATGCGCAGGACCTCGGTCCGGCGCTCCGCCCGCTCCACCGCGTCGAGCCCGGAGGCCCCGATCGCTGCGGATGCGCGCACTCGCGCGACGATCGTGCCGACGTGCCATCTGCCGCGTGCCATCTGTCTCCTCCTGAAATCCCCGCCTCTCTTCGGAGCGGACGCACACCCGGATGGGTGCGCGTCCCCGGGTCCTCACCCCCTGTCGCTCCGGCGATGCGTCACGAACGGTCGTCATCCGCCCGCCGTGGCGACCGTTCGTGACGCATCGATCGAGCTGGGGAGGCGGAGCGCCCGCTCGCGGAGAGGGGGCCGGGGCGCCAGACTGACGGCGAGCGGAGGGAGGCACGATGCGACGCCTCCGCGCCCTCGCCGCCGCGCTGCTCCTCCTGCCCGCCCTCGCGGCCTGCGCGCCGGGAGGCGCGACGGGCGCCCCGAGCGGCACCGCGGCGGCCACCGCGGCTGCGGCCACCGCGGCTGCGACCACCGCCACCCCGGCTCAGGCCGCCCCCGACCCGGCCCGCTCCTCCGCCCCGTCCGCCCCGGCTCCCGGGGTCACCGTCTCCGTCCAGCAGAACCGCTCCGACATCGCCGGCGGCACCATGGCCTTCGAGGTCCACAACGGCAGCGGCGCCCCGATCGAGGTCACCGCGGCCCGCCTCACCGACCCGCGCCTCGCCGCCCCGCTCACCTGGACCGGCGGCACGGGCGTCCCCGACGGGACCTCGCGAGACCTCCGCGTCGACGTGCCCGAGCCCGCCTGCCCTGCCGCGGAGGCGCCCGCTGCGCTCGAGGTCGTCCTCGCCATCGACGGCCACGGCGAGCGCGCGTACCCCGCCGACGACCCGTTCTCGTTCGTCGACGCTCTCGCCCGGTCCGGATGCTTCGCCCGCACCGTCGACGCCGACCTCGCCCTGCGGATCGACACGTCCGGAGGCGCCGCGCACGAGCCGGCGCGCCTCACGATCACCGCCGACGTCCGGGGCACCCCCGTCGTGCTCCGCAGCGTCGACGCCACGATCCTGCTGCAGCCGCCCGAGGCCGCCGACGCCTGGACCCTCGACCGCTCCGTGCCCGCCGGGACCCTCGGCTCCGTGGTCCTGGACGCCGTCCCCACCCGCTGCGACACCCACGCGCTCGCCGAGGACAAGGTCGGCACGCGCCTGCCGGTCACCGTCGAGACCGCGGGCCGGCAGGGCACCGTCGTCGTCGCCGCGACCCCCGAGCAGAAGGGCGAGCTCTACGCGTTCATCACCGCGTACTGCGCGTCCTGAGCAGGGGTGGCGGGCGGCGCCGCACTGCTGCCCGCAGCGACCGACGCCTCCACCGCCACTGTTCGGTCCCGTCCGCCTCACGCCGGCGCCGTGCTCAGCGCCTGCAGCCCCGTCACCCGCAGCAGGTCGAGCCGCGCCTCGTCCTCGCTGCCCGGCGCCACCGTGTAGACGACGATCCGCAGGTCGGTGCCCGGAGCCGTGAGCACGTCGCAGTCGATCGTGACCGGTCCGACGGGCGTCCGCGTCACCGTCTTCCGGCTCGCGCGGTGCTCGGCGATGCGCGCCTCCGCCCAGCGCCGCTCGAACTCGGGCGACTCCTCGCGCAGCCGGGCGACGAGGGCGGCGAGCGCCGGATCGCGCGGGTAGCGTCCGGTCGCCGCGCGCAGGTCGGCCGCGAGGTCGCTCGCGAAGTCCTCCTCGTGCTGCGCGTCGAACTCGGTGCCGGCGTGGCCGGAGGTGAAGTGCCGCCAGACGAGGTTCCGCTCCAGCCCGGTGTACACCGAGGGGTCGCCGTTGAGGGCGGCCCAGAGCGGGTTCCACAGCAGGATGTCGTGGGCCGCCGTGAACACCGCGAGCGGCACGTCGCCCAGGCGGTCGACGATCCGCTGCACGCCCGGGCTCACGTGCTGCGGCACGACGCCCGGCGAGGGGACGGCGGCACCGGCGACCCGGTAGAGGTGGTCGCGCTCGCTGTCCGTGAGCCGGAGCGCCACCGCGAGCGAGCGGAGCATCGACGGCGACGGGTTCCGCGCGCGTCCCTGCTCGAGCCGCACCAGGTAGTCGACGCTCACTCCCGAGAGCGCCGCCAGCTCCTCGCGCCGCAGGCCCGTGGCGCGGCGGCCCGAGCCCGCGGGCAGGCCGACGTCGGCGGGACGGATGCGGTCGCGCCACGAGCGCAGCACCGTGGCGAACTCCTCCATGCCGCCCATCCTCCTCCGCCCGCCGTCGCCGAGCCAGGTACTGACGGTCCCCCCGTCGAGCGCGGCCTGGTCGAGGCCCGACGACCCGCGCAGGATGGGCCCATGACCACGACACTCATCACCGGAGCGAACCGCTCCCTCGGCCTCGAGACCGCCCGCCGACTCCTCGAGGCGGGCCACACCGTCTACGCCGGCATGCGCGACACCGCCGACGGCGACGCCGCCCGCGCGCTCGGCGCCCACCCCGTCCGCCTCGACGTCACCGATCAGGCGAGCGTCGACTCCGCGATCGCCTCCCTGCCCGGGCTCGACGTGCTCGTCAACAACGCCGGCGTGCTCGGCACATCGTTCGGCGTCGACGACCTCACCCCGGAGGCGATGGCGGGCGTCCTCGAGACGAACGTCATCGGAATCCTGCGCGTCACGCAGGCCGCGCTCCCGCTGCTGCGGGCCTCCGCGGCCCCGGTCGTCGTGAACGTGGCGTCCGGAGTCGGCTGGCCGCGCTGGCTGAGCACCGAGGGCCACGACGAGTTCCCCATCACCGCGATCCCGTACGCGGCATCGAAGGCGGCGGTCGTCGCGCTCACCGTGCAGTACGCGAAGAACCTGCCGGCGATGCGGATCAACGCGAGCGACCCCGGCTACACCGCGACCGACTTCAACGGACACGGCGGGCACCAGACCGTCACCGAGGGTACGGACGCGACCGTCGCGCTCGCCCTGCTCGGCTCCGACGGGCCGACGGGCGAGTTCCACGACCGGCGCGGGCGCATCGAGTACTGAGCTACGGGGCGGGCGCGGTCGGCCGGACGCCGGCCCGGACCCGGCAGGCGTCCGCGTGCCCGTTCGAGGAGCCGCAGCCCCGAGCCCGGCGTGCGTCAACGCGCCCGTTCGAGAAGATCCCGGCCCGACCCTACGTGCGTCCGCGCACGCCCGAGACGCGGTGAGGTCCCCGAACCCGCCCTCGGCGCACCGGCCAGCACATGGTGATGAGGTGTCCTGTCTGCGCGGTCACCGGTCCTCGGTGCTGGGCTGTGAGTGACGGCCGGAGCCGGGACGCTGCCCACCGCGTGACAGAGGGCCGGATGAACCGCCGGCCCGACGGTGCGTGCTCGCTCCGGTGCGCCTACCGACTCACCGCGTCTCGTGTCAGCTCTGCAGCTCGACCCCCCAGTTCGTCCTCTGGACGTCGGCGTCGAGCCCGCGCAGCTCGCGCGCCACGGCGTCCGCCTGCTCGCGCAGCTCCCGCACCGGCAGCGCGGGCAGGCGGCGCAGCTCGCTCCGGAGCTGGCGGTAGCCGCGCTCGCCGGCGGCCGCGTCGGCCGCGCGGGTCAGGAGGCTGTGCCGGGCGCGCAGGGCCTCGCGCCGGGCGAGCGCCGCGGTCAGCACCTCTCCGGTGGGAGTGGTGGCCGTCGCGTTGGTGAGGTTGATCGCCGTGACCAGCCGCTCGAGCTCGCCCAGTGCGCGCGTGCAATCGGCGAGCAGCTCGGCCGGGTCCTCGGTCGGCTCCTCCCCCTCCTGGTAGGAGGCGTTCGCGACGATCCGCGACTGGAGGGCCTCGATCCGCTTCTGCAGGTCGGCCCGCTCGAGGAGTGCTTCGGCGAGAGTCATGCGACCAGGCAAGCACACATCGGCGCGACCCGCGCCCCTAGGCTGCGACCGTGCCGCTGCAGAACCATCCCGGAGACGTCGAGTTCCCCGTCCGACCCCGGCTGCGCTACGCGCGGGCGGCCGATGCGCACCGTCGCGGGCAGGGCGCCGGACGCCGCGCCCTCCTGGTGACGGCCTTCGCGGCTCCGGTGGGCCTGGTCGGCTTCGCATGGGGGCTCGCGCTCGGCGGCGGCGAGAGCGTCGTCGCGTTCACGGCGTTCGCGTTCGCACTGGCCTTCGGGCTGCTCGCCGCCACGGTCGGCTTCCAGCAGTGGGATGCGCGCGCGCCGCGCCGCGAGCAGCTCGCCTACCTCGGCGCGGCCGACTCGCCGACCCCGTCCCTCCGCCAGCAGCAGCTGCTCGCGCTCGACGCGGTCAGCGACTTCTCGTTCGCCGGCTGGAACTCCTCCCTCGCGTTCCAGCCCTCCTGGGCCGAGCTCCCGGAGGAGCTGCGGCGCCGCTACGCCGACGGAGCGAAAGGAGCGCCCTGGCAGCAGCTGCCGCTGCATCCGCTCGTCGAGCACCGGGTCGCGCTCGACCGCGACTTCCGCATCGCCTCGGCCGACGACGTGGAGCTGCTGGTCGCCGACGTGCTCACCCGCGGGCCGCTCTCGACCCGCTTCGCCGAGGTCTCGGCCTCCGCCGACGCCGAGCGGATGCGCTCCCGGGTCGCCGCGCTCACCGGCGGCAGCGAGTTCCACCTCCTCGAGCTCGCCCAGGCGGTCGACGGGCGTCCGCCGCTGCTCCTGCTCGCGGGCGACGCCGAGCGCACGATCGGCGCGATCCGCTACGCCTACGTCGCCGGCTACCTCCCGGCGGCGCGGGCCTGGGAGCTGCTGGCCGCGGTCGGCGACCGCGTCTTCGAGCGCTACTCCGGCTGGGACGCCTACTGGGCCGACGCGGCCCTCGCCATCGCCTTCCGCACCGACTCCCTCGGCGCGGTGCAGCACCACCACCGTCTGCGCGCGGAGCTCGCGGCCTCGGGGTGGCCGGCGGCGGCGGTGCCGTACCCGGGCTGAGCGCGGGGCGGCTGCGGAGACGGTGCGACCGAGCTGGAGCTTCCGGACCGGAGGCGTGCGCCCGCGCATTTGTCGCCGGCCGCCGACAGGGCTGTCGACCCGGAGAGCTTCGCCCCCGGCGTCAGCCCAGCTTCGAGGCGGGCACCGTCTCGAGGTGGAGCAGGTCGCGGCGCAGGCGCTGCGAGCGGACGTAGCTGCTCAGCACGTGCTCGGGCGAGGGCGGGGAGTCGCTCCCGCCGAGGAGGGCGCGCGCGGTCGTGAGGCGTGCGCGGCGGATCTCGTCGAACACGGTGGTGCCGTTCCGCGCGAAGGTGCGCTGCAGCGTCCGCTTCGGGACGCCGAGGCGCTCGCAGATCTCCTGGACCGAGAGGCGGGGGTCGGTGGACATCGCGGCGATCAGGGCGAGGGCGCGCGTGTAGACGTCCTCGCTGCTCTCGCGCGGCAGCGAGGTCGCCAGCACAGCGCCCGCCAGCTGCTCGACGGCGGCCCGCACCAGGGGGAAGGCGGGGGAGTCGGCGTCGAGGGTGGAGCCGAAGGTCGCGTTGACGGTCGAGAGCAGGATTCCGCGGCTGGCCGCGTCGGCCTCGGTGACGACGGCGCCACGGTCGGCCGAGTCGACCAGGCCCAGCAGCGGGCGGTCGAGGGCGATCTCGGTGCGGGCGCTCGGGGTGTCGGTCACGATCGTGAACGGGGAGTCGCAGTGGAGGAAGGCGATGTCACCCGGCGCGACGCGGACCTCGAGCGCCGCCGGATCGTCCGGCTGGATCACGAGCGCGCCCTCGAGCGGGATGATCAGGCGGACGCCCGGGCCGGCGGCGGAGGTGCGGTGCAGGCGGGCCGGCGAGTGCCAGATCCGGAGCACGTCGACGCCGTCGCTGCAGAGGGTGTCGGCCACGATGCGGAACGCGCCGTTCGCGCGGACGTCGACGCCGCTCTGCGCCAGCCACGCGGCCGCCGCCGTGTCCCGGCGGGACACCCCGCGATCGACGATCGGTCGGCTGCCTTCTGCGATTCCCCTCACGGCGGAGTCCTTTCCTCTGGCGCGTCCTCCGTACGACGCGATCCCTCTACCCTGGCCGATCCGGCCCGGTGGTGAGAAGTCTTCATGCGATCGCATCGTCGCTCACCTCCACCGCAAGGTGTCGGATCCCGCCATCGGGGGACGGAACCTGACCTCCGGGGTGCGCCTCGGATCGACGTGGACCTCGAGCGCGGCGACGTCGGTGAACGGCCGGTCGTCGCTCGTGCGGCCCCGCAGCACGATGGAGTGGCGGAGCGTCCGGGGCGCCCTCAGCGGCGCGATCGTGTAGTGCGCGACGGCCACGAACCCCGCTCCCGGGGCGACCCGCTCGGGCCGGCCGACGACGGTGACCGGGGCCTCGTCGTAGTCGAGCTCGGCGCCCGAGCCGTCGGTGAAGGAGCCGCAGAACAGGGCGAGGTCGTGCAGGGCGGAGGTGCCGGAGTTGTGGAACTGCATCCAGAAGGTGATCACGGCGACGGAGCCGCACGCGGGCGCGAGCCGCACCGCGCTGCCGTCGAGGACGAGGTGCGGAGGCGCATCGAGCGTCGGAGCTCCGAGCATCAGCCGCGCCGCCTGACGCCCGCCGCCGGTGCGGCCACCGGTTCCGCTGCGCGTCCCGCCAGCTGCAGGAGGCCGCACGCGGCGACCACTCCGACGAGGGCGGCCGCCCAGCTCAGGTCCTGCTGGTCGAACTCCCGGAGGTGCGCCGGGACGCCCGTGAATCCGAGGATCCCCTGGGCCGCGGCGACGGTGGCGAAGGCGAGCAGCGCGGCCGTGGCGGCGACCGCGGCCGGGGCGGGCGGGTCGCCCTCCGAGTCCTGGGCGAAGCGGCGGACGGCGTGCGCGAGGGCGAGTGCGCAGAGGGCTGCGGCGACGAGGGCGGCCGCGGTGTAGGCCGGGCCGGCGGCCAGCAGGAGGAGGGCGCCGACGACGACCCGCAGGCAGGCCGGGAGGACGCCGGGAGCGCTGCATCCGCGCGCGCCCGGGCCTCCCCCGAGGGCCGCGGCGCGGGCGCGGGACTCCTCGAGGCGCCTCCGGACGCCATGAGGACCAGCGGCGCGGAGCAGGGCGGTCGCGCCCGAGGCGAGCAGCGCGACGCCGACGAGCAGGGGGAAGACGAGGGCGGCGGCGGGCAGGGCGGGGGCGGCGTCGGCAGGGGTCATCGGGTCTCCTTCGGGGCGGGGACGGGGCGCGGCACCTCGATGATCCGTCCTCGCGGAGCGCCTCGGGAGGCCGGGCGCGAACGCTCACGAGGCAGGCGCGCCAGAACGTCAGAACGCGCCAGTGGACCGTGCCGCCGAGCTGTGCCAACGGCACCGCGGAACGTGCCACGCGCCTCCGCGTGCCCGCTGCGCGCTGTTTCGAGACGGCCTACGCTCACCGGATGGACGAGGTGCGGGACGCGTACGGCGCGCGGGCGGAGGAGTACGCGGCGCTGCTCGGATCGGTCGACGCGGGGCCCGCGGCCGATCGCGAGCTGATCGGGTCGTGGGCCGACGGGCTGGGGGGCACGGTCGCCGATGTGGGCTGCGGGCCCGGGCA
Organism: Rathayibacter sp. AY1G1; assembly: GCF_002932095.1. Taxonomy (NCBI): domain Bacteria; kingdom Bacillati; phylum Actinomycetota; class Actinomycetes; order Micrococcales; family Microbacteriaceae; genus Rathayibacter; species Rathayibacter sp. AY1G1. The sequence continues at coordinate 93,231 of NZ_PSUZ01000003.1, forward strand.
CTGGACGGAGTTTCTCCGGCGCCGCGGAGCCGCCGCGGTCGGCGTCGACCCGGTGCCGGAGTTCGTCGCGCTGGCTCGAGCGCGGTTCCCGGACGTCCCGTTCCGGCTCGGCTCGGCGCTCGAGCTCGACGTCGACGGCCTCGGGGGCGTTCTCGCGTGGTACTCGCTCATCCACCTGCCGCCGGCGGAGCTGCCCGGCGCGGTCGCGGCGCTCGCCGCGCACCTCCGACCGGGCGGAAGCCTGCTGATCGGCTTCTTCGAAGGGCCGCGCTCGGAGGCGTTCGCGCACGCCGTCGCACCGGCGTGGTTTCACCCGCTCGCCGAGATGCGCGCGCTCGCCGAGCAGGCCGGCCTCGAGGTGACCCACTCGCTCCACCGCAGCGCCCCCGGCGTCCGCGACCACGGCGAGCTGATCGCTGTACTCCCGCGCTGACGCCGAGCTGATCGCCGGCCTCTGATCCGGACGCCGCCGACGCCGCGCTGGTTCCGCGCTGACGGCTCCCGCTCCCGCTGGTCACCGGCGGCCGGCGTCCCGGCCCACCGCATCCCCTCGAGACACCACCGCCCCGCCGAGGCGCCGCCGTCTCAGCAGTGCTGCGGCGGTCTCGGCGGTGTCCCGGCGGACGAGGGCCCCCGCGCCTAGAGGCGGTCGGCGCGCCACTCCGTGGGGATCTCCTCGCCGCGGCGGAACGCCTCCTCCTCGCGCTCGCGCAGCTCGACGCGGCGGATCTTGCCCGAGATCGTCTTGGGCAGGGGGTGGAATTCGAGGCGCCGCACCCGCTCGAAGGAGGAGAGCAGCTCCCGGGTGTGGGCGAAGATCGCGCTCGCCGTCTCGGCGGTCGGCTCCCAGCCCTCGGCGAGAGTGACGTACGCCTTCACCACGCTGTGGCGCACCTCGTCCGGAGCCGGCACCACCGCGGACTCGGCGACGGCGGGGTGCTGCAGCAGCACGCTCTCGACCTCGAACGGCGAGATCTTGAAGTCGGAGGACTTGAAGATGTCGTCGGTGCGGCCGACGAAGGTGATCGTGCCGTCGACTGCGCGGACCGCCACGTCGCCGGTGTGGAAGTAGCCGTCGGCGCGGGCGCGCTCGGTGCGGTCCTCGTCGCCGAGGTAGCCGGACATCAGGTTGACGGGTTCGACGGACAGGTCGAGGCAGATCTCGCCGGTGGAGGCGGGCTCGCCGGTCAGGGGGTCGACGAGAGCGATGGCGACGCCGGGCAGCGCGCGCCCCATCGCTCCGGGGACCACGGGGGCGCCGGGCGGGTTCGCGATGATCGCGGTGGTCTCGGTCTGGCCGTAGCCGTCGCGGATCGTGAGGCCCCACTCCCGCTCGACGGTCGCGATGACCTCGGGGTTGAGCGGCTCGCCCGCCGAGAGGATCTCGGTCAGCGCGCGCGGCTTCGCTCCGAGCGCCGACTGGATCAGCATCCGCCACACGGTCGGCGGCGCGCAGAACGTGGTGACCTCGGCCCGGTCGAGCTGCTCGTGCAGTGCGGTGGGGGAGAAGCGGCTGTAGTTGTAGACGAACACCGTCGCCTCGGCGTTCCACGGCGCGAAGAAGCAGCTCCACGCGTGCTTGCCCCAGCCCGGCGAGCTGATCGCCATGTGCACATCGCCCGGCTGGACGCCGAGCCAGTACATCGTGCTGAGGTGCCCCACGGGGTACGACTCGTGCGTGTGCACGACCATCTTGGGCTTCGAGGTGGTGCCGGAGGTGAAGTAGATCAGGCACGGATCGGAGCTCTGGACGACCACGGTCGGGCTGATGCCGAAGGGCTCGAGCGAGTCGGCGTAGTCGAGCCAGCCCTCGACGGCGCCGCCGACCGCGATACGGCCGAAGCCGCCCTCCATCTCGTCGAACTTGGCCGTCTCGGAGGCGTCCGCGATGACGTGCGCGACCTCGCCGCGCTCGAGGCGGTCGGCCAGGTCGGCGGGTGAGAGCAGGGTCGTCGTGGGGAGGATGACCGCGCCGAGCTTCATGATCGCGAGCATCGACTCCCACAGCTCGAGGCAGTTGCCGAGCATGAGCATGACGTGATCGCCCTGCTCGACGCCGACCGAGTGGAGCCAGGCGGCGACCTCGTCGGAGCGCCAGCGCATCCGGTCGAAGGAGTACTTCTCCTCGGAGCCGTCCTCCTCCACGATCCAGAGGGCGGGGCGCTCGTTGCCGATGGCGATCGCGTCGAACCAGTCCACCGCCCAGTTGAAGCGGGGCCCGACGTCCGGCCACTGGAAGGCCTCGTTCGCGGCGACCGCATCGGTGCGGTGCTGCAGGAGGGTGTCGCGGGCGGCGCGGAAGCTCCCGGTGGGGTTCATGCATGTCTCCGTAGCGGTCGAGGTCCGGCCGCTGGCGGGACCGACCCCCATTCTGCTCCCGCCGCGGTGCCGGGTGCTGCGCGACGGAGGCCCGGTGGGGACGCACGTCGGAGGGAGCACCTGTGGAGGAGCGGCCGAGTCCGTCCCACGAACGGCACGGCGTCAGCGGGAGAGCGGAGGGCCCGCCGGCCGCAGCAGGCGCTCCCTCCGCTCCCTCCGCTCCCTCCGCGGGACCTCAGTACTTGATGGACTGACCGCCGTCGATCGGGAGGACGGTCGCGTTCACGTAGGAGGCGTCGTCCGAGAGGAGGAAGGCGACGACCGAGGCGATCTCGTCGGCCTCGCCGTAGCGCTTGGTCGGGTTGACCTGGATGAACTCCTCGGCCGCCTTGCGCGGGTTCTGCGGGTCGAGCTGCTTCATCGAGTTCTCGACCATCGGGGTCCAGATGGCCCCGGGCGCGATCGCGTTGATGCGGATGCCGAACTCGCCGTACTCGATCGCGGAGTTGCGGGTGAGGCCGACGACGCCGTGCTTCGCGGCCGCGTAGCCGGACTGGTTGCCGATCGCGGTGATGCCGCCGACGCTCGCGGTGTTGACGACCATGCCCGAGCCCTGCTCGCGCATCACCTTCAGCACCTTCTCGAGGCCGAGGAACACGCCCCGGAGGTTGATCGCGACGACCTTGTCGAACTCGTCGGCCGTGAAGTCCTCGGTGAGGTTCTGGCGGCCCTCGATGCCGGCGTTGTTGAAGAAGCCGTCGATGCGGCCGAAGGCCTCGAGGGTGCGCGCGACATAGGCGTCCACGTCCGCCTCCTTCGACACGTCGGCGAGGACGGTGATCGACTCGGTGCCCTCGGGCAGGACGTCGACCGTGGCGGCGAGGCCCTGCTCGGAGATGTCGACGAGGGCGAGCTTCGCGCCCTCCTGGGCGAGGCGGACGGCTGCGGCGCGGCCCAGGCCGGATCCACCTCCGGTGATGAGGACGACGCGGTCGGTGAAGCGGGTGCTGGTGGTGGTCATGACGACTCCTGCTCGAAGAGGGATGGGCTCGGAGGCCGTGTGGTCGGCGAGTCCGTATCCATGCGTCTGCATGCAATTGGCTCCACGATACTCCACAGGTGTCGGTTGAGTCTGAGTGCGCGGTCAGGGATGGAGTGATCCGGGCTGCGGGCGCCCGCAGTCGAGCCCGGTGGACCCTCGCGAGCGGGGCCGCAGGATCCGACGCGAGCACTCGGGTTCTGGGCAGAGCCGCCGCCCCCCGACCCCGATTCGCCTGGCCGCCGCTTCCGGGCGACCGAGCCGCCCCGGCCGAGCAGGCGAGTCGCCGAGTCGCCCCGGCCGAGCAGGCGAGTCGCCGAGTCGCCGCCGATCCGCCGCTCGCCCGCCTACAGGTGCGGCTGCCCCGTCGAGGCGCTCGTTCCGCCGTCCACGGCCAGGATCGCGCCGGTGATGTACGACGCGTCCGCGCTGGCGAGGAACAGCACCGGCGGGGCGATGTCGTCCGGCTGCCCGGGGCGTCCGAGGGCGATGCGGTCGATGAAGGGCGCGAGCTCCTCGGGGGTCGAGGCCATCGACTCGGTCAGCGGCGTCTGCGTGAAGGCGGGGGCGACGGCGTTGACCCGCACCCCGTGCGCGCCGAAGTCGAGGGCCAGCGACTGCACGAACGTCGTGATGGCGCCCTTGGTCGCGTTGTAGGCGGCCTGGCCCCAGTCGCCGCGGATGCCCGACACGGAGGAGACGACGACGATGTTGCCGCGGCTCGCCTTGAGGTGCGGGAGCGCCGCCTTCACCGCGTAGAAGAGGGCGTCGACGTTCGTGGCGAAGAGCGAGCGCCAGGCGTCGTCCTCCACCTCCTCGATCGGGCCGCCGAGGTGGCCGGCCGCGTTGTTCACGAGGACGTCGATCCCGCCGAACCTCGCGACGGTGCCCTCGACGAGCGCGTCGACCTCGGCTCGGACCGAGACGTCGGTGGGGACGACCAGGACGCGCTCGGCCGGGAAGCCGGCGACGGTCTCCTCGAGCGTGGCGGGGGTGCGCCCGGCGACCGCGACGCTCGCGCCCTGCTCGAGGAAGGCGCGTGCGATGGAGCGGCCGATGCCGGAGCCGGCTCCGGTGACCAGGACGGTGCGTCCGGCGAAGGGGTAGGTGTTCGAGGCGATCATGGCGGTGCCTTCCGGGTGCAGAGGGGCGGCTCGGCGGGGTGCGTCGGGTGCGGCGGGCGTCGGATCCGCCCGGTGCCGATCATCCGCGGCACCCGAGTGGATCGACGGGCCGCCGCGCCGGTACGGAGGAGCTCCACATCGATCCGCAGCACGGCTCCCGACCCTGGCAACCGCCGCAGAGTGCGGTCCGCGGCCGCGCGGGCTCGGGTAGACCGGAGGGACGCCAGTGGACAGGGGGAACCACCATGGACACCACGAGAACGACCGCTCCGCGCCGGGCGACGGGGCTCCGGGCCGGACGGCGCGCGACCGTGCTGGGCGCCTCGGCACTGCTCGCGGCGCTCGCTCTGAGCGGCTGCACGAGCGGCGCCGACCAGGCGGAGGAGGCGACACCCGCCGTTCCCGGCACCGCTGCTCCGACGACCGCCGCTCCGACCGCGACGCCCACCGAGGCTCCGCTCGGGCCCGTGACGCTGCCCGAGGGCGCGACCGCCGCCGTGCGGTGGACCGATCAGGTCGGCCCCGTCGATCCGCAGACCGTGTACCTCAGCGGCGATCCGCTGCACATCACCGTCTCGGTCGCCTGCGACACCGCGAACGCCGAGGTGACGATCGAGGTCGTCGGCCTGATGACGAGCGGATCGTCGTGCGTCTACAGCCCGAGCACGACCCGCACCGGCACGGGAGGCGGCAACACGGGCACCATGCAGATCGCCGTCGAGCAGGACGCCGAGATCAGGGTGACGACGGTGCCGGACGACGCGCACTGGTCGGCCGCCGTCTCGACCGGGGCGCGAACGGTCCCCGGGCCCTGACGCCGGTCCGCGCCCTCCGAGAACGCAGAAGTCGCGGTGGTCGAGAGCGGCCACCGCGACGTCCGGGTTCTCGAGTCGCCCGGGGCGTCAGCCGATCGGGACGCCGAGCTCGGCCATGAACGGCACGGCGTCGACCGCCTCGCCGTCGACCCGCGTCTCGAAGTGCAGGTGGCAGCCGGTCGAGGCGCCGGTCGAGCCGCGCAGCGCGATGACCTGGCCGACGGTGACGGTCTCGCCGACCGACACCATCAGCTCGCTGTTGTGGGCGTAGCCGGTCTCGATGCCGCCGCCGTTGTCGAGCAGGATCCAGTTGCCGTAGCTGCCCTGGTACGACGCCTCCTCGACGGTGCCGCTGGAGGCCGCGAGGACGGGCGTGCCGCAGGCGCCGGCGAGATCAGTGCCCTTGTGGAACAGGTTCACGCCGGCGACCGGCGCGTCGGGGCGGGGGCCGTAGCTGCTGCTGATGTGGCCGGAGATCGGGACGACCCACGCTCCGGACGCTCCCGCGGCGGCCGCGGTCGACTCGCCGGAGGTGGCGGTGATCGCGTCGAGGGACGCGGTGGGGACGAGGACCTCGGGCTTGGCCTCGGCGGCGAAGGCGTCGCGGGTGACGCTCTGCTGCACGACTCCGGCCGCCACGAAGCTCTGCGGGCGGGCCGCGGCGACGGCGGTGGCCGTGTCGCGGGTCAGCTCGGAGTCGGCGGTGCCGCCCACGGCGAATGCGGGCATCGTCGAGGTGATCGCGATGCCGGCCACGAGGGTCATCGCGGCGACGGCGGAGACGCGGGGGCGCGACGGGCCGCGGGAGGTGCGGCGGCTGCGGGACTCCTGCTCACGGAGCGAGCGACGGGTCGGGAGGGCGGACGGACTGCCGGTCTCGGCTCCTGCGGGGGTGGGAGTCGAGGCGCGTGACGAACGGTGCATGCAGAGGAGGTTCCAGGTCTGCCGACGCTCGAGGGGGGAGGCGAGCGCCGGGTGGGGCAGTGGGGCTGATCGCACGGCTGAGCCGATGCGACCCTCCAAACTACCCGCGTTCCGCCGGATCCGACCTGAGAGAAACCTCCGGAGTCAAGCGGTTGAGCGCATCGATCGGCTCTCGATCCGGAGCGGCGGGGGTGCGCCGGGCCGCCGGTGGGCGTGCTCAGCGGTCGGCGGTGAAGACGAGCAGGGCGATCACACCGGCGACCGTCGCCGCGACTCCGGAGCCCAGGCGCCACCACATCCACTTGTCGCGCCTGGGCCCGCGCACGGGACGCCGGAGACCGGCGCGGCCCTGGTAGCCGCCGGGATCGTGCTGGAAGACCATGCCCCCAGCCTGCCGAACCCGCGCCCGTCGCGGGGTCGACTCGCCCGCGACTCCCAGCCGCGAATGGCACCGCAGGGCTGAAGCGAGAGCCGAGGAGAAAGGAGGAGAGGCGGCGACCAGGGGGAAGGGGAGGCGGGACGGCACGGGCGCAGAACGGCCGCCGCCCGCGCGCCTAGCGCGGCCCGGGCGCGCTCGCCAGCGGGTTCGCGGGGCGGGTGCCGCTCGGTAGCGTGGGGGAGTCGGCCGGAGCGGTCGACGAGCGGAGGAGCGGACATGGCCGGGACCGGCAACGACAAGGACGCACGCGACAAGGCGGCGCAGAAGCGCGCGAAGAAGGCGCTGAAGAAGGCCGAGAAGTCGGTGCGCGCGGCGCACGAGGCGGTCCGCGACTCCAGCAAGAAGCTGCGCAAGAAGGCCCGCAAGCTGGCCGAGCAGACCGAGAAGCTCAAGCGGACCCAGGAGAAGGCGGCGAAGAAGGCGGCCGCGGCCGAGAACCGCCCGACCACGCCGAAGCACGCCGCCGAGCCGGCGGTCGGCGCCCTCGACCTCACCCCGCCGCTGCCCGGCTCGCAGGAGCCCGCCGAGGATCAGGAGTCCGCCGAGGACACCGGTGCCGCGGCCGAGTCCGCCGCCCAGCAGGAGCCGGCCCCCGACTCCGACCCCGCGCACACCCCGGACCTCACCCCGCCGATGCCGCGCTCGGCCTCCTGAGCGCACCCGTCTGAGCGCCGCATGCCGGTGCGGACTCAGGTGAATCGCACCCACCGATGCGCCGCCCGCCTGAGAATCCGCACAGGGTACTCGGGCGGGCGTGCCCCGCGAGGTGAACAGCAGGTGAAGCCTCGCGACCACGCCGGAACGCCTCCCGCCGCGGGAGCATCATGTCTGCGTGGATCCCTTCATCCTGCTCGCGCTCGTCGTCGTCACGGCCCTCGCCTTCGACTTCACCAACGGCTTCCATGACACGGCGAACGCGATGGCCACGTCCATCGCGACCGGTGCCCTGAAGCCCCGCACCGCCGTCGCCCTCTCGGCGTCGCTGAACCTCGTCGGTGCGTTCCTCAGCATCGAGGTGGCGCTGACCGTCACCAACGCGGTCGTGAAGATCCAGGACTCCTCGGGCGCACCCGATCCGGCGCTGCTCGAGGACGGCGGTTCGGCTCTGCTGCTGATCGTGCTGGCCGGCCTCATCGGCGGCATCGTCTGGAACCTGCTGACCTGGCTGCTCGGCCTGCCCTCGAGCTCGTCGCACGCCCTCTTCGGCGGCCTGATCGGCTCCGCTCTCGCGGGCCTCGGCCTCAACGGCGTCAACTGGGCAGGCGACGGCACGAAGCTCGACGGCGTCGTCGGCAAGGTGATCCTCCCGGCGCTGATGTCGCCCGTGCTCGCCGGAGCGGTCGCGGCGATCGGCACCTGGCTCGTCTTCCGGGTGATCGGCAACCTCGCCGAGAAGAGCCTCCACCGCGGCTTCCGCTTCGGTCAGATCGGCAGCGCCTCCCTCGTCTCGCTCGCGCACGGCACCAACGACGCGCAGAAGACCATGGGAGTGATCACGCTCGCGCTGATCGCGGCCGGCGGCTGGAGCGACACCGAGTCGGTCCCCTTCTGGGTCAAGCTCAGCTGCGCGCTGGCCATCTCGCTCGGCACCTACATCGGCGGCTGGCGGATCATCCGCACCGTCGGCAAGGGCCTCGTCGAGATCGACACCCCGCAGGGCATGGCCGCCGAGAGCGCCTCCGCCGCGGTCATCCTCGCCTCCAGCCACCTCGGCTTCGCCCTCTCGACCACCCACGTCGCGACCGGCTCGATCCTCGGCTCCGGAGTCGGCCGCCCCGGAGCGCAGGTGCGCTGGCGCGTGGCGCTGCGCATGGTGATCGCCTGGGTCATCACGCTCCCGGCCGCCGCCCTCGTCGGCGCCGTGATGTGGTGGATCGGCCACCTCGTCGGAGGCGCGGCCGGCGGCCTCCTGATGGCCGCGATCCTCGTCGCCGTCGCCTCCCTCATCTACATCCGCTCGCGCCGCGACAGCATCGGCGCGCACAACGTCAACGACGAGTGGCAGGACGCGGCGGCACGCCCCGCGCCCGAGACCGCCGGCGTCTGAGCGAAAGGATCCGCACCGTGCTCTCCCTCTTCCTCTCCGCCGCCGGCCAGGTGGCCCTCGTCGCCGTGCTCCTCGGAGCAGGCCTGCCCGTGCTCTTCGCCGTCGGCGTCCGCTCCTTCGCCGTCGCCGCCGGTGCTCCCGCCTCGGGCGGGTCCGACGCCCGCGCGGTCCGGAGCGGTCTGCCCGCCCCGGTGCTGCGCGGGATCGGCGTGCTCTGCTTCGCCCTCGTCGTCGGCTCCGTCGTGATCGGCCTGAGCGTCATCATCGCGACGGGCCTCGGCCAGTCGGTGAGCTTCGAGCACGTGATCCCGACCTTCGTGCCCAAGGGCTGAGCATGGCCTCGACCGATCCGATCGCGGCGCGGGAGGGGATCGTCGCCCGCGTGGTCGGCTGGCTGCGCGCGGGCTACCCGTCGGGCGTGCCGGAGCAGGACTACCTGCCGCTGCTGGGCCTGCTGCGCCGCAGCCTCACGACGGACGAGGTCGAGCAGGTCGTCGCGCGGCTCCTGTCGGAGTCGGAGCGGGCCGAGACGGTCGTCTCACGGGCCGTGGTGCGCGAGCGGATCGAGCAGCTGCTGCTCGGACCGGCGATGCCCGAGGACGTCGCCCGCGTCTCCTCGCGGCTCGCGAGCGCGGGCTGGCCGCTGGCGGGCCCGGAGTCGCTGGCCGAGCCGGACACCCGCGAGGGCCTGGTCGCGCGCATCGTCCGCTGGCTGCGCGCCGGCTATCCGGCCGGGCTGCCCGAGCAGGACTTCGTGCCGCTGCTGGCGCTCCTCCGCCGCCGTCTGAGCGACGAGGAGGTGGCCGAGGTGGCCGCCGGTCTCGCCGCCGACGCGCCCGCCTCCCGCGCGGACGTCGGCACCGCGATCGCCGGAGTGACCTCGGAGCTGCCCTCGGAGGAGGACATCGAGCGCGTGCGCCGGTCGCTGGCCGCGCTGGGCTGGCCGGAGGAGTTCGCGAGCTGACGCGCCGCGGCCCGGGTCTCGGGCCGCAGGAGTCCGCGTGCCGATCCGCCGCTGTCGCCGGCGATCCGGCCGGAGAGGCCGCCGGCCGACCGCGCCGCGATCCCGGGCGGTCCAGCCGTCGAAGGGTGACCCCGCCGGGACCAGGACGCGGACGCTGCAGCGGGCCGGGCCCGCCGTGAGCGGGCGGGACGAGCGCTGGAGCGTGTCCTCGGGCGGGCGACAGGCGGCCGCCCGGTCGGCAGGGGAGTCGCGGGGTCACGACGCGCGCCGTCCGCCGTCCTAGGTTCGGCCCGGGTCCGGATCGGCTGCGCAGCCGGCTGCCGGACCGCAGCCCGACCGGAAGGACAGCCCATGCCCGCACCCACCATCGTCCTCGTCCACGGAGCGTTCGCCGACGCCGCGAGCTTCGCCCCGGTCACGCGGATCCTGCTCGACGCCGGCCACGCCGTGCGCGTCCCTGCAGTGCCGAACCGCAGCCTGCTGGGCGACGCGGAGTACCTCCGCTCCTTCGTGGAGCAGCTCGACGGGCCGGTCCTGCTGGCGGGCCACTCCTACGGCGGCGCCGTGATCACGGTGGCGGGCGCCGCCGGGAACGTGGTCGGCCTCGTCTACCTCGCGGCCTACGCGCTCGAGGAGGGGGAGAGCCTCGGGCAGCTGCAGGGCGCCTTCCCCGACTCCGACCTCCCGGCGAACCTCGTCTACACCCCGTTCCCGATCGACGGAGCGGAGCCGGGCACGGACGTGTCGGTCGCGGTGTCGGCGTTCCCGGAGGTGCTCGCGGCCGGGATCGATCCGGCCGAGGCGGCCGTGCTCGCGGTCGGCCAGCGCCCGCTCGCCGCTCTGGCCTTCGGCGAGGCCGCTCCCGTCGCCGCCTGGCGGACCCGGCCGAGCTGGGGCGTCGTCGCCGCCGCGGACCGGACGATCAATCCGGACGTCGAGCGGTTCGGCTACCGGCGGGCGGGCGTGCGCTCGGTCGTCGAGCTCGACGCGCCGCACCTGGTGATGCGCTCGCACCCGGAGGAGGTCGCGCGGGTCATCGCCGACGCCGCGGCGGAGCTGAGCTGACCGCGGAGTCGCCTGACCGCGGAGGGGTGCGCCGAGTGCCGGTGCGCTCCTCCGCACCCCGCCGCGCACCTCCGCACCCCGCCGCGGATCTAGGTCGGCGTCGCGTGGAGCCGGGCCCGCCTCCTCCCTAGCCTCGAAGGGAGAGAAGGGCGGGATCGTGGACACGGACACCGCACGGCTCGGCGCCTACCTCCGGGGGCACCGCGACCGGCTGCGCCCTGACGAGGTCGGCCTGGGCGCCGACGGCAGGCGCCGCGTCAGCGGGCTGCGCCGCCAGGAGGTCGCCGTGCTCGCGGGGATCAGCCCGGACTACTACCTGCGGCTCGAGCAGGGCAAGGACCGCCGCCCCTCGGCGCAGGTCCTGGACGCCCTGGCCCGGGCGTTCCGCCTCGACGCGGACGGGCGCGACTACCTCTTCCGGCTCGGCGGACACGCCGCGCCGCGCCGCTCACCGGGCTGGGCACAGGCCGGGCCGACCCCGGCGCAGGTCGGCAGCCTGACGAGCATGGTCTCGTCCTGGACCACGACGCCCGCCTACGTGGTCGACCGCTACCTGGACCTCGTCGCCGTGAACGAGCTCGGCCGCCTGCTCCTCCCCCTGGCCTGCGAGCAGGGGACCAACATGATCGAGGCCGTCGTCGACGCCGCGGCGCTCGAGACCGACGCCGAGCGGCACGAGGACTGGGACCGCACGATCGCCGTGATGACGGCCGCCCTCCGCTTCCACTCCGACCCGGCGGACCCGCGTCTGCGGGTCCTGGTCGCCTCGCTCGGAGGCCGCTCGCGGGTGTTCCGCCGCGTCTGGGCGAGCCAGGAGGCGTATCCGCTCCGCGAGGGCTCGTCGCCGGTGCGCGTCGACCCCTTCGGCTTCATCGCCTTCCGCTGGCAGACCCTGGAGGTGCACGGAGGCGACCACTTCCTGACCTCCTTCTTCGGCGCCCCCGGCAGCGCCGCGGCCGCCGCGATCGATTTCATCCGGGCCCGCCACCGGGTCGAGGAGTGTCTGCGCGAGGGTGCGATACTCGACGCGTGAAGCGGGACGCGCTCGTCGTCGGTCGGGGATCGGAGCTCGCGCGGCTCCGTCTGATGGTCGACGGCATCGCCGCCCACGGGTCGGCGCTCGTCATCGACGGGGACGCCGGGGTCGGCAAGACCACCCTGGTCGAGGAGGTCGTCGCCTACGCCCGCGCACGCGATGTGCGGGTGCTGCGCACCGCGGGCTCCGCAGCGGAGTCGGGCGACCAGTACGCGGCGCTGCAGCTCCTCCTGCACCCGCTCCGCCCGGGCCTCGACGGCCTGCCCCTGCCGCAGCAGGACGCGCTCCGCGTGGCCTTCCACCTGGCGGACGGAGTGCAGCCGACGCCGCTCCTGGCCGGCCTCTCGGCCCTGACCCTCCTGAGCGACGCCGCCGCCGATCGGCCCCTGCTGGTCGTCGTCGAGGACCTGCACCGGATCGACCCGGAGTCGGCGTGGGCGCTGCGGATGCTCGCCCGGCGCATCGGCGAGGACCGCGTCGTCGTCGTGATGACCACGAGGGACCGGCCCGAGGAGGACTCCGGCCTCGAGCACCTCCACCTCGGGCCGCTGTCGGCCGCCGACTCGGCCGCTCTCCTCGACACGCTCCCGCATCCTCCTCGCGGCGCCGCCCGGCGCGCTCTGCTCGACCTCGCCCGCGGGAATCCGCTCGCCCTGGTGGAGCTGACCGGGCGCGACCCGTCGGCCGACGAGGCGGAGGACCGCGCGGTGACCGGACGCCTCGAATCGGCCTTCGCCGAGCGCTTCGCCGAGCTCGACCAGCCCTCGCGGCTCGCCGTGCTGGCCGTGGCGCTGGGCGACGTCGCGACGGCGGAGGAGGCGAGCCGGCTGGCGAACCTGGCGATCGGCCGCCACCCCGACCCCTCCTGGATCGACAGGGCCGTCGCCGCGTCGCTGCTCAGCTGGACGCCGGGGAGCGGACTCCGCTTCCGGCACCCTCTCGTGCAGTCCGCGGTGACGAGCGTGAGCCGCCCCTCCGAGCGCGCGGCCGTGCTCCGCACGCTCGTCCAGGAGCACCGCGACGACCCGAGCCGGACGCTCTGGTGGCGGTCGGAGCTCGCGACGGGCTCGGACGGGCCGGTCGGCGAGGAGCTCGCCGGTCTCGCGGCGTCCGGCCTGGCGACGGGCGACGTCGTCCTGGCGGCTCAGGCGATGGAGCGGGCGGCGGAGCTGACCCCCGCGGGGCCGCTGCGCGTCTCGCGCCTGATCGACGCGGCCGAGTACTCCGGACTCGCCGGCCGGACCGCGGAGGCGGCGCTGCTCGTGCACCGCGCGGCGGGCGAGACCGTCGATCCGGTGCTCACCGCCCGCGCCGCCTGGACGCGCGAGACGCTGCCGACCGGGCGCACGGCCCTCTCGCGGGGAGACCTCTCGCCCGCGCTCGCCGCAGTGACGGCGCTGCAGAGCCACGGAGCCGTCGACGCCGCGACCGCCGCGCTCCTGCACCTCGCCGCCATAGCCTGGGACCACAACCGCGAGGCGTCGCCGGGGGAGCCGATGATCCAGGCGGTGCGCGCGCTCGCCCTCGACGACTCCGACCCGCGCGCCGTCCTGCTCGCGGCGGTCACCGAGCCGATCGCCCGCGGCGACGAGGTCGTCCGCCGGGCGCTCGCGGCGGCCGGCGGGGCGAGCGGTCCGGAGGAGGCGTGGTGGCTCGGCTACGCGCTGAACACGGCGGGCGAGGTCGAGGTCGCCCGGGAGCTCCTGGAGGCGGCGATCACAGGGCTGCGCGCGCGCGGCGACATCCGGATCCTCCCGCAGGCGCTCCTCGCCGCCTCGATGACCACGTCGCTCGCCGGCCGCATCTCGCGCGCCCGCTCCTTCGCCGAGGAGGCGCTCGTCCTCGGGAGCGACCTGGGGGACGTCGGCTTCGAGACCGCGTCCCGGGCCTGCCTGGCCTGGTTCGACGCGATGGAGGGCGTCGCGCCCGATCCCGAGGCGATCAGCGCGGGCAGCGCGATCGGCGCGGCCGTCCTCTGCTCGAGCGTGATGCGGGCGACGCTCCGCGGATCGCGAGCGGCGGTGGCGGTCCTCGAGTCTCGACCGGGCGACGCCGTGCCGGAGCTCCTGCCCCTCCTCGACACGGACGACGACTCCCTGAACCCCGGCTTCGCGATCCTGACCACGCCCGATCTCGTCGACGCGGCTCTCGCGATCGGGGACGTCGGAGTCGTGCGCCTGCACGCCGCGAGGCTGGAATCGCTCTTCGAGCGCTGGCACCAGCCGATGATCGAGGCGGCCCTCCGGTACGCGCAGATCGCCGTGGCGCTCGCCGACGGAGCGCCGGACGCCGCGGCCGGGCTGCTCCGCCGGACTCCGCCGCCGCTCCCGTACGTGCGGGCGCGGGCGCTGCTGCTCGTGGGCGACGGGCTGCGCCGGGCCGGTCAGGCGGCGGAGGCGCGGCCCCTCCTCCGCGAGTCGCTGGCGATGCTCGAGGAGCTGCCGATCCACGCCTGGGCCGATCGGGCCCGTGACGCGCTCCGGGCCGCCGGAGGGAGGATCGCGGATGCGCCGTCGCCGGCCGCGGCCACGCTGACCCCGCAGGAGCTGCGCATCTGCGCTCTCGCGAGCACGGGGCTGTCGAACCGCGCGATCGCGCAGAACCTGTTCCTCTCGCCGCGCACGGTCGGCGCGCACCTGTACGCGGCGTACCGCAAGCTCGGGATCGGCGGGCGGGGCGAGCTCGCCGCGGTGCTCGGCAGGGACGCGGGCGCCGACGCCTGAGGCCGGACTCCGCTCGCAGGGGCACCCGGCCCTCGTTCGAGCGCAGACGCGCAGGCGCGCCCCGGAACGGCCGGGACGCGCCTGCGAGCGTGCCGCGCTACTCCTGGATGAAGGCCAGCAGGTCGGGGTTGATGACGTCCGCGTGGACGGTCAGCATGCCGTGCGGGTAGCCCTCGTAGATCTTGAGCGTCGAGTTCTGCAGCAGCTCGTGCTGCTTGAGCGCGGCGTCCTTGTAGGGGACGACCTGGTCGTCGTCGCCCTGGGTGACGAGGACGGGGACGGTGATCGCCTTCAGGTCCTCGGTCTGGTCCGTCTCCGAGAAGGCCTTGATGCCCTCGTAGTGCGCGAGCGCGGATCCGGTCATGCCCTGGCGCCACCAGTTGTCGACCACGGGCTGCGAGAGCTCGACCCCCTCGCGGTTGAAGCCGTAGAAGGGCCCGGAGGCCACGGCCTGGTAGAACTCGGCGCGGTTCGCCGCGAGAGCGTCGCGGAAGCCGTCGAACACCGAGATCGGCGTGCCCTCGGGGTTCGCCTCGGTCTGCACCATCAGCGGCGGGACCGACGAGACGAGGACGGCCTTGGCCACGCGGCCCTGGGGCTCGCCGTACTTCGCGACGTAGCGCGCGGCCTGGCCGCCTCCGGTGGAGTGGCCGATGTGGATCGCGTTCCGCAGGTCGAGGTGCTCGACGACCGCGTTCACGTCGCTGGCGTAGTGGTCCATGTCGTGTCCGGTGCCGACCTGGGTCGAGCGTCCGTGCCCGCGGCGGTCGGTCGCGATGACGCGGTAGCCGTGCGCGTGGAAGAACAGCATCTGCGCGTCCCAGTCGTCGGACGACAGCGGCCAGCCGTGGTGGAAGACGATGGGCTGCGCGTCGGTGCTGCCCCAGTCCTTGTAGTAGATCTCGACGTCGTCGTCCGTGGTCACAAACGGCATCTTCGAACCTCCGTGCTCGTGTCGATCCCGAGCCCGGCCCGGGTCGTGTCCAAGGTGGTGCCTCCCCGGATGAGGGTGGGGAGCGGCTCCACGATAGGGGCGTGGGAGCGCTCCCTGAAGAGCGCGGGGAGATGTTCCGACGATCGTCCAGACCTGGTCGCTTGGGAGGTGCCGAGGCCGCCGGCCGCGCTCGCCGAGTGGGGTCGGATGACTCGTGACCGGCACCGCGGGCGCTGACAGGATCGCGGCGGACGCGCCCTCCCGCGGCGCGCGGATCGGAGGTCGCGATGCCCACGACGACGCCCACGACGACGGCGCTGCCGACGCCCCTGCCGACGACGCCCCGGCCGGCGGTGCTCCGGTGACCGTCGAGGACCGTGTCCCCATCGAGCCGCAGGCGGTCGTCGCTCCGCTCAGCCGGTCCGCCGTCTTCCTCTCGCTCGACATCGTCGGCGGGCAGGACGCCGCGGACCGCGTGCGGGACGTCGTCGCCGACGTGGGCGGGATCCTCCGCGCGGTCGGCTTCCGCGACCTGGGCCTGCGCCTCTCCTGCCTGGTCGGGATCGGGAGCGACGCGTGGGACCGCTTCGGCGGGGAGGGGCGCCCCGCGCAGCTGCACCCGTTCCGGGAGGTGGTCGGCGCGGCGCACACGGCCGTCTCGACGCAGACCGACCTCCTGTTCCACATCCGGGCGGAGCGGGACGACGCCTGCTTCGAGTTCGAGCGCCTCCTGCTCGACGCGCTCGGCGAGGACGTCGTCGTCCGCGACGAGGTGGTCGGCTTCCGCTACTTCGACAACCGCGACCTGCTGGGATTCGTCGACGGCACCGAGAACCCGACCGGGGAGGCGCTGCCCCGCGTCGCGCTGATCGGCGCGGAGGACGCGGCGTTCGCGGGCGGCAGCTACCTGGTCGTGCAGAAGTACCTGCACGACCTGACGGCCTGGCACGCGCTCACCACCGAGCAGCAGGAGCGGGTCATCGGCCGGAGCAAGGCCGACAACGTCGAGCGCGAGGACGATCCGGCGCAGCTCTCGCACAAGGGGCTCGCGACCGTGGTCGACGCCGGCGGGACCGAGCACGACATCCTCCGCGACAACATGCCCTTCGGCCGGCCCGGCAGGGGCGAGTTCGGCACGTACTTCCTCGGCCTGGCCGCCGACCTGTCGGTGATCGAGACGATGCTGACGCGGATGTTCGTCGGCGTGCCCGCGGGCCGGCACGACCGCCTCCTCGACTTCTCGACCGCGACGACCGGCGGGGTCTACTTCGTGCCCTCGCGGGACGTGCTCGAGGGCCTGGGCGGCTGACCCGGGCCGGTCGTCGGGGCGCGGATCGAGTCGGATGACCGTGGTGCCGCCCGGGCCGGAGCGGTGGGATCGGAGCAGCGCAGGCGCGCAGGACGATCAGCAGGGAGAACGCCGTGGAACCCGACGACAGCACCGCTCCGCACCACGAGACCCCCGGTTTCGGAGACCCGGACCTCCCCCAGGAGGGGATCGTGAACACCGAGGGCGATCCCTCGGCGAACACGATGACCGGCCCGCAGAACCGCGTCCTGGAGGGACTGTTCCCGAACCAGATCGCCGCGCCCGCGACGGACATCAGCACGCAGCCGTTCTTCTGGTCCTCCTTCAACATCTCGCCGCGGCGGGTGCAGCGGGGAGGCTGGGCGCGCGAGCTCACGCAGGCCGACTTCGCGATCTCGAACGAGATCGCCGGCGTGAACATGTACCTCGAGGCCGGCGGGATCCGCGAGCTGCACTGGCACCAGAGCGCCGAGTGGGCGCTGATGACCAAGGGGAACTGCCGCATCACCACGCTCAGCCGCACCGGCCGGCCCAGTGTCGACGACGTGCAGGAGGGGGACCTCTGGTACTTCCCGCCCGGCCTGCCGCACTCCCTGCAGGGCCTCGGCCCGGACGGGGCGGAGTTCGTGCTCGCGTTCGACGACGGCGAGCAGTCCGAGAGCAACACGCTCCTGCTCACCGACTGGTTCGCGCACACGCCGCCGGACGTGCTGGCGAAGAACTTCGGCGTCGCGCAGGAGGTCTTCCGCGACATCCCGCTGCACGACCTCTGGATCTTCCCGGGCGACGTGCCCGGCGACCTCCAGGCCGACCGGGCCGCGGCCGGGGTGCAGGACGGCGACGAGGCGGTGATCTTCCGGCTCTCCCGCTCCGAGCCCGCGTACCAGAACAGCGGCGGCCGGATCCAGATCGCCGACAGCACGAACTTCCCGGCCTCGCGCACGGTCTCGGCCGCGCTGACGACCGTCGAGCCCGGCTCGATGCGCGAGCTGCACTGGCACCCCAACGCCGACGAGTGGCAGTACTACCTCCGCGGATCCGCTCGGATGACCGTCTTCAACACCGGCCCGCACGCCAACACGACCGACTTCCACGCCGGAGACGTGGGCGTCGTGCGCCGCAACTTCGGCCACTACGTGGAGAACACCGGCGACGACACGCTCGTCTACATCGAGACGTTCAAGAGCTCCCGCTACGAGGAGGTGTCGCTCGCCCAGTGGCTGAGCCACCTGCCGCCGTCGCTGGTCGCGCAGCACCTGAACATCCCGGAGGAGGTGCTGGCGACCTTCCCGCTCGGGACGCAGGGGATCACTCCGCTGCGCTGAGGGAGGGACGCGCGGAGGGGACGGGGACATGGCGGAGGATCACGAGGCGGCGCTCCTGCCGTGGGCGGGGAGGGCGGCGGTGCTGCTGGACCGGCACCTGCGCGTGCTGAGCGCGACTCCGCTCGCGCGGGCGCTCTCGCCCGCCTTCGCCCCGGGAGTGAGCATCGCCCGCTTCACCTTCCTGGACTCGTCCGAGGTCGAGGACCTGCCCTGCTGGGGCTCCGCCGCCGACCAGGTCGCGGCGATGCTCCGCGACTCGCTCGAGCGGCACCGGGGGGACCGGGAGTTCCTGACGGTCGTCGGGGAGCTCTCGGCGAGGAGCCCCCGGTTCGCGGACTCGTGGGCGGCCGGGGCGGAGGCCGACGCACGCGGGTCGGTCGTGTTCCTCGACACCGCGGTCGGCTCCGTTCCGATGGACTACCGGCTGGTCCGGGACGGCGCTCGCCTCCTGCTCCTGTTCGAGGCGGGTGACGCGGCGGGTCGCGAGGATCTCGCCCGGCTCACCGCCGCTGATCAGGCGCCGGCCGGGGCGGCCAGCGCGGTGCCCGCCTCCGGAGCGGGCCGCAGCGAGGCGAGGACGTCGACGGCCGCGGCCGCCGGAGTCCCCGCTGCCGCGAGGTAGGTCACGACGTACCGGCCCGGAGCGCCGGCGAGCTCCAGGGTCTGCATCTCGAGGTCGAGCCAGCCGAACGGCTCGACGTGGACGCGGATCCACCGGTGGGTGAAGGGGCGGACCTGGTACTCGGCCCAGATCGACCGGAACAGCGGATTCTCGACCGAGCACTCGCCGACGATCTCGTGCAGCCGCGGATCGTCGGGGACGCTGTAGAACCGCAGCGCGGCGATCAGCTCGCGGAAGACCTGGCCCCACGCCTGCAGCTGGTCCGGCGGGTCGCCGTCCGCCACGGCGCGCGCATAGCCGCGGGAGGTGGAGAGCAGCATGTTGGCGCCGGGCACGCCCTTGTCGGGGGCGAGACGGCTCATCAGGTCGTTCGCGCCGAGGACGTCGAGGTTGCGGTCGAACGCGTACGCCGGGGTCCTCGGCCAGTGCGCGAGCAGCGACTCCACGCCCTGGCCCGGCGGAGGAGAGTCGGGACCGTGCGGGCCGGGGCGCAGCCGGGCCAGCCGGAAGAGGTAGGCGCGCTCGAACTCGTCGAAGGCGAGCGCCTCGGCGAGGGCGTTCAGCACCTGGTCGGACGGGGCGACCGCGTGCCCCTGCTCGACGCGGAGGTAGTAGTCGCGGCTGATCCGGGCGCGGTCGGCGACCTCCTCGCGGCGCAGGCCCGACACCCGCCGCCGGGTGCCCGCGGTCGGCACGCCGACCTGCTCCGGCCGCAGCGCCGCGCGGCGAGCGCGGAGGAACTCCGCGAGGGGGCTGCGAGAGCTCATCGTGCGACTCCATCGGATCACCCGCCGGGTCGAGCGGCGGTCGTGCGGGGGTGGGGCCGTACCGGTCGTCCGGTGGGACACAGAGTACCGTCGGGCGCTCGCGGGGCCCACTGCCCTGCTGTGCCTCCTGCCCGGCGCCGACCGGGGGCCGGGCGCTCGGGACGGTTCGACAGAGGGAGCGCTCCGGAGGGTTCCGACAGAGGGAGGAGAGCGCGTCCGCGCCCGGCGGTCAGCATGGGGTCCTCGGAACCCGTCCCTCAGGAGTCGCGATGACGATCAGTGCACTCTCCTCGCCGCCCGCGCACCCGAGCGCACCCGAGGACGTGGTGGTCCGGATGCTGAGCTCGGCGTCGCCCGCGCGGGAGCGGCTCCTGGTGGTCGAGGGCGGGATCGGCTCGGGCCGGACGCACATGCTGCGCTCCGCCGCGGCCACCGCTCGCGCCGCCGGCTGCGAGGTCGTGGAGGTGCGGCCGGACCGGGGCGACGCCGTGATCGGCGCGTCCTCGCTCGCACTGTTCGCCACGCTGATCGGCCGTCTGCAGCGGGTGCGCGACTCCTCCGCCTCGCCCTGCGACCCCGGCTTCCTGATCGTCGTCGACGACTGGGAGCGGTTCGACGTCGCCGCCCGCGAGACCCTCCAGGCCCTGGTGACCCGGCTGGTCGACGAGGTCGGCGCCGCCTGCCTCCTCGCCACCGGCGACCGGCGCGTCCTCGCCGGCTGGGAGGGCCTCCGGCACCGTCGCACCGAGCCCCTCGACGCGGAGGCGGCCTGCGGCTTCCTGCGCGCCCACGGCGGCCGGCGGTCGCTCGCCGTCGAGGCGCGCCTGCTGCGGGTCGCGGAGGGGAATCCGCTGCTCCTCGACGTCCTCGGGCGGGCCTGGGCCGACGAGGACGCTCCCTCGCCCTTCCCGGTCTACCCGCGGCTCGAGCAGGCCGAGACCAGGGTGCTCGACCTGCTGGCTCCGCTGTCGGAGGAGTGCCGGGAGGCGCTCCTGGTCGCTGCGGTGGCGGGCGCCGAGTTCTCGGAGAGCATCGGGTCGGCCCCCGGAGACGGGGACCGCGCCCTGGTGCAGGCGGGGATCCTGACGGCGGGCGGCCGTGCGTTCCGCGACCCGGTGGTCCGCGCGGTGGTGCTCTCGACGGCGTCGCCCCGAGCGCTGCGGGCGGCACGGAGGCGGCTCGCCGAGCGCCCGGAGTCGGCCCCGCACCTCCGCCTGCTGCTCGCGGCGGACGACGCGGCCGGGCCGGAGGAGCGGGCGTGGCTGCTGAGGGACGCGGCGGAGGAGCGACTCCGCGCGGGTCGGCCGCAGGAGGCGCTGCTCCTCCTCGCCGAGGCGCGCTCGAGTGCGCGCGGTGCTGCTCTGCGGGAGGAGCTCGAGGCGCGCGCGGCCGCCGTCGCGGCCTTCACCGGCGACGCGGCGGCCCTCGAGCGGGTGGTCGAGCGCTCGCGGGAGGACGGCGGGGTTCCCGGGGCCGGCGTCGAGGCGGCGCGGCTGGCCGATGCGCTGCTCCGCACGGGGGACGTGGGCGGGGTCCGCCGCGCGGCCCTCCGGGGGCTCGGCGCTCGGGTGGGGCGTGGGGGCTCGGGAGTCGGTGGTGCCTCGTCTGTCGGTGGTGCCTCTCCCGCCGAGACCGGCGCCTCCAACGACGACGCCAGCAGCATCCCCGCCGACCACGCAGCCCCTCACGACGCCGCCGTCGACCTGCTGGCGACCGTCCTCCACATCGCCTGCATGCTCCGCGGCGATCCCGCGTGGTGGCAGGAGGCGCTCGCCGTCGGCGAGGAGCACCCCCTCGATCCCGTCCTGCGCCTCGTGGAGGCCTGCGTGCGGCCGGTCCCGGACGAGGAGTGGGAGCGCCGCCTGCGGCTCGCCGAGGACTCCGCGGTCACGGGCGACCCGTGGAAGACGGTCGCGCTGCATCTCGCCTGGTCGCTGCTCGAGGTCTCGGACGAGCGCCGCGACCGCCTCGCCGGGCTCCTCGACGGCGGGGAGGAGGCGGACGGCCTGCCCGGCGCCCTCGCCCTCCTCCGCCGCGGCACCGCCGCACTCGACGGCGGTCGCCTCGACGACGCCTCGGCCGACCTCGACCGCGCCGCCGCCCGCGCCGACGACCTGCCCGCCGTGCGCGCGCTGATCGACGCGACTCGAGCCCGGGTCCACGCCGTGCAGGGCGACCGCGCACGCACCCTCGAGTGCGCCGAGCGCGCGACGGCCTGGGCGCTGCGGCACGGAGCGGCGTCGGTCGCGCGCGCCGCCGATCACGCCCTGTGCTCGCTCGACCTCGGCGGCGGCCGTTTCGAGGAGGCGCACGCCCGCTCCTCCTCCCGCGCCGGTGGCGATCCGCTGGAGCTCCTCGACGCAGCCGAGGCCGCCTCGCGCCTCCGCCTGCCCGAGCACTGCGCCGAGCTGGCGGCGGCCGCGGCGGACCTCGCCGCGCGGCCCCTCGCTCCCCGCGGGCGGATGCTCGCCCTCGCGGCGACCGCGGTCCTCGATCCGACCGGCGGCGCGGGCGCCCTCTTCGAGCGCTCCCTCGACCCGGCCTCCGAGGAGTGGCCGTTCGAGCGGGCGCGCGTCCAGCTCTGCCACGGCGAGTGGCTGCGCCGCCGGATGCGCCCGCTGGAGGCGCGCACCCGGTTCCGCCAGGCCGCTGCGGGGTTCGCCGCGGTGGGAGCCGAGCTCTGGCTCGCCCGCGCCCAGCACGAGCTGCGGGCGGCGGGCGGAGCGGGGGAGGCGCCGGTCGCCGCCGACCTCAGCGAGCAGGAGCGGCGCGTGGTCTCGCTGGCCGCCGCGGGGCTCTCGAACAAGCAGATCGCCCAGCAGCTCTTCGTCTCGCCCCGCACCGTCAGCGGGCACCTGTACCGGATCTTCCCCAAGCTCGGGGTGACCTCGCGGGCCGGGCTCCGCGACGCGCTCCTCCGCCTCGAGGACGCCCGGAGCGCGTGACGGAGCCGCAGGATCGAGTCATCCGACCTGGTGCCTGCCGCCGCGGGAGGCGCATGCTGAGCGCATGACGTCGCAGCAGATGATCGACCCCTCCGTCCCGCCGAGCGGCCCCGGCTGCGTCGAGTGCGAGCAGTCCGGCTCGTGGTGGCTGCACCTGCGCCGCTGCGCGCTCTGCGGGCACATCGGCTGCTGCGACGACTCGCTGAACCGCCACGCGACGGCCCACTACCACTCGACCGGCCACGCGGTCATCCGCAGCTTCGAGCCCGGCGAGGACTGGTTCTGGGACTACCGGACCGACGACTACGCCGACGGCCCCGCCCTGGCCGACCCGCAGAGCCACCCGGCGAGCCAGACCACCCCGGGGCCGAAGGACCGCGTGCCGCGCGACTGGCAGTACCTCCTCGCCGAGCGCGCCGAGCGCGCCGAGCGCGCCGAGCGCGGCTGAGCCGCGCGCCTCCGCGAGAGCGCAGGACTTTCGCGAGAGTCCAGGAGTTGTCGCACTCGGCATCGACTGCGACAACTCCTGGACAGTCGCCGGCCGCCGGCTCCCTGCGCACGTCCGCAGGCGGCGTGCAGCCAGAAGTCGCCGTGCTCGCGACCGACCACGGCGACTGCTGAATGTTCGCGGCGGCCCGCCGACGAGCGATCGCCACGAGAGTCCAGGAGTTGTCGCACTGGGCGTCGAGTGCGACAACTCTTGATCAGTCACGGGAGCAGTCGCGGGAGCAGGTCGGAGCCAGCTGACCAGCCGGCGGCCGACGCGGCGCCTCAAGTGCGCCCGTCAGCTCAGGACGCCGCCCGCCGGCCGGGCCCCGCCCCGTCACCCCCTCTCGACCCCGTCCAGCGCTTCCGCCTCGGCGATCCGCAGCCGCATCTGCCGGTAGCGGTGGAACTGGTACACCCCGTGCAGCACCGCGAGGACGACGGCGGCCGCCATCCCGCACGCGATCGCGGGGACCTCGTCCGCGCCGCTCTGCGTCAGCGCGAGCGCGACTCCGGCGCCCGCCACGATCGAGTTGACCACCGCGATCGCCGAGGACATCGTGAAGAAGATGCCCCGCCAGCTCTGCCGCCGGCCGATCTCGAGCAGCTCGTTCGGCGCGTGGCGGCCGCGCGGCACCGCGAAGTAGGCGCCCGCGCCCGGCAGCAGGGTCCCGTAGTAGCGGCGGATGCGCTGGATGGCGGTCAGCGCGGCGATGTCCTCCATCGAGGTCTGCACCAGCCGCTCGTAGGTGAACACCCCCAGCAGCACGACGACCGGGATGATCACCGCGAGGAACCCCATCGCGTACCGGGTCGGGGCGAGGAAGCCGAAGGCCACGAGCGAGCTGGAGAGCATCGTCAGGTAGAGCGAGGCGCGGCTGCTCGACTCCGTCACGGTGATGCCGCGCGCCGACTCCAGCACGAAGTGCTCGGTCAGCAGGGCGTTGAGGAACGCGGCCGGCCGGTCGGGGAGCGACGCGGCGGAGACGGCGGCCTCGGGCAGCGCGGGCGTGCGGGGAGAGTCCTCCTCGTCGAGGCGGTCGCCCGGCTCCGGATTCACGGCCGCACCTCTCGCGGGGACCGTACCTCTCGCGGGGCCGCCCCGCGGCGTCCGCTCTTCGAGTCATCCGACTCGCGCACCGGCTCCACCCGCGCGCCTACCGTCGGACGCGACGCCGAGCACCGCCACCGGGGCGCGTGCGCAGACACCGAAGGGCCGTTCATGACCGACACCCGCCACCTCCACTCGAACCAGCGAGACACCCTCGAGCGGCTGCTCGAGGACTCGCCGAGCCACAACGTCCTCTGGGCGGACGTGCTGACGCTGCTCGAGGCCGTCGGCACCGTCCACGAGAAGCACGACGGCGCCTTCTCGGTGACGGTCGGCTCGACGACCGAGACCCTCCACCGGCCGCACCACAAGGACGTGGACGAGCAGCAGCTCGTCGACCTGCGCCGCCTGCTCCGCGGAGCGGGGTACGGCGCATGAGCGCCGGGACGCCCGCCGACCTCACCGGGTCGGCCGCCGAGCGCCTCCGCCGGCTGGACGCGCTCGACGCGGGTGCGCTGACCGAGGAGTGGCTGCTGCGCCAGCTGCGCCTCGCGCTCGGGGATCTCGCCGCGCTCGAGCCGGCCGCCGAGGCCGAGCAGGAGCGGCGCGAGGACTTCTGATGCGGCGGGCGGCCGTCCGGGGTGCACGCGGCCGGCACCTGGACGGCCGCCGGCCCGCACCCCGCAGCGCCGCCCCGCTCCGCCGCTCATCGCCCGGCCGCCGCGCTGCGGGCGCGCAGCAGCACGCCGGCCGTCGCGGTCGCCGCCAGCACGAGCGCCGCGAACACCGTCAGCACCGTCGTCGCGGCGACGAGGTTGAGCGCCGCTCCCGCCGCCAGTGCGGGCACCGCGAGCCCCGTGTACGCGACCAGGAACACCACCGCCAGGGTCTCGCCCCGGCGGGCGGGATCCGCGAGGGCGACCGCCGTGCCGATCGAGCCCTTGAAGAGCAGCCCCACCCCGAAGCCCGAGACGACGGCCCCGGCGAGGAACACTCCCAGCTGCGGAGCGATCGCTCCGGCCGCGACCGCCGCCAGCCCGACCGCGCAGCCCGCCACCGCGATCGAGAGCTGCAGGCGCGTCCCCACCTTCACGAGCAGCAGCTGGCCGAGGGCCGCGGAGGCGAACACGGCGAAGGACGTCGCGCCGGCCAGCAGGTGGTCGCGCACCTGGAAGGTCTGCACCAGGAACGTCGGTGCGAGCGAGGTGAAGAGGCCGAGGACGGAGAAGGCCGAGAACGCTCCGAACGCCGCGAGCAGGAACGCCCGGCGCGTATCCGCCGGCACCGAGAGCCGCTGCGGCCGGTAGGCGGGCGCCGTCTCCGGCACGTCGACCGTCTCGGGCACGAGGAGCAGCGCGAGGCCCGCCACGAGCAGCGCGACCAGGAACACCTGGTGCGGCAGGAGGAGCGGATCGGGCAGGAACTCGGCGAAGACCCCGCCGAGCAGCGGGCCCAGCGAGAGACCGCCGAGGTTCACCGCGCCCGAGATCGACGCGGCGACGATCGTGTTCTCGTCCGGCCGGGCGCGGGCGCGCAGCTCGCCCAGATGGGCGGTCGCGGTGGCGGTGAGCATCCCGATGCTGACGCCGTTGACGAAGCGGGCGACGATCAGCCCCGGCACCTCCGTCGTCAGCGAGAAGAGCACGGCCGAGACCGCCGAGACGAGCACCGCGATCAGCAGCACTCGGCGGCGGCCGAGCCAGTCGCTGACGTGACCGGCGAGGTACAGGCTCACGATCACTCCGACCGCGTAGGCGGCGAAGACGACGGTGATCACGAACGGCGGGAAGCCGTCGAGCTGCTGGTAGAGCGGGTAGAGCGGAGTCGGCACTGTGGAGTACGCCATCACGAGCAGGAAGGTCGCGGCGACGATCCAGAAGCCGACGCCGTGGCGCACCGTCGGCAGCCGGCGGCTCACGAGGTCTCCTGCAGGTGGCGGTGGGCGAAGGTGACGGCCATCGCGCCCTCGCCGACGGCGGAGGCGACGCGCTTGACCGAGCTGCGGCGCACGTCCCCCGCGGCGAAGGAGCCGGGGACGCTCGTCTCGAGGTAGAACGGCGCCCGCTCGAGCGGCCAGTCGCGAGCCGCGTGCTCGCCGGCGAGGTCCGGTCCCGTCACGAGGTAGCCGCCGGAGTCGCGGACGATCGCGGTCTCCGCCGCCCACGTCGTATCCGGCTCGCCCCCTATGCAGACGAAGAGGTGGGAGGTGGCCAGCGCCCCGTGCGCGCCGGTCGCCGAGTTCTCGACCTCGATCGACTCGAGGGCGTCGGCGCCGTGCAGGCGGGTGACGCGCGAGTCGAGCAGGATCGTCACGTTCGGCTGCCGGACGACGCGCTCCGCGAGGTAGGAGGAGAGGCTGTCGGCCAGATCCGGGCCGCGGACCAGCATGGTCACGTGCCGCGCGTGCGCCGAGAGGTTCATCACGGCCTGCCCGGCCGAGTTGCCGCCTCCGACGACCACGACGTCCTCGCCCTCGCAGAGCGGCGCCTCGCTCGTGCCGGCGCCGTAGTAGAGGCCGACGCCGAGCAGCTCGTCCTCGCGCTCGAGGCCGAGCCGGCGCCACTGGATGCCCGTGGCGCAGATGTTGGTGCGGGCGACGACGGTCGTCCCGTCGGCGAGCAGCGCGTGGATCCGGTCGTCGGCGAAGCGCCCGCGGATCCCCTCGCGCATCCGCAGCAGCTCGGCGCCGAACGAGACGGCCTGCTGCCGCGCGCGCTCGGCCAGATCGGCTCCCGCTATCCCGTGCGGGAAGCCGAGGTAGTTCTCGATCAGGCTGCTCGAGCCGGCCTGCCCGCCGATGGCCGAGCGCTCGAGGACCACGACCTTCAGCCCCTCCGAGGCGGCGTACACGGCGGCCGAGAGCCCGGCCGGACCGGCTCCGTAGATGGAGAGGTCGTACTCCGCGAGCCGCGGCGAGCCGACCCAGCCGAGCCGGGCCGCGACCTCGGCGAGCGTCGGATCGGAGGCGCGGCTGCCGTCCGGGAACACCACGAGGGGGAGTGACGCGGTGGCGAGCGGGTGCCCGGCGACGGCGAGGCACTGCTCGTCCGTGTCGATCGGCGTCCACGAGAACGAGACGACGCTGCGCGAGAGGAGGTCGCGGATCTCCCACGCGTCGCGGCTCTCGCGCCGCCCGTAGAGGCGGACCTGCGGGAGGTCTCCGGCCACGGTCACGAGGCCCGCCGCCGCTCGAGCCCGTCGCGGAACTTCATCAGCTTGAGGCAGAGGTGCAGCGTGCTGCGGGCGAGGCCGTCGTCGAGCGCCTCCCGGACCGCCTCGGGCAGGTTGTCGAGGCGGTAGTAGAGCGTGGTGCGGTGGATGTGGAGGAGCCCGCACGCCTCCCGCACGCTGCCGCGCACGTCGAGGTAGGCCTCCACGGTCCGCCGCTGCACCTCGTCGCCCCGCTCGAGCAGCGTCGCCGCGGCCGGCGAGAGCATGGCGAGCTGCGAGCTGTCCGCCCCGATCGAGGCGAGGAGCACCCAGGCCCCGAGCTCGGCGATGTCGGCCCGGCTACGGCCGTCGGGCAGGGAGCCGACGATGGTCGCCGCGAGGGCGGCCCGCTCGGCAGTCGGCAGGAGGTCGTCGTCGCGGACGTCGAAGCGCGCCGAGCCGATCGCGTCGACGGCCGTGCAGCGGCCGCGCGCCTCCGCCCGCAGGACGTCGTCCGCCTCCGCGGCGGCCTCGGGCGCCTCCACGCTCACGAAGAACAGCACACCCTCCTGGTCGCCGAGGAACGTCAGGCCGGAGGCGGCGCTCGCGTCGATCCGCCGCGCCAGCGCCGTCCGCTGCAGGGAGCCGGTCGGGCCGGTCAGCCGCACCGCGCGGACCACGGTCTGGGCGTCCCGGCGCAGCCAGCGGCGCTCGACCGCCTCGGCGAAGGAGGCGCGCCGGGTGCCGCCGTCGCCCGACAGGAGCGCCGCGAGGACGTCCGCGCGCCGGGAGCTGCCGCCCGCCCGCGTCGAGGGGCCGAGGAGGCGGCCGATCGCTCCGACGGCCGCGTCGATGAGCGAGTACTCGGCCGGAGTGAGCGGCGCGGGCCGCTCCCGGGGGAGGAGGAGGGTCGCGAGCCGGCCCCGCGGATCCTGGACGGGGAACACGCCGTCGTGAGGCGCCTCCTCGCGCGCGCGCGTCGCGGCCAGCACCCGGCTCGAGGCGTCCTCGATCGTCACCGGGCGGTCGAGAGCCTGGGCGAGCTCGTCGGCGAGGTCCTGCAGAGTCATCGGCGGGGATCCGTGTGGGGGGCCATGCCGTGATCCTCGCGGAGGGAGCCCTCCCGAAGCGTGGCCCTTCCAGGCCCACCTTCCGCGTCGGATCCGCTGCCGGCCGCGATGAGACGCTCAGCCTCCGCTGCCGGAGCGGTCCCCGGGGAACCCGTCCGCGAGGAGGCGGTCGAGGACGTCCGGCCAGTCGAGCAGGATGCCGATGTGGCCTCGACCGGGCCGGATCGTGAGCTCCGCGGCCGGGTGGAGGCGGCGGATCCGCTCCGCGTGCGCGACCGGGACCACCCTGTCCGCGGCGCCGTGGAGGAGGAGGACCGGCGCCGCCAGGCGCGAGAGGTCGACTCCCCAGGGCACGACGAGAGCGAGGTCGTCGTCGACGCTCCCGCCCTGTTCGAGCTCCGAGGCGCGTCCGGCCTCTGCGCCGAGCGCCGTCAGCGGGCCGTCGAGGGCCGAGTAGTCGTCACCGGTGAACTGCTCCGGATCGAAGCGGGCCGTCTCCTCCCACTCCTCGCGCGCAGCCCGGCCGTTGCGCGCGCTGCGGAGAGCGCCCGGATTGCATGCCGTCGAACCACGCTCCGTCGTCGCTGAAGGGCGCCGGGCTGCCGAACGTCGCGACGCCCAGGACGCGATCACCTCCGAGAGCCCCGACGGCCAGCGCGTGCGGGCCGCCGCCGGAGTAGCCCGTCACCAGGAAGCGCTCGATCGCGAGCAGGTCGGCGACGCGGAGCACATCGGCGGCCGCGTCCGCGATGCTCCGTCCGGGAGCCCGCATCGAGCCGCCGAAGCCGGGACGGGCGACGGAGACGAGCCGGATGCCGCGCGCCGCAGCGGCGTCGACGTGGGGAGCGAGGAGTGCGCCGGTGTGCGGTGTCCCTCCGCACCAGACGACTGCAGCGCGGGGGGCTCGAGTCCCATGGAGGTCGTGGGCGACGAGCGTGCGCGAGTCGACGCGGAACTCGTACCGGGACGTAGCGGCGCGTCCGGTCATGGAGGAACGGTAGCCGCCTGTCGAGGGCAGTGGGCGTCGCCCGGCCCGACCGGGATGCGACGTCTCGTCGTAGGGTCGACGGGAGGGTCGGTGGGCCCTCGGACGGGAGGGGTCCGCATGTCGATCGACGAGGTGTCCGACGGGATCGAGGCGGCCGCCGCGCTGCCGTACGTGCGCTCCGGCTTCTCCGGCGCGACACCGTACGGGATCGCGCAGCGCTTCGCCGCGGGGGAGCTGACGCGGGAGCAGGCCGTCGACGAGCTCGGCCGCCGGCGCTACCGGCCCGGATCGCCGAGTGACGGCTTCGACTGGACGACCCTCGACCCGGGGGAGTTCGAGGAGGTCCGCCGGGCCCTGTCCGATGGTCTGCTCGACGCCGCGATGTACGACGAGATCCTCGACCGGTACAGCGGGCAGGACTCCTCCGGCGAGAGCGCGGCGTCCGCGGAGGAGAGCGCATGAGCGCCGGCCCCCTGGACCTCGCCTTCACCGCCCCGATCGGTGTCGCCGTGAAGGGCGACCTCTGGTCGTGCGTCGAGGTGCCCGGCTCCGTCGAGCTGCTCGGCACAGGGAGGTCGGTGAAGGTGGTCGCCACCGTCGACGGCGAGCCGGTGACCGCGGGCCTGCTGCCGACCGGCGCCGGCGGCCACATGCTGTCGATCAGCGCGAAACTGCGGAAGACGATCGGCAAGGACCTCGGCGACGTCGTCACCGTCCACCTGACCGAGCGCCTGAGCTGAGCACTGGCGGTTGGCCAGGGCCCGCGTGCGGATGGTCGACTCGACGGATGCGGAATCGAGTCCTGTTCGTCGTCGGGGTCACAGCGATGTTCGTCGCGCTGGTGCTGAGGCTGGTGTGGCCGGCCGGTGAATTCGCCTCCGGCTTCTCGCTCGCCCTGCAGCTGAGCGGCATCCTGCTCCTCCTGGTCTACGGGGTGAAGCACTTCACGGGGCGGCCGCGCCGGAGCTGAGCGGCTCATCCCAATCGGGGGTGTAGGAGTTGGGGTCTGAAGCCGCCGGTCTCGAGCAGGCTTCGGGCGATGCAGTTGGTCAGGTTGCGGAACCCGAGTGCGGAGCCGCGCAGGTGTTCGAGCCGTCCGTTGAGCGCCTCGGCCGGCCCGTTGCTGGTGCCGGGTCGTTCGAAGTAGGCGAGCACGTCAGCGGCTCGCTTGTTCAGGGTCCGGCCCAGGGTGGTGAGCTCGGTGAGCACCTTGGGGACGCCGGCGCTGAGGTCGGTGATCAGCTTCTCCATGAGCTCGCGGCCACGTTGCCGGTCCTCGTGGCGATAGGCGGCGATCATGCGCTGGTAGACACCCCAGGTCGCCTCGACCTCGACGTGAGCGTCATCAACGAACAGCGCGCGTAGCCTGTCGCTCTGCTTGTCGGTGAGCAGGTCCGCGCCGGTGTGCAGACCGAGGCCGTCGAGTCGAGCGAAGGCGGTCAGGTCAGGGCGGCCGAAGCCGGCCGGCGGGGTAGCGTCGGACACGTCGAGGTCTTTCGGATGGATGGCGTAGGAACCTCCGTCGTCGGGAGACCTCGACGTCTATCTGCGGACCGACGCGCCCGGCCGACCTACACCCTCATCTGAGAAGACCCCTGAAACGTCTTCGCCGACGACGGGGCCGGCGAGGAGGAGGGCGCGGTGAGTTAGAAGAATGGAGCTTGCTCGGCTTCGACGCCGCCGCAAGCTCCGGTGAAACGGTCGGTACTGGTCGGTCGTCGTCGGTCACCACCGGATGGCGGCGTCCTCCACGCTCGGCGTTTGCGCAGGTCAGCGGCTCGTTCGCCCAGTCGGCGCATCAAGCGATAGACGCAAAGCCGACGTCATTAGGTCGTCCGTTCGATTCCGACAGGCGGCTCCGGCGAACCGTTCTGGTGGTCGCGCGATGCGCTGGCCTCACGGCTCTGCCCGACACCGACGTCGCTCTCCTCTGCGACGGACCCCTCGCCGGCTGAGCGCTCGCGGCCGGCATCCTGTCCGTGTGCCGATAGGCCTCGCACCGCTCGGCAACGCAGCGTGGCGTTGCGTCGCGACCTGGCGACGGCTCGGCGGGGCGCGATCGTCTCGTGCGTTGGCGGACTACGGGAGCTTGGACGCGAGGACGTCGGCCGCCAGGATCTCGGGTGCTGCGCCGAGGAGGTGCTGGTTGGCCATCAGGGCTGCGACGATGGCGCCGTTGGCGTGGGCGTCGCGAGCGGCTTCGTCGGGGAATGCATCGAAGATCCAGAAGGTGTCGGCGTGGGTCCTGACCGCGAACCAGACAATCGTTCCTACTTCTTCGTTGGCGAGTGCGACAGCGCCGGCGAGCAGATCGGCGACCGCGTCGTGCTGTCCATCGGCCGCGACGATCTTGGCGACGAAGGCATACGGAAGTGATGCGGGTGTGGACATGAGGGACTCTCCTTGACGTCGGGGTTCTTCGTGGGACGAGTTCAGCGTATGACGAGCGAGGGCCGGTGGGGAGTGGCGTATACGGCAGTATTGCTACTGTTTACGTCATGCGTATCGGACTGATCGCGATCGACGGCTGCTTCGGTTCGGCTATCGCGTCGATCATCGACATCGTGCGGGTGGCCGACGGAGCCCGCGGCGATGTCGACCCGCGGATCGACCCGATCGAACTCGCCATCCTCGGACCGAAACGGCGAGTGACCACGACGGCATCGATGACCCTGTCGGTGGACCACCCGCTGTCGGAGTCCGGAGAGTTCGACGTGGTCGTCGTCCCTGCGCTTGGAACCCTTACGGCCGCCGCTACCAACGACGTCCTCCAGAGCCGAGATGCTCGTTCGGTCATCGCCTCGCTCGGGCGCCTCGACGAGGCGACCACCCGGATCGCCGCGGCGTGCACCGGCGTGTTCGCTGTCGCCGAGACCGGACGGATGCATCATCGGAGGGCGACGACCAGCTGGTTCCTGGGGCCGGAGTTCCTGAAGCGCTATCCGACCGTCGCCCTCGATCTCGACACCATGGTCGTGGTCGACGGGAACCTCGTCACCGCCGGCGCCGCGTTCGCCCACATCGACCTCGCGCTCTCACTCGTGCGATCGATCAGCCCCGACCTGGCCCAACATGTCGCCAAGCTCCTCATCATCGACGAGCGTCCGTCTCAGGCGGCCTTCGTCGCCTACGAACATCTCCGGCACGAGGACCCGATCGTCGTCGAGTTCGAACGCTTCGTGCGCGCCCGCCTGGACGAACCGTTCAACGTCGCCTTCGTCGCGCAGTCGCTCGGCACCAGCCGGCGCACCCTCGAACGACGAGTCCGTGCGGCGCTCAACCTCACTCCGCTCGGCTTCGTCCAACGGCTTCGCATCGAACGAGCTCGGCACCTCTCAGCAACCACGGACTTCACCTCCGCCGAGATCGCGCGACGGGTCGGCTACGCGAATGCCGAGACTCTGCGCTCCCTCCTGCGCAGGGAGCGACGCCGTTCCTGACCTATCGCCATGCCTGTAGCCGGTGTCCTAGTGCTCGACTGGAACCACCTCTCAGCACGTCGCGTCGACGCTCCTGCGTCGCCCCTGGACGACCCACTCGACACGCCCGCAGCACAGGTCATGTGACGTGTCCCGGCTTCCCGGACGGTCGGGGGTTGGGTGGCTGTGATGTCGCTGCGTTCTCGTCGAGGGGGTCAGCAGACTCGATCAGGGTCGACTGGGATGAGACGCGAAGGCGGTCAGGTCAGGGAGGCCGAAGCCGGCCGGCGGGGTAGCGTCGGTCACGTCGAGGTCTTTCGGATGGATGGCGTAGGAACCTCCGTCGTCGGGAGACCTCGACGTCTATCTGCGGACCGACGCGCCCGGCCGACCTACACCCTCATCTGGGAAGAGCCAGCTGAGCTCCGGAATCGGAGGAAGACCCGTGGGCGGAGCGGAGGAGCCGGCCCGGGCGGATCCGGAGCCGGAGGTCCACCGGGCGCTCGCGCGGTGGGCGGCGGAGTGCGCGGAGCGCGCCCTCCCCGCGTTCGAGGAGCGGGACCCGGACAATGCCCGGCCCCGGCGCGCGCTCGACGTCCTCCTCGCCTGGGGGCGGGGCGAGGCTCCGATGACCGAGTGCCGCACGGCGGCCTTCACGGCGCACGCCGCAGCCCGCGCCGCGACGCAGGCGGGCGAGCCTGCCGCCACCGCTGCCGCGCGGGCGGCCGGGCAGGCCGCAGCCGTCGCGCACATGGTCGATCACTGCTCGCACGCCGCCGTGGAGAGCAGCGCGCAGCCTCGGGCCTTCACGCGAAGGAGCGCGCAACGGATCGTCGCTCTCACTGAATCCGCCCGCTGCGCGGATGCTCTCCCAGCGATCTTCTCGCGTCGTTGAACGTCCGCGACTGCTGTGTCGTGTCCTCGGTGGGACCACCTCGGCCCCCGCACTACAGGAGGCATCATGCTCAAGCGAATCGCGACCACTGTGACGACTGCGGCGTTCGCCGCCGTCCTTCTCGCCGGATGCTCGACGGCCGCCGGCTCGGCCGCCTCGTCGGAAGCGCCGGCCGACAGCCCCTCCGCCACCGCGATGGCCTCCGCCACCGCGACCGCCTCCGCTGGGACGGCGGCTCTCACGACGGCGTCCTCGCCGCTGGGCGAGATCATCACGGACGAGGCCGGCTACACCGTCTACACATTCGCCAAGGACACGCAGAACTCGGGCAGCAGCAGCTGCTACGACGAGTGCGCCACGACCTGGCCGGCCGTGTCGGCGTCCAGCACGACCGCCGCGGACGGGATCACCGGAGAGGTCGGCTCGATCACGCGCACCGACGGGACGACCCAGCTGACCGTCGACGGATGGCCGGTCTACCGGTTCGCGAAGGACACCGCGCCGGGCCAGGTCAACGGGCAGGGTGTGAAGGACGCCTGGTACGTCCTCCTCCCCGACGGCACGATGAACAAGGAAGCCGCGGCCATGAGCACCGCCACCCCGGCGTCCTGATGCGACGGCGACCCGTCCCCGCGCAGCGAAGCGCATCGTCGGGCCGGGTCGCCGGTTCTCGACAGGCATGGACGGAAGGGATGACCGGCAGTGATCGCAGCAACCGTGATGAGGGAGCGCACCGTGGCGCTTCGAGGCGGTGAGCGTTGTGCCCCGCCCCGTCGATGAGCTCCTGGCGGCGCTGTACGAGAGTCACGGCCCGGCCTTGCGGCGCTTCGTGCAGAACCTCACTCGGAACGCGGCGCTGACGGAGGACGTCGTGCAGGAGACGATGGTCCGGGCCTGGCAGCGCCCGCAGGTCCTCGAACGCGACGCCGACGCCGCTCGCGCATGGCTGTTCACCGTCGCCCGCAACCTCGTCATCGACGACGCCCGATCCGCTCGGAGCCGACGCGAGGTGCCGGCGAAGGACGA
Organism: Rathayibacter sp. AY1G1; assembly: GCF_002932095.1. Classification (NCBI taxonomy): domain Bacteria; kingdom Bacillati; phylum Actinomycetota; class Actinomycetes; order Micrococcales; family Microbacteriaceae; genus Rathayibacter; species Rathayibacter sp. AY1G1. Next base: position 127,713 of record NZ_PSUZ01000003.1, read on the forward strand.
AGACGGCGGCGGCGCCGTCCCCGATCGCACCGACGCGGTCCTGGACAGCATCCTGGTCGCCGACGCTCTCGCATCGCTGTCGGTGGAGCATCGTCAGATCGTGGTGGACGCGTACTTCCTCGGACACACCGTCCCCGAGATCGCCCGCCGGCACTCCATCCCCGAGGGAACAGCGAAATCTCGATTGCACTACGGACTGCGCGGACTGCGACTGGCTCTGCAGGAAAGGGGCGTCACCCGATGAACGACCACCACGGAAGCTCTGCGACGGAGGACGAGTACCGCGACTGGGACGCGTCCTACGTCCTCGGCGCTCTCCCCGCAGATCAGCGACTCGAGTACGAGCAGCACCTCAGCGGCTGCGCGGCCTGCCGCGCGGCCGTGGCAGAGCTGGCAGGACTGCCCGGCATCGTCGGCCGCCTCTCCGTCGAGGACGCTCTCGCCATCAGCGCATCGGACGACGGCGAGGAGGCGCCGCCGTCGATGGTGACGCTGCCCGCCATCGCCCACCGTGTCCGGACGCGCCGACGTCGGCGCCGGCTGGTGACGTCCCTCGCCGTCGCGGCCGCCGTCACCGCCTCCGTCTTCGGAGGTGTCGCTCTCGGCACGGGCATCGCGGGCGCTCCCGTGGCGAGCGAGGCGACCCTCGAACCGATGGACCCGATCGCGGCCGATCCCGCTCTCGCTGCGGACATCCAGGTCGAGGGGAAGCCGTGGGGCACCCGGCTGGAGTGGAGCTGCACCTACAGTGGTGATGCGCCCGCCGACGCGGAGTACGAACTCGTGATCACCCGCACAGACGGCAGCACGATCACCGTCGCCACCTGGACGGCGGCCGGGCGGCGCGCCGTCGACCTGGCGGCGTCCACGGGCGTCGCCCGGTCGGAGATCACCGGCGTCGACATCAGGGTCCGCGGCACGAACTCCCCCCTCGTCCGCACCGACACCTGAGACACCGCCCACCCGCAGGAGACACCGACACTGCCCGCGGTGCCGCGGGCACCGGACAGGAGCAGACCATGAGCACCGAGACCACGCCGCTGCACATCACCCGCGAGGGCCCGAGAAGCTTCATCGGCCGCAACGCGCGAGGAGCCGAGGTCCGCATCGGCGGGTCGGACGCCGACGGCGTGTTCTCGCCCGGCGAGCTGCTGCACCTCGCCCTCGCCGCCTGCGGCATGCTCTCCTCGGACCACATCCTCGCCAGCCGGCTCGGAGCCGACTTCGAAGCGACCACCGACATCACCGCGACCAAGCCCGAGGGCGAGGACCGCTACGACTCGATCGCCGCCGTGATCCGCGCCGACCTGTCGGCGCTCGATCCCGAGCGGATCGCCTCACTGTCCGAGCGCACCCACCGGGCGGTCGACCGCCAGTGCACCGTCGGCCACACGCTCGAGCACGGCGCGGCGTACACCGTCGACGTCGTGGACGACCAGGCCGTTCCCGTCAGCGGTTCGAGGACGGGGGCCGTCTGAGATCAACACCTCATCGGTCACGGCGACCGGTGACGACCGAGACGCGGACGTCTCCCTTCAGTGCCGTCAGTCTGCGACTCGCCGACCGGATCCGAGACGATTCGCGAGGCGGAGCGCGTTCACGGAGCGGAGGTGCTGGTCGGCGCGGTGACGCCCGTTGGCCGGTGAGGGGTGCGGTGCCGCGAGGACGGGGACGACACGGGGATCATCGTGCAGGGTCAGATAGCGCATGACCCCGTCGAGCGCCACGGTCCCGTAGGTGACGACGGCGTCGAGCGCGGGCAGCAGCTCCAGCAGCTCACCGAGCGCGAGCCGGCCCTGCTCGATGTCCGCGGGGCGGACGCGGCCAGGGATCTCCCACGGGATGAGGTTCCACCGGACGTAGTGGTCGCGGGAGAGTCCGGACTCGATGCGGGCCGCCCGGAACGCGGCGGCGGTGGGCCCGAGGTTGTCTTCGCTGCAGACGGCAGCGGATCCCGCGGCGATCGTCCGAGGGCCGGGTGACTGCATCAGCACCAGGACGCGACTGGCGGTGCCGCCGGAGCGGGGATCGAAGCCCGGAACGAAGCGTCCGGTCGCGTCCGCGGTACTCCGCCAGGTCTCGGCGAGGGCGTTCAGGGTTCGGACATCCACGATGCTCCTCGATCCCGGTCAGGCCGGCCGCGGTGGTGCGAGCAGGGTGCCGCGGATCACGGAACCGTGGAACGTGCGGGCGGCGACGATGATCCACGCGGCGACCAGGCCGACGTAGTAGAGCACGGCGAGGCCGGCGACGACCGTGAGACCGGAGTGCAGGGCGAGGCCGTTCAGTCCGGTGACGCAGGTGCCGACGGGGAACGTGAACGACCACCACGTCAGACTGAACGGCAGGTGCTCCTTCGCGGTGCGGAGGGTGATCGCGAGGGCGATGACGGTCCAGAGCAGCGCGAAGCCGAGCATCGCGAAGCCGTACACCAGAGCCACGACCAGCAGCGCACGCGCCATGCCGGCGTCCACGACGGTGGGCGCGTTCGAGGCGAGCAGATTCACAGCGGTGATCGACTGTCCGACCGGACCGAGGACGATCCACAGCGTCGGCACCATCCCCGCCGCTCCTACCTTGTGCTGCGCGAGCCGGTTCCAGATCAGGGTGATCACCACCAGCGACGCGACCAGGCTGAGGCCGAAGAAGCCGTAGCAGGACCACAGGAGCGTCTCCCGCGCTTGCCCGGCGGGCGTGTACGGCAGCAGCACTGCGCCGGTGGAAGCGGACACCATCGGCGGAACGATCGGCATCAGCCAGCCGCCGAACGCCGAATCGGGCTTGTTCTCATGCCGGGTGAACGCGAGGTAGGGCACCAGGACCGCCGTCACCAGCCCGCCGAGAGTCCCCGCACCCCAGAGCACCCAGTCGATGGTGACAGCGGCCGGCAGGCCGATCCAGTCCTTGCCGAGGAGGAGGGTTCCCGCGCCGACGGTGAGGAACGCCATGGGAGGCGCGCCGTAGAAGTGCGAGAGGACCGGATTCAGGTGGTGCCTCATCGCTGTAGCGCGGTAGCGGACCCAGTGCAGCCCGGTCGCGACCGTCAGCGCGACGAGCAGCATCGCGGCGATCGCCCAGACGACGGTGGCCCCGGTACGGAGTCCGGGGAACTGGAGTGGCAGGGACGCGGCGGCGACCGCGACGATGCCGGTGCCCATGATCGACGCGAACCAGTTCGGCGTCAGGTTCGACACGATCAGTCCCGGATGCTCCAACTCCCGGAACAAGCGCCTCGACCGCGGAGGATGCCCGATCGAGGAAGATGCGCGGGCGGGGGAGAAAGTTGTCATGACTCCAGCCTGAGCATCGCCGTCACCAGCCGATACAGCGATCGTGTTGGCGGGGCACAATGAGTGCTTGTGGCGACGCGACGATTGACGGACCGGATCCTGGATCTCGACACGCTGGAGGTGCTCGAACGCATCGCCGAGGCGGGCTCGCTCTCCCGCGCTGCCGAAGCCCTCGGCGTCACCCAGCAGGCCGTCTCGGCGCGTCTGCGGGTAGCGGAGCGCGCCATCGGGCAGCCGCTCGTGCGCCGCTCTCCGACCGGGTCCCTGATGACCGACGCGGGCCGGCTCGTGCTCGAGTTGGCCGGCCCGGTCCTCGAGGCGTCCCGCCGCCTCGAGGCGGGCGCGGCGGCACTGCGACAGCCGACCGGCTCACTGGTTCTCGCGGCGTCGCAGACCATCGCCGAACTGCTGCTCCCACGCTGGCTCCTCGAATTCCGACAGCGCACACCCGAGGTGAGTGTGCAACTGATCGCCGGCAATTCAGCCACGGTCACAGAGCTCGTGCGATCCGGTGCTGCGCAACTCGGATTCGTCGAGACACCGGCGTCCACGGCCACGCTCTCCTCTGACGTGGTCGCGGAGGACGAACTCGCTGTCGTCGTAGCACCGGACCACCCCTGGGCACGCGCGGCGAGTATCAGCGCCGAGGACTTGGCCGGCACCGCACTGCTGACACGAGAAGAAGGCTCCGGCACCCGGACGACCCTCGAAGCATGGCTCCACGACGCCGGGCTCGCACCCACGACTCCCGCCGCGATCCTGGAGACGACGGCGATCATCCGAGCGAACGCCCGCGCCGGCATCGCGCCCGCAGTCATGAGCATCCTCACCGTCGAAAGAGATCTCGCCGCGCGCTCACTGATACGAGTGCCCCTCCGCGGACCAGCACTCGTGCGACCCCTCCGCGCCATCTGGTCCGATCGCATCGGGTCGTCCGCGGCGGCGTTCCTGGAGATCGCACACGAGTTGCGCTGACCGGTGCACGGCTCGTCGCTACGCCGATCACGCCCGCGGCCGTGTCTGCTCGAGCTACAGCGATCTGGTCGATCTGCACACGGCGGCGCGGACGTCATGTCGCGGTGATGGCGAAGAGCCCGCCGATGCCGACGGTGTAGAGCGCGAGCACGATCAACGAGTCGAGTCCCATGCCGGCGATGCGGCGTGTGGGTCGGAAGATCAGTCCGACGATGTAGACGAGGGTGAGCAGGGCGGCGAGAGCGGTGAGGTAGATGTCGGACGAGTTCGCCTGCGGGAGGACTGCGGTGCCGGAGAGGACGGTGGCGACGAGGAACAGGACGGGGAGGAAGGCGTTGCCGCCGAAGATGTCGCTGATGGCGAGGTTGTCGTCGCCCTGCTTGATGGCTTGCAGCCCGGTCGAGATCTCGGGGAGGGAGGTGGCGAGAGCGAGCACGGTGGCTCCGAACAGCACCCCGGAGAGACCGAGCTGCGAGGATGCTGCGTCACCGGCGCGCTCGAGCACGACACCGGCGAGGAGGGTCGCCGCGGCGGAGATCGTGAACACGATGGTCGCCTTGCGTGTGCTCATCGGGTGCGTCTTCTTCTTCGAGGGGGATGCTGTCGCGTCGGGGGCCCGCCCGTCCTCGTGCCAGGGGAGGTGCTTGCCGGAGCGTTGCACGAGCAGCAGCCCGACGACCCAGAGGCCGGCGATGAGGACGACGTCCGGGGTCAGGCGCAGCACTTCAAGTCCGGAGGGCAGCTGGCTGCCGGCGATGACGACGGCGAGCACCGCGACGACCACGAGCCCCTCGAGCACGAGTGTGAGGGACGCGGCACGGTAGGTGAGCGGCTTCGCACCCTTTCCGGGCTTGGCGAACAGGTCGAGGACGACGAGGACCACGGTCTGCAGCGCGATGCCGCCGAGAATGTTGCCGACCGCGACGTCCAGGTTCCCGGAGAGCGCGGCGGACACGGTGATCGCGATCTCCGGCAGGTTCGTCGCGACGGCGAGAACGATCAGACCGCCCAGCGCACTCCCCAGGTGCAGGCGCGCGTCCAGAACGTCTGTGGCCTTCGACAACTGGATGCCGGCGACCCACACCACTGCGGCGGCGGCGAGAAAGATGACGACGAGAACAACGAAGGGCAGACCATCCATGCAGTGAGTGAACCGCGCCGACGACGATTCGCGACCCCCTTGCGCCTGAGCTGCTTCTCACCGCCTCGCGCGCGGTGGTCTCCGTGGTGATCGGTTCGACCGCGTGCCGTCCTCGACGACACCCCGATCGTCGGGTCGAGCGTGATCCCACCGTTCGTTCCCGAGGCGCGCTTCGTCAGCAGCAGCCGACTCGGGTACGCCGCAGCGTCCGCACGTGTACGCGCGGGCAGCTGGCGGGGACCGGACCCTTGGGAAGGGGCCGGTGTCGCCCGCAGTGCATCTGCGACACTCCACTGGCTCCAGATCCTGCGATCCTCGAGCGGCTTGACCGGATCGTCGGTGACCGTGTCCCGTGGCAGACGCATCAGATGGCCGGTGACGTTGCACACGCTCTGGCGACGCTCGCGGACCGTGTCGATGCGGTCATGATCATTGTCGGCACGAAGGAGCCGTCTCTGCGTCGCACCGTGCAGGAGGTCTTCTCCGGTGCCGTCGGCGCCCGTCTCGCTCACCGTCAGCACCGGCCGGCCCTCATGATCCCCCTCGCCCCGGTCGATGATTCGGAGCCGCTGCCCTGGTCCTGACCGAGGTGCGGGCGTAGGCTGACGACAGTGGTGATGGATCCCGCCCGAGCGTGAGCTCGAACTGCCGCCGAGGCTGATGGTTCCTACCTTCTCGATCAGAGACCAGGTAGGTGACCCATGCCCGCGCATCCCCCGCTCGTCCTCGTGCGCCACGGTGAGAGCACCGGCAACGCCGACGGTCTCTTCTGCGGCGTCCTCGACGTCCCCCTCACCGACCACGGACGTGACGAAGCGCGACAGGCCGCGACGCTACTGAGGGACGCATCGATCGACCCCGATCTGATCCTCACGTCGACCCTGCAGCGCTCCACCGAATCGGCCCGAATAATCGCCGGCGCCCTTCCAGGGCGGCCGCGGATCGTCGCGGCCCAGTGGCGGCTGAATGAGCGCAACTACGGAGCGCTCACCGGCCTGTCCACAAGCGCCGTCGGAGCCCGGTACGGGGCCGACGCTTTCCTGGAGTGGCGTCGGTCGATGGACGTCCGCCCGCCTGCTCTGTCCGCCGCCGCCTTCGTGCAGCTGCACAGGTCCGCGGCGTTCCGTGGGCAGCCGGCCGAGGCGATGACGGAGACGGAGTCGTTGCGCGACGTCGTCCACCGACTGCAGCCGCTCCTCGAGGAGCGCATCCTGCCCGCCCTCCAGGAGGGCGAGACGGTGCTCATCGTCGGGCACGGCAACTCCCTGCGCGCGCTGCGGGCCCTTCTCGAGGACCTCGGCGATGCCGCGGTCCGCGATCTGAACATCCCGACGGGTCAGCCGTACCTGTACGACACCGGGCCGTCCGGGACACCGATCTCGAGGAGCGGACGCTACCTCGACCCCGCAAGAGCCGACCGGGCGGCGATCACGCTCGCCCACGAAGGAGGAACCTGATGAACGCCTACATCAGCCACACCCGCACCAGCATCCACGGGACGGGCGAGTACGTCACCCACCCCGCCGGACACCCGCTGGTCATCACCGACGTCGCCGCACGGCAGATCCTCGACTCCCGCGGCTTCCCGACCGTCGCTGTCACCCTGCGTCTGGACGACGACACCGTCCTGGACGCCTCCGCCCCCGCGGGCGCCTCGACGGGCGCGTTCGAAGCGGTCGAGCTGCGCGACGGCGGCCCCGCGTTCGGCGGACGCGGAGTCCGCTCCGCTGTCGCGGCCGTCGACGGCGAGATCCGCGCCCTCCTGCTCGATCACTCCTGGACTTCGCTTCGCGAGATCGACGAAGCGCTGCGAGCACTGGATGGAACCGCGAACCTCGCCCGCCTCGGAGCGAACTCCGTCGTCGCCGTCTCCATCGCGGCCGCCCGCGCCTTCGCCGCGCGCACCGGCCTGCCCCTGCACCGGTGGATCGCCGATCACACCGGGGCGACCGCCTCCCTGCCCGTCCCGCACTTCAACGTCATCAACGGTGGCGCGCACGCCGCGAACGGCCTCGACTTCCAAGAGTTCATGATCGCCCCCGTCTCCGCCGGCACCGAGGAGGAGGCCGTGCAGGTCGGCGCCGAGATCTATCACGCCCTCGCCGCCCGCGTCCGCACCGCCTACGGCACCTCCGGGCTCGGCGACGAGGGCGGCTTCGCGCCCCCCATCGACCGGCCCGAAGACGCCCTGGACCTCCTCGTCGCAGCGATCACCGACGCCGGATACCAGCCCGGCACCGGTGACATCGCGATCGCGATGGATCCCGCCGCCCGCCGCGAACGGCTTCTTCCACGGCGACGGCCACTACACCGTCGCCGGCACCGATCTCGGCCGCGACGCACTCGCCCGCTACTACGAGAAGCTGATCGCCGACTACCCGATCCGCAGCATCGAGGACGGCTTCGCCGAGGACGACCACGAGGGCTGGGCCCTCCTCGCCCACGCCATCAGCGACCGGGTGCAGCTCGTGGGAGACGACCTCTACGTCACCGACGCCGACCGCATCCGCGACGGAGCCCGCAACGGCTACTCCAACGCCGCACTCATCAAGCCCAATCAGATCGGCACCATCACCGGCACCCTCGACGCGATCGCGGCCGCGCACGACGCCGGCATGCGCTGCATGGTCTCCCACCGCTCCGGCGAGACCCTCGACACCTTCATCGCCGACCTCTCGGTGGGAACCGGAGTCGGGCAGATCAAATCCGGCGCCCCCGCGCGCGGCGAGAGGGTCGCGAAGTACAACCGCCTCGTCGACATCGAACACCTCGACCCCACGCTGCACTACGGTCTCACCCACTGACCCGCCCCCTCCCGAAAGGTCCCACTCCCCGTGACTGATGACCGCCACCGTCACCGCCCCCCGGACCCCGACCCCGAGCTGCCGGTCGACAGCGACCTCGACGTCGACGACGCCCCCGACGGGACGCCACGACCCGTGCACCTGCGTCCGCGATACCTCCTCCTCGTCGCCGCCGGCGGCACGGTCGGGACCGGGGCGCGGGAGGGCCTGACCCTCGCGTTCCCCGCCGATCCCGCCTTCGACACCGTCGTCTTCGCCATCAACATCGTCGGCGCGCTCCTGCTCGGCGTACTCCTGGAGAGCCTCGCCAGAGCCGGCAGCGACGAGGGCCGACGCCGCACCGCACGGCTGCTGCTCGGTACCGGAGCGCTCGGAGGCTTCACCACCTACAGCACCCTCGCCACCGACACCGCCCACCTGCTCACCACAGGACACCCCGCACCCGCCGCCCTCTACGCGCTCGGCACCGTCCTGCTCGGTGCCCTCGCGTCCTGGACCGGAGTCGCCCTCGCCGCAGCACTCCACCGGCGACGCACGCAGAGGAAGGTGCCGGCATGACACCCGCACTGTTCCTCGCGCTCTCCCTCGCCGGTGGAATCGGAGCCGCAACACGGCTCCTCCTCGACGGGCTCATCAAGGCCCGCACCGGCGGCGCCTACCCCTGGGGCACCACCGTCATCAACGTCACCGGATCACTCCTCCTCGGCCTGATCACCGGCCTCGCCCTCGCAGGCATCGCCCCCGAGCCGTGGCGACTCGTCCTCGGCACCGGCTTCCTCGGCGGCTACACCACCTTCTCCACCGCCAGCCTCGAAACCGTCCGTCTCCTCGCCGAAGGACGCCAACTCGCCTCCGCCATCAACGCCCTCGGCACGCTCCTCCTCAGCGTCATCGCCGCAGCAACAGGACTCTGGCTCGGAGGCGCGCGATGAGCATCATCGATGCACCCTCACCGGCAGTGGTGGTCGGCCTTGCCGGCGTCGATTCCGGCCCGGAGTCGGGGCACGCAGGGTCCTTCCGTTCAGCGGGTGCGGTGCGCCGTGAACGACCTCGCCGGCATGTCATCACGGGGCGATCTGGTCGCGTCTCTCCATGAGCGGTCCTGCCGTTGCGGGGTCCCGGGCGGCTCATCACGGCATGCCATCAGGCGGCTGAAGGCGGTCAGCCGTACCCGGGACCCCTGGCGCGTTCCGGAGCCGACAACTGCCCCGAATCCACGGAGACAACGGTGAGGAAGGCGGTCGGACTCCGGGGGAGCGACGCCGACCGGGACGCGGAGCGGCGTCAGCTGTGGGAGGGCCTCGACCCCGTGCTGCGCTCCCTCGGCTTCCCGAAGGGGCTGTGACGCCGGCCCGGTGGACCTCACCGGGCCGGCGCCCGCGCGCTCAGCGGTGCGCGGGTCGGAGCCCCAGCAGCGTGTCGACGATCACGAAGGCCGCGAGGCTCGCCCCCAGGAGCGGGAGGAACAGCCCGAGCGCGGCGGCGACGACCAAGACGGACGCGACTCCCCACCACGGCGCGCGCCGGAGCGCTCCCCGGGCCGGCGGGGTGCCGCCGAGCCGTCGGGGACCGCGGGTGGGGCGGCGCTTCCACCACATCAGGTACCCGAGCACGACCATCGTGGCGATGCCGGCCGCGGTGACGAACAGCAGCAGCTGGTTGGGCAGCCCGAACATCGAGCCCATGTGCGTGTCGATGCCCCAGCGGGAGAGCTTGGCGACGAGGCCGAAGTCGGCGAAGTCGACCCGGTCGACGACCTGCATCGTGCTCCCGTCGATCGCGACGCCGTCGACCTCGGTCGGGAAGCTGCGCTGGATCTCCTGCACGACCCAGGCCGAGCCCTCCGCCGCGGGCGGCCGGATCTCGACCAGTCCCGTGTTCACGTTGACCTCGCGGGCGACCGAGAGCACCGAGTCGTAGGCGGCCGGCGAGTAGCCCGCCGTCGACTCGACGGCGTCGCCGGTGGCCGCGCCGTGTCCGGCGTGCCCGGCGTGCTCGTCGGCCACCTCGCCGGTCCGGTCGCCGAGCGTCGTCCCCAGCGAGGGCGTGGTCCAGCCGACTGCGGAGCGGAGGGTCTCGAAGTTCCCGCCTCCGTAGAGCGACCAGGTGATGCCTGTGGTCGAGAGGAACAGGGCGCCGACGAGCAGCCAGACGCCGGTGGAGGCGTGCCAGGAGAACAGGCGCTTGTAGCCGGTGGTCCTCGGCGCGGGGCGCAGCAGGTCCCTCTTCACGCGGGCGCGGCGGAGGCGGATGATCCAGAGGCCCAGGCCGGCGAGGGCGACGACCCCCAGCCAGGAGGCGGCGAGCTCGCTGTAGGAGCGGCCCACGTCCCCGAGGTGCAGCGTCCGGTGCAGGTCGCTGATCCAGGTCCGCAACGGCAGGGCGCCGCTGGTGCCGTAGGCGGTGAGGTCGCCGCGGACGTCGGCGGTGGCCGGGTCGATGAAGACCGCGCGGGTCTCGCTGGCGCCGAGCGACGGGTCCGCGTACATCACCCGGGTGGTGTCGCCGGGGTTCGGTGCGGGGCGGACGGCGACGATGCTCTGCCCGCCTCCGGTGTACGCGTCGGCGGCGTCGATCTGGTCGGCCAGGGGCACGTAGGTGTCCGCTTCGGGGGCGTGCAGCTCCTGCGCGTAGACGACCTGCTCGAGCTGCGGGGTGAGTGCGTAGAGCGCTCCGCTGGTCGCGGCGACGAGGATGAACGGCCCGACGAACAGGGCGGCGGAGAAGTGCAGGCGGAGCAGCAGCTGTCCGAGCCAGCCTGCGCTGCTTCTGTGCGGCGGGGGCGGGGTGTCGGCGGAGTCGCGGGGTCTCGTGGCGGTTGTGGCCATGCTTCTGGTCCTTCGGTGCTGTGGCGGGTGCCGGTGAGGGTCAGAGGAGGGTGTCGCCGATGCAGCCGCCCTCGACGCAGCCCGGCGGGATCGCGAAGACGGCGGAGCCGATCGGCGTCGTCCACTCGTTGAGCAGGTCCAGCTCGTCCAGGCGCTTCTGGATCGGCACGAACTGCGCGGTGACGTCGGCCTGGAACGCCGCGAAGATCAGCCCGGAGTTCGAGATGTCCTCGCCCGTCGGGGTGTCGTCGTAGTTGTAGGCCCGGCGGTGGAAGCGCTCGGCGGTGTTCTCCGAGCGGGCGCGCCTCATGTGCGAGAACTCCGGGATCACCGGGAAGCCGATGGTCGTCGTCGCCTCGAAGTCGGGCTCGTCGGCCTCCGCCGTCCCGGTGAGGGGCGCGCCGTTCGCGAGGGTCCAGGGAGGAGACGGGTCGGTCAGACGCTGCGGGGACCTCCGGGGAGGTCCTCGCCGCGGCTCGCGTCGATGATCAGGAGGCGGGCTGCAGAGGGGGGCCGCGCCGCAGCGCCGCCTGGGGGAAGACGCCCGAGGCGAGGGGGAGCACGTCGCGCAGTTCGAAGGAGGAGCGTCGCGCGGGTCGAGGAGCGGCCACCGGAGTCGGCAGGACCCGCACCAGGCGGGTGACGAGGTGGCTCGTCGTCGCGGCGACACTGACGAGGAGGGACTCGCCGCGGTGGAGCGCCGCGGTCGTCGCGACGGCGGCGACGAGGTGCGCCGCCCACATCGAGGAGCCGGTCATCCCGCTGTGCGTCATCGCCGCGCTGACGTCGATCACGGCACCGTGGCGCGCGTGCAGGGTCGGCGCATCGACCGGCCCCGCGAAGGTCCCGATCGTGAAGAGCGTGTGGAACAGGAACTGGCTGACTCCCACCGAGACCGCCAGGCGGACGAGGGAGAGCCTGCGCCCGGCGAGCGCCACGCACACCAGGACCGACAGGACGAGCGGCATCGCGACACCGAGCGGACCCGGGATCTGGCCGCCGCCGGCCACGTGCGAGAACAGTGCGACGAGCGTCGCCACCGTCGCCGCGACGACGCCCCGGAGGGTGCGCAGCGGGCGCGACGACGACATCTCCCCAGTGTCGCAGACGCCTCCTTCCCGCGGAGGACCGCTCCCGGGCGAGAGGGGCGGCCGGCCGACGGTTCCTCTCAGCGGGCCGCGGAGGCTCCGGGGCGTCACTTCTCGGGCCGGACCACCAGCCCGACGCCGCCGCCGCGCCGCACCGGTTCGGCGACCGCGGTCATCCGGCCGGAGGGGTCGACCTCGATGGCGGCCACCGCCCCGATCTGCGCGGCCGAGGTGAAGGTGTCGCCCGAGGGGACCAGCTGCTGGCCGAAGGGAGCGAGGTCGTCGGCGTACGCCTCGATGAACTCGGGCTCGGCGGAGGTCGTCGCGCCGTTGCGCTGGGAGGCGCGGGGCGCTGCCACCGCCTCGGGGAGCGTCATGCCGAGGTCGATGCGGTTGACCAGCGTCTGCAGGACCGTCGTGATGATCGTCGATCCGCCCGGCGAGCCGACGACGAACCGCACGTCCCCGCCGTCGAGCACGATCGTCGGCGACATCGACGAGCGCGGGCGCTTGCCCGGCTCGATCCGGTTCGGGTCCCCGTCGACGAAGGTGGGGGAGAAGTCGGTCATCTCGTTGTTGAGGAGGAAGCCGCGGCCGGGGACGGTCATCGCCGAGCCGCCGGTCTGCTCGATCGTCAGCGTGTAGGAGGCGGCGTTGCCCCACTTGTCGACGACCGAGAGGTGGGTCGTGGAGATGTTCTCGGTGTCCGACTCCTCCGCGGCGGGGGCGGTCGCGCATCCGGAGCCGTCGAGAGCGCCGGGCGCGACCGGGCGGACGGAGGCGGTCGCCGGGTCGATCGTGCAGTCCCGCGAGTCCGCGAACTCCTGGCTGAGGAGCGTCTCGGTGGGCACGTCGACGAAGGCGGGGTCGCCGACGTAGGCGCCCCGGTCGGCGAAGGCGCGGGCGGACGCCTCGAGGTAGAGGTGCAGGGCGCTGCCGGTGTCCTCGGCCGCGAGGTCGTGGTTCTCGAGGATGTTGAGGGCCTCGCCGACCGCGATCCCGCCGGAGGAGGAGGGCGCCATCCCGTAGACGTCGAGTCCGCGGTAGGAGACGCGGGTCGGCGCCTGCTCGGCGACCGAGTACGCCGCGAGGTCGGCGGCGGTCATCGTGCCGGCCGGGGCGGGGAGGTCCGACCCCTCGGCGATCCGCGGGTTCTGGACCGTGTCGGCGATCTCGGCGGCCAGCGCGCCCTCGTAGAACGCGGCCGGCCCGTGGACGGCGATGGAGGTCAGCGTCTTCGCGAGGTCGAGGTTGCGGAAGGTGCTGCCCACCTTCGGCGCGTCCCCACCGGGGAGGAAGAGCTCGGCCGTGTCGGGGAACGCCTGGAACCGCTCGAGGTTGTCGAGCGTCTGGTTGCGGAAGGTCTCGTCCACCCGGAAGCCCTTCGCCGCGAGCGCGATCGAGGGCGCCAGCACGACGGGGAGCGGCAGGGTGCCGAAGCGGTCGACCGCGGTGTCCCAGGTCGCCACCGTGCCGGGCACGCCGACCGCGACGCCGGAGGAGACGAGGTCCGGGGTGAACGGGTACGGGGCTCCGGTCGCGGGGTCGAGGAACGCGTCCGAGGTGATGCCGGCCGGCGCTGTCTCGCGTCCGTCGATGGTGCTGACCTCGCCGGAGGCCTTGTCGAAGTAGACGAAGTACCCGCCTCCGCCGATGCCGGCGCTGTAGGGCTCACTCACGCCGAGGGCGGCGGCCGTGGCGACAGCGGCGTCAGCTGCGTTGCCGCCGCGCTTCAGCACCTCCATGCCCACGCGGCTCGCGTTCGCGTCGACGCTCGAGACCGCTCCGCCGTAGCCCACCTGCGTCGAGGGCGAGATGAGGGGTCCGCCGAGGAAGTCGCGGATCTTCTCGGGCGTGAGCCCGCTGTCCTTCAGGTACCCGGAGAGGGGCCTGTCGAGAGCGGACGCCGGTGCGGCACCCGCCACTCCCACTGCGACGACCGCGACCAGCGCGATCGCGATCCTGCGGAGCACGGGTGTCGTGGCCATGGCGTTCCTCCATCGGAACTCAGTGGTGCGCGGTCGGCGATGCGGGTCCCCCCAACCTAGGGGCGGGGTGGGGGTGCGGGGTAGGGGGTGCCCGGTCGAGCTCGCCGCCGTCGCTCAGTCCCGGCTCGGTGCTGACGGCCCGTCGGGGATGGCGGGCAGTGCGTCGGTCGGCGGTATCGCGAACCAGAAGACCCCGTCCGCGAGCCGCGCGCGTTCCAAGGGCGCGCCGAGGGGCTCGGCCGTGTTCAGCGCCGCATCGACTCCCGTCGAGACGGGATCGTCGTTCGCGGCGTGCGGTGGGAAGCGGAAGCGCTGACCGATCAGATGGTCGCCGTCGAGACGGCGCCGGTAGACGATGCAGACGCTGTTCGGGCTCTCGATCCAGGTCCGGACCACGTCCACCACGGAGGCGTAGTTCTCGAGGATCTCGTCCTCCAGGACCCTCTTAACGACGGCAGCCTCGGTCGAATCGTGCATGGGCAATCCCTCCTCGGGTGGCGGACCGAGGAACTCGGCCCGCCACGGACGGTAGCCGAACCATTTTCGGCAGGGCGGAGGAGGCGCGCTCGAGCTCCGGAGCGGCGCGCGCCCCTCCTGGCCGGCAGGCCTGCGTCGGTACTGCTGACGGAGTCGTCGGGGCTCCTGATCCGGCCCGCGTGTCGACTCGTCCGGCAGCGCTCTTGACAGGCGAGCGAAGTAAGTGTTCGATCAGTCACATGCCTTCCCCCTCCTCCCGCTCCACCGCCGAGGCGCAGCGCGAGCGGATCACCGCGGCGGCGCTCCACGTGTTCGCGCGCACCGGCTACGCCGCGACTCCGATCACCGAGGTCGCCGCCGAGGCCGGCGTCTCGCCCGCCTACGTCTTCCGCCTGTTCCCGGGCAAGCTCGGCGTCTTCGTCGCCGCGGTCGACCGCTGCTACGAGCAGGTGGCGACCACGCTCGCGGCGGCGGGGGAGGCCTCGCCCTCCTCGGACCCGGCCGACCGGCTCGAGGCGATGACCGTCGCCTACATCGACCTGATCGCCGACCGCGACCTGATCATGCTGCAGTCGCAGGCGCAGAGCGCGTGCGACGTCCCCGAGATCCGCGAGGCGGTGCGCCGCGGGATCTCCGCGGTCGTCCGGACGGTCACCGTCGTCTCCGGAGCCGACGGCCCGGCCGTGCAGCGCTTCGTCGCCTACGGGCAGCTCTGCCACCTGATCGTGCAGACCGACCTCGGCGGCGTCGACTCCGAGTGGGCCCGCATCGTCTCCGACGGCATCCGGCACCGCGACTGAGCCCGCGGTCCTCTCGTCTGCCCTCTTCTCCTTCCCCTCCTCCTTCTCCTCCTCTTCACCACCCTCCCCTTTCATGTCCGCGATTGTGACTGTCCAGTCACTCACCACAACCTCCAGGAGCCCCTCATGTCCACCACCCTTCCCCGCACCACCACCCGCGTCGTCCTCCCCGGGATCGTCGAGCCGTCCGGACTGCTCCTCGAGCAGGCGCCGGTCGAGCCGCCCGCGGCCGGCGAGCTGCTCGTCGCCGTCGAGGCCACCGGCATCTCGTTCGCCGAGCAGTCGATGCGCCGCGGCCGCTACTTCGCCCAGCCGCCGTTCCCCTTCACGCCCGGCTACGACCTCGTCGGCCGGGTCCTCGCGGTCGGCCCCGGCGGCGACGCGTCGCTCGAGGGCCGCCGGGTCGCCGCGCTCACCAAGACCGGCGGCTGGACCGGGCACGCCCGTGTCGCCGCCCGCGACTGCGTGGTCGTCCCCGATGCGGTCGCGTCGGAGGACGCCGAGGCCGTCGTGGTCAACGGAGTGACGGCGTGGCAGATGCTGCACCGCTCGGCCCGGGTCTCCCGCGGCGACACGATCCTCCTGTTCGGCGCGAACGGCGGAGTCGGCGGCCTCGTGCACCGCCTCGCCCGCCTCGAGGGGATCCGCGTGATCGGCGCCGCCTCGCCCCGCCACCACGAGGCCCTCCGAGCGGCCGGAGTGGAGCCCGTCGACTACGCCGATCCCGACCTCGCCGCTCGCGTGCGCGAGCTCGCTCCCGGCGGAGTGCAGGCCGTCTTCGACAACGTCGGCGGAGCGACGACCCGGCTGGTGTGGTCGCTGCTCGCGCCCGGCGGCACCCTCGTCGCGTACGCGATCGTCAGCGCGAGCACCGGGAGTATCTGGCCCCCCTTCCTCCGCCAGCTCGCGCGGATCCAGGCCTACCGGCTCGCCCCCAACGGCCGGCGCGCGGTCTTCTACGACCTCTGGGCGGGCCACTCGCTGCGCCCCGCGCGCTTCCGTGCGCGGCTCGAGGAGGACCTCGGCCGCGTGCTCGGACTCCTCGCCGACGGCTCGCTGACGGCCAACATCGCCGCCCGCTTCCCGCTCACGGGGATCGTCGAGGCGATGGAGCTCGCCGAGTCCCGGACGCTCGACGGCAAGGTGATCCTGCTGCCGTGAGCGGGGTGCGTCCGGGCGGAGGGTGATTCCGGCGCGGAGGCGCCCGGGCGGCGAGCAGGGGAGAATGGCGCGGTGGACACGGGACTGGTCGAGGTGCTGAAGGCACTGGGCAATCCCACGCGACTGCAGATCATGGAGTGGCTCCGCTCTCCTGAGGCGTCGTTCAGCGAGTTCGAGCCGATCGCCGACCGCGCCGAGTTCGGGGTCTGCGTCACGCATCTCGCCGCGAAGAGCGGTCTCGCGCAGTCGACCATCTCGTCGTATATGGGATCCCTGGAGCGCGCGGGCCTCGTCCGCTCGACGCGCGTGGGGAAGTACACCCACTACCGGAGGAGCGACGCCGACGTCGACGGGCTCCTGAAGCGGCTCGGAGCGTCGATCTAGCGACGTATCGCAAATCGTCGATATGATCGGCGGCATGACCGATGCTTCCGAGACCGCTCCCGCTCGCCGTGCTCTGCTCGTCCACGCCCATCCCGAGGAGCGGTCCTTCTCCTCGGCGCAGGCGGACGCGGTCCTCGAGCAGCTGAGGGCCGACGGCATGGAGGTGCGCCGGCTCGACCTGTACGCCGAGGGCCGGGACCCGGTGCTGCACCGCGACCAGTTCGCGGCCGGCTCCGGCTACTTCAAGCCGCAGGCGCAGCAGATGACCGCGGTCCTCGATAAGACGCTCGGGGAGCCCGTCACGAGCGATCTCGACGAGCTGCTGCAGGCGGATCTCCTGGTGCTCTCGTTCCCCCTGTGGTGGTTCTCGATGCCGGCGATCATGAAGGGCTGGATCGACCGCGTCTTCGTGATGGGCGCGACGTTCGGAGGCGAGCACGGCGTCTTCGCCGAAGGCGGCCTGCGCGGCAGGACCGCGATGCTCCTGCTGACGACGGGAGGTGGCGAATTGGCCTTCGCGCCCGGCGCCGCCGACGGCTACGGCGACCTGCAGTCGTTCCTCTTCCACATCCATCGCGGGATGCTCGAGTTCGTCGGCTACGACGTCCTGCCCCCGGTGGTCACCTACGGTCCCGCCCGCCTCGACGCGGCCGGACGCGAGGACGCCCTGCAACGGGCTCGAGCGCAGGCGTCCGCATCAACGGCCCGGCTGCGCGCCGCGTAGCCTTCGCCGCTGCGCCTCCCGGCCGCCCTCAGTCCCGCGACCGGCTCGCGTGCGCGCGGGCCTTCATCCGGTTGCCGCACGTCGCCATCGAGCACCACTTGGCGGTGCCGGGGCGGCTGCGGTCGAGGAGGAAGAGGTTGCACTCGTCGTTCGCGCAAGCGCGGAGCCGCCCGGGGAAGCGGGCGTTCACGGCGGACCAGGCGAGGACCGACTCCACCGCGAGGCGATCCGGCTCGGGAGCGCTCAGCTCCCACACGACGCCCTCACCGGTGACGCGCGGGGTGCGCACGGCGTGCGCGACCAGGTCCGCGAGCTCCGCGACGGATTCGGGCGCGCCCGAGCGCACGACCGCTTGGAGCGCGTCGCGGGCACGGCGCAGCTGCTCGAGCTCGTCCTCGGTGCCGACTCCGCCCCACCGCCGGGCGAGCTCGCGACCGGCCGCGTCGCCGAGGTCGTCCGTCGGCCGTCCGTCCACCACGGGCGCGCTGTTCAGCACCGCCAGGAGCAGCTCCTCGTCCCGATCCATCGTTCCCCGTCCTCCCGCGCCGTGCGGCCCGTTCGATCCATGCTAGCGTCCGACTAACCAGTAAATCTACTTGAAGGGGTTAGCCATGGTCGTCGTCCATCACCGCACCGTGTCCGTCGACGGACTCGACGTCTTCTGGCGGGAGGCCGGGCCCGCCGACGCGCCCGTCCTCCTGCTGCTGCACGGATACCCGAGCAGCTCGCACATGTTCCGCCACCTCCTCCCCGCCCTCGCCGGCCACTACCGCGTCATCGCCCCCGACCACATCGGCTTCGGACGCTCGTCCGCGCCCTCCATCGAGGACTTCGACTACACGTTCGCCGCCCTGACCGCGGTGACCGGCCGCTTCCTCGAGACCATCGGGGTGACCCGGTACGCGATCTACGTGCAGGACTACGGCGCCCCCGTCGGCTGGCGCCTCGCCCTCGCCGATCCGTCCGCGGTCGTCGCCGTGATCTCGCAGAACGGCAACGCCTACGAGGAGGGCTTCGTGCCGGGCTTCTGGGACCCGATCTGGGCCGACGCCGCCGAGCGGACCGACGAGACGCGCGACGCCCTCCGGCCGGCTCTCGGCCGGGAGGCCGTCGAATGGCAGTACACCCACGGTGTCCCCGACTCCACCACCGTCGATCCGGACGCCTGGGAGCACGACCTCGCGCTCCTCGCCCGCCCCGGCCAGGACGACGTGCAGCTGGCGCTCTTCCGCGACTACGCCACCAACCGCGAGCTCTACCCCGCGGTGCAGGCGTGGATCCGCGAGTCCGGAGTCCCCGTCCTCGCCGTCTGGGGCCGGAACGACGAGATCTTCGCCCCCGCCGGCGCCCAGGCGTTCCTCCGCGACGCGCCTCACGCGCGCATCGAGCTCGTCGACGGCGGGCACTTCCTGCTCGAGTCCCACCTCGACCGCGTCGTCAGCGCGATCACGGACTGGCTGCGCCCGGCGTGATGCACGAGGACGGGCGGGAGGGTCTCGTCGCCCGCCCGACCCTCCTCAGCGGACGGTGGTGGCAGCGGTGTCGGCGTTGCTGCGGATCGACGGATCCGGAGTCCTCGCGGAGAAGGTGGTTGCGAGCGCTGTGCCCGTGCCTGCGCTCACGGCCGTGACGGTGATCTTCTCGGTGGACGTCCGCCCGTTGCCGAGGCTGGAGCGCTGGAAGACCACGACGCTGCCGATACGGGTGTACTTCCCCGTCGCGGAGACGAACCGCACCCCCGGCGGGAGGATCACCTTCGAGTAGACGGACGTCGACGCGGAGGGTCCGGCGTTCCTCGTGATGAGCGTGTACGTGAACGTCCTCCCCTTCACCGCGGTGGTCGGAGCGGAGACGTCGACGCGAAGGTCGGCCTTCGCGGAAGCGGACGCAGGGGACACGGTGAGAGTGCTCTGCGCGGTCGCGGTTCCGGCGGTGCTGGCGGCCTGCACGGTGAAGACGTAGGCGCCGGTCCTGGTCGGAGTGCCGGTGAGGCGCCCCGTCGGATCGAGGGTGAGACCCGGGGGAAGGGCGCCCGACGACACGGTCACGACGGGCGCCGGAGTTCCCGCGACCGCGTAGGTGAAGTCGTAGGCCGAGTCGACGACGCCGGCTGCGACGGTTCCGCTGATCGTCGGCGCGACGGGTGCAGGCGGGGCGGCCTCGACGGTGATCCGCCGGGAGGCGGTGGTGGTCGTTCCGAAGGAGTTGGTCGCGGTGACGGTGAAGTCTGAGGTTCCGGGTTCTGCGGGCGTGCCCGTCACGAACCCCTCGAGAGTCAGGGTCAGTCCGGGCGGGAGCGTCCCGCTGGCGAGGGTGTGGTCCGCGAGGCGCGCATCCCCTCCGAAGGCGAAGGAGAACGGAGTGCCGACCGTCGCCGTGGGAGGCGCGGCAGCCGTGAGGACGGGACGGGTCCCGGTGGCGAGGGTGAAGCCGTAGCCGGCGTCGATCGAGGTGACCCCCTTCAGTCCTGCGGGAACCGTGGACTGGCCGGCACCGTCGTCGCCCCAGGCGGCGACGGTGCCGTCCTCGCGGAGCGCCACGCTGTGCCCGTACCCGGCGGCGACCGCGACGACACCGGTCAGCCCGGCGGGGACGTCGCTCTCTCCGTCCCTGTCGCTCCCCTCGGCGACGACGCTGCCGTCGGCGCGGACGGCGAGGTCGTGGGTCCGTCCCGCCGCGACCGCGACGATGTCGGAGTAGCCCGCGAAGATGTCGTCGGGGCCGTCGTAGCCCCAGCTCACGACGCTGCCGTCTCTCGTGACGGCGAGGGTGTGGAAGGACGCGGCGGAGATCGCCACGACGTCGTCCAGACCGGGAGGCGCCTCCAGCACTCGCCCCTGGTCGTACCCCCAGATCGCCACTGTCCCGTCGTCGCGGAGCGCGACGCTGTGGGTGCCGCTCGAGTCGATCGCGGTGACGCCGCTCAGCCCCGCCGGCGGCTCGGTGTACCGGTCCTCCGGGGGGAAGAGCGGCGCAACGGTGCCGTCCTCGAGAAGCGCCAGATCGGGGGAGACGGCCGCGACGCCGCGGAGGTCGTCCGCCGGGATGGGGCCGCCCTCGAGATTGTCACCCCAGACGGCCACTGTGCCGTCGCTCCTCGCCGCAACGCCGTAGTACTGGCCGGCCGCGATGGAGACGGCGTCGGTCAGATCCTCGGGGGCGCTCGTCCGACCGTCCTCGTCGTATCCCCAGCCCACGACGCGCCCGCCCGCGACGGGAGCGTCGGCCGCGTGAGCCGCGGCCGCGGTGCCGGTGAGCGGCCCGTCGAGGGCGGCGAGGCCGGTCCCGAGGAGGAGGGCGCCGGTGAGGAGCGCGAGCGGGCGGACAGTGCTTCGAAGGCGCATGGGGTCTTCCGGTCGGGTCGGCCGTCGTCGGCCGCCCTGCGACCGTGACAGCTGCGAGCGCCGTGGGCAACGCCCTCTTCCGGCCACGTCCGGAAGAGGGCGCCCAAGCGGACGTCCTTCGTCGGCCCCGCTCGGCTGATCCTGTTCACGACGGAGGAAGGATGAGGCTCCGGCGCCCGTTCCGCGCGGATCGCGGGGTCCTGGAGCAGATCCATCCTTCGTTGTGAACACCGTCTGGACGAGGTCCTGCGTCGGCGATGCTCCGAAGCCCGGCTTCGACCTCGTCAGGACCCGAACCCGGCTCCCGTCGGCTCCTCGGCGTTCCGGATGACGGTGAGCAGGAGGTCGTTCAGCTGCTGGGCGGCGGGGGCGCTCAGGCCGACGTCACTGAGGTCGTTGGTCGCGAGCGCGACCGCGCGCGCCGCGGTGAGGACGCGCTCCCCGTCGGCGGTCGTACGGATGGGTGTGCGTCGGCCCTTCCCGCGGACTCCGACACGCTCGATCAGCCCTCGCCGCTCCATGCCGTCGAGGACCTCGGACATCGTCTGCGGGCGGACGAAGACCGCGCGGGCGATCTCGGCCGAGGTCAGCTGCGCTCCGCCGGTGAGGCAGGAGAGGACGCCGAACTGCACCAGGCTCACGTCGTGCTCCGCGAGCCCGGCGGTGATGCGCGCGCCGATGATCCGCGCGACCTTGACCGCGTTCCAGCCGAGGACGGCCTCGAGTCCCTCGTCGTCGTCCACGCCGACATCCCTCCCGGGTGATTCAAAGAAACAGGAACCTGCTTCACGAGGTAGCCTGCAGGGACCTGCTTCTGCAGTCCCCTCCCTGGAGTGTGCACCACACCCCGGACCACATCGATCCGACAGGACATCCCATGACCGGCACGCAGCTCCCCGACGACCGAGGCCGATGGGGCGCGGAGGACGAGCTCGGCACGCTCACCCTCATCGACGATGCCGCACGGCGACGTGCCGCGGAGGAGGTGAGGACCGGCCGCTGGGTCTCGCTCGCCCTCCCCGTGGCTCCCGCGTCGATGCTGGGCGGCCCCTTCGCGCCCGCCGCTCCGCCGTCGCCCCCGGTGCAGCAGGCGCTCCTCTACACCGGAACCCCTCCGGTGGGCATGTCCGAGGTGCTGATCGTGACTCCGCACCACCCGGCGATGACCCACCTGGACGCGTTCGCGCACCTGCCCGTCGATGACGGAGTCGTCTACCCGGGCCGGCCTCTCGCCGAAGCCGTCACCGCCGGCGGAGTGATGCACGGATCCACCTCCTCGTTCGCCGAGGGCATCGTCACGCGCGGAGTCCTCCTCGACCTCGCGCCGCAGGGGAGGCTGCCGGCGGCGCACGCGATCGTCGCCGCCGACCTCGACGCGGCCGAGCGCCGGGGAGGCGTCCCCCTGCAGTCCGGCGACGCGCTCGTCGTCCGCAGCGGGTGGGGCTTCTCCTGGGACTCGGAGGAGCAGGCCCCCGGCATGACCGTCGACGCCGTGACCTGGATGCACGAGCGGGGCGTAGCGCTCTACGCGGGGGACGTCGGCGACAGCTTCCCCCCTCACGATCCCGAGATGCCGATGCACATGGTCGCGCTCGCACGGCTGGGCATGCCCCTCATCGACAGTGCGGACGTGGAGCAGCTCGCCGTGGTCTGCGCCGAGCTGTCCCGCTGGTCGTTCCTGCTCAGCGTGGCCCCACCGCGCCTGCTCGGGCTCACCGGCGTTCCGGTCAATCCGATCGCCGTCTTCTGAGGTGCGGCGCCGCCGCCCCGCGGATCGCCGCCGAGGACCCGCCGCTCGCCCCTCAGCGGCTGAGGAGGGCCACGAGGTCGGTCGCGATGCGGTGCTCGACGTCGGCTGGGACGGGCTGCACGGCGGCGTCGAGGTCCGCGGTGACGACGGCGGCGAGGCTCCGGGCCTGCAGGGTCAGGCCGAGGTCCATCGCCTGGATCGGGTTGCCGCCGGCCGCGGTGAGATTGATCATCCGGCCGTTCTCGAGGCGGATGATCCGCTTGCCGTTCTTCAGGCGGATGCCCTGCCGGCGCTGGCCGTCGGCGAACTCGGTGGTCGACTCGGTGGCGGCCGCGAGGGCCTCCTCGTCGATCTCCCACGGGAAGTGGCCGACGCCCGCGATCACGGCGCCGTCGGCGAACGCGTCGATCTCCGCGGCGCCGATGACGCCGGGTGCGCCGGTGGCGGTGAAGACGAACTGCGCGTCCGAGAGGACGTCGGCGACGGGTCCGACACGGTGGCCGCGGAGGATCGCCTGCAGCGAGCGGATCGGGTCGACGTCGGCGACGGAGACCCGCGCTCCGAGCTGCGCGAGGGTGTCGGCGACCCCGCGCCCGCACGGGCCGTAGCCGATGACCGCGGCGCGCGTGCCGGGGATCATGAGGTTCGTGGCGTTCATGAAGCCCTGGACGACGCTCTGGCCGACCCCGTACTCGTTCTCGACGATCAGCTTGAGGGGCGAGTCGTTGATGACGACGACCGGTCGCGGGAGGGTCGCGCTGTTCTCCCGCAGGCGGATGCCGCCGGTGGTGGTCTCCTCGGTGCCGCCGAGGTAGTGGTCCGGGACGCCCGAGTTGATGAGCCGGAGAGTCAGGTCGGCGCCGTTGTCGAGGGTGAGATCGGGATCGTGCTCGAGCACCTTCTCGATGTTGCGGAGGTGCTCCGCCTCGCCGTCGCTCTGCTTCGTGTGCACGTGCACGCCGAGGGCGCGGAGGTCGTCGGCGACGTCGTCCTTCGTGGTTCCGGGCGAGCCCGTCAGAGCGATGTCCATCCCGGCCTCGACGAGGAGCGACACGAGCGCGGCGGTCTTGGGCTCGACGTGGAGGCAGATCGCCAGCTTCTTCCCGGAGAGCACCGGAGCGAGCTCCCGGACGGCCTGCGCGGTGAGGGGCATGTGGTCGAGAGCCCAGCGGCTCGCCGGGTGGGAGAGGGAGGAGGTCATGGCGGGTCCTGTCTGGAGTGGGTGCGTGGGCGTCGGGTGGGGGCGTCGTGTCGCCGGCGGCGCGGGAGTCGCGTCAGGGCGCTCGGCCCCCGGCGGGCTGCCGCCGCGCCAGGCGTCGCGCGTGCGTCGAGTGCGCTGCCCGGTACGGAAGGTCCTGAGGAGGCAGATCGCCGGGGACGGCCGCGAGAGGCAGCACTCGCCTGCTCTCTGCGAGATGGCGCCTGAGGTGCATCTCCTCACGCTGGGCCGAGGTCGGCACGGCGCGGATCGTCATCGGTGAGGACACCAGCCCAGTCTGTCGACCCGGACGAGCCCTCGCTCGGATGATCGTGCCCGGCAGCGGCACCCCGGGAGGGGCCGACCTGTCGTGCGGTGACGTCCTGCACGGATCGACAGGCGCGCCGTGTCCGCTCACTCTCCGGAGACTGGACGAGGGGCGTCGAAGGAGGGAGAGGACATGAAGAGGACCGCGCGACGCTGGAACCACGCGAAGGCCCGCACCGCGAGCGCGGCCCGACGGAACGCCACCGCTACCCTGACGCCATGCGCCGCAGTCTCGACGACCCTCTTCGGAACCGCGTCCGCACCGGCTCTCCGTCCGTCGCGTCCGCCTGATGGAGCGGCGACGGACGGACCGCTCGGAGCCGGTTCGCGAGTTCCGGCCCTCGAGGGCTCGGCAGAAGAACGAGTCGCGACGGCTGAGGCCCGTTGCCGTGCTCCCCGCGCTGGTCCTGCTGGCGGGGAGCGTCTGGGGAGTCGCGGTCGCCGACGACCGCGGTGCGGCGCTGGCCGTCTACCTCGGGCTGTTCGGCTTCGCCACCGCGGTGGCTCTGGTGATCGTCGGAGTGCTGGCGCTCCGCAACCGGCGCTTCCTCGCCACCGCGTCCCTCCGGATCTCGGACCGGGCGATCGTGTGCACGGATGCTCGAGGCAGGGTCGTGACCTTCGACCGCGCCGACCCGTCGGTGAAGGCGCTGCTCGCGTGGGTGCCCGCCGGCCCCAACAGCGAGGGGATCAATCTCCCCCCGTCGCTGATCCTGTTCCTGTCGGACGGGAGCCGGTCGCTGCGGCTCCGCGGGGCGGACTGGGAGATCGAGGATCTGCGGGCCGTCGTCGCCGCCGTGACGACGCCGCTCTTGCCGGCGGCGCGTGGCGTGCACACCGGTAGCCGGAGCGTGTGGGCGCGCCTGACCGGAGCCGCTCGTCGGCAGGAGATCGAGGCGCCGCCCGCCGCGGAGAAGACGCTCAGCCCCTCCGAGATCAACGAGCTGATCCCCGGCACGATGAGCTTCCGCGAGACCCGTCCGCTGACGTTCGCCCTCCTGATCGGGTTCGGCTCGGTGGCTCTCGTGCTGGGCGTCGTCGTCGGAGTCGCCTTCGCGGTGGTGCCCGGGTAGCGGCGGAGGTCGGCGGCCGTGCCGTGGACCGCTGGGCGGGAGACGCGCGCGACAGGCCCACGTGCCCGATCGGCGACCTCGCCGGGGTGATATTGCCCGCGCCCTAGGCTCCACGCATGACACTCACCGAGGACTCCGGTTGGATCTGGTTCGGACTCGCGATCGTCACCGCCGGTCTCGCCGAGCAGAAGGGCCGCTCGCGCTGGCGCTGGTTCGTGCTGGGGCTGCTGCTCGGGCCGATCGCGACGGCCCTCGTCGTGCTGTGGGCGCGTCCCGAGGGCGGAGTGGCGACGGATGTGCGCTGGAACTTCGCGATCGGCGCCGGCGTCGCCGCGGCGGCGCTCGTCCTCGTCGCCGTGACCTCGGCCCTCTGGTTGCTTCTCATCCCGGCGGCGATCGCGGCGCTCGCCGCCGGGCTGCTCGCCTGGCTGAGCCGCCGCGTCCCCTATGAGCACCTGCCCCGCTGACGACCGCCGCCTGGTCGAGCCTCGGAACTCGAGATCTCGCGGTCCGCAGCGTCCCGAAAGACATGCCCGGTGACGGGGCCTCTCGCGGGACGTTCGAACGGTTGATCCGCCGAGGACGCCGTGAACCTGAGTCGCCTCCCGTCTAGCGGAGACGGGAGCTCTCACCGTCTAGGTCGATGAGGTCCTGTCCGCCACTCGCCGCCGCCCCACCCAGCCGCACGTCCCCCTCCGGATACGCGTCGTGCGAGAAGCACAGCCGCACGCCCTCCGCCTCCACCCGCTCGAGAACCTCGGACGTCCGCTCGTGCGCCCGCGCATCGTCGCTGATGAACCGCGGCAGTCTCCGCAGGCGCCCGGACCAGCCGAGGAACTCCCGCCCCCACGCCGCGTCCCCGGCGACCAGCACGCGCCCCTCGACGAGCGCCCCGAGGTGACCGCGTGCGTGCCCCGGGAGCGGCACCACGAGCAGCGACCCGTCGCCGAACAGGTCGAATCCGGTCAGCCCCTTGATCGTCGTCGCGGGCTGCTCGTCCGCCACGATCCCGGCCGCGAACCACGGCGGCAGCAGCGCGCGGAAGATCCCCTCGCGCACGCGGTTCCGCCGCACGGAGGCGACCTGGCCCGACGACAGCACGAAGGTCGCGTCCGGGAACCAGCGCACGCCGCCCACGTGGTCCGGGTGCAGGTGCGTGAGCACCACGAACTCCACGTCGGCCGGGGTCAGGCCGAGGGCGAGCAGCCGCTGGTCGACGGTCTGGTCGTCCGGCACGGTCGCGGGCAGGATCCGCTCGTACAGCCGTCCGACGAGGCCCGTTCCGCGGAACGTCGGCGGGTAGCCCGTGTCCACGAGCACCCGCCGGCCGCTCGCGTGCGTGTAGAGGAAGACGTTCGAGGGGAAGACGCGGCGGGGGAGCCCCCTCCCGCGGAACACCCGGGACAGCGGGAAGACGGTGCTCCCGCACGCCATCACCTGCAGCGACGACTCAGCCACGCGTCCCCCTCAGGTGCTCGCCGACCCGGCGGATGCCGTCCGCCAGCGGCACGGTCGGCTCGTAGCCGAGCTCGGCCCGCGCCCGCGAGATGTCGAGGGTTTGCGCGTACGCGAGGGTCGCCACGGTGTAGCGGGTGAACGGCGGCTCGTGCCCGGGCAGCAGCCGGTAGACCCGCTCCAGGATCTCGGCGAGCGCGGTCAGCACGCGCAGGTCCACCCGGATGAAGCGCGGCTCCTCGCCCATCGCGGCGAAGAAGCGCTCGAGGAGGTCGCCGAGCGGAGCGGGCTCGCCGTTGGTGATGTTGTAGACGCCGCCGTCGGCCACGGGAGCGTCGGCCGCCAGCACCAGCGCGTGCGCGGCGTTCTCGACGCAGGTGATGTCGACGGGGTTCCGGCCGCCGTCGAAGAGGGGGATGCCGCGGCGGCGACTGGCGGCGACGAAGCGGGGGAGGAGGCTGGGGTCGCCGACGCCGATCAGGCCGCGGGGGCGCAGGATCACGAGCTCGGGGATCCGGCCGGCGCGGTGTGCCTCCTGCAGCAGCCGCTCGGCCTCGATCTTGCTGCGGATGTAGAGGCTCATCCGGCTGGCGTTGTCGACCTCCTCCTCCCGCACCAGGTACTGGTGGCGGCGGGCGGAGTAGATGCTCGGCGACGAGACGAAGACGAAGCGGCGGATCCCGCAGCGCTCGGCCAGCGCGATCATCGCCTCCGTCCCCGTGACGTTCGCGCGCTCGAACTCGCTCCACGTTCCCCACGGGCTCGACAGAGCGGCGGCGTGCACGAGCACGTCGGCCTCGACGTCCGTCGCGCCCAGCTCGGCGAGGTCGGCGCGGAGGACCGTGGCGCCCTCCTCCTCCAACCGCGCCAGCGCCTCGGGGGCGCGACCGGTGGCGAGCACGTCGTCGCCCGCGGCCAGGAACTCGCGCACCGCGTAGCCGCCGAGGAAGCCCGTCGCCCCAGTGATCAGCACGCGGCGCCGGCGCTCATCGGACATCGACGACCTCCAGCCCGCGCTTGCGGCCCCAGTACCAGAGCAGGATCCCCAGGTACCCGAGCGCCTTGCCCTTCCGGATCGACATCAGCACGACCGCGTCCCTGTCGAGCAGCGCCTCGCTCCGCCCGATCACCTGGCAGACCTTGAGGTGCAGCTCCAGGTCCTCGTCGGTGTCGTCGATGCTCGAGCGCGGGAAGCCGTCGACCTGAAGGTACAGCGCGGCATCGATCGCGAGGTTGCAGCCGGCGGCCATGAACATCCGGTACCGCTGGCCGGGGCGGCGGTAGAAGACGCCCGGCGCGTGCTCCATCAGGCGGATCAGCGCGGTGCCGAGCACGCCGTCGTACCAGCGGTAGACGGCTTCGTCCCGCCGCGGGGACAGGCGGCCGCCGACGAAGCGGGCGCCGCCGCGGAGGTCGGCCTTGAGGCGCGCCACCCAGTCGGCGCTCGGCAGGCAGTCGGCGTCGGTGCGGGCGACGGCCGTCGCGCCCTCGGCGATCGCGTGGCGGAAGCCGGTGTCGGAGGCGGCTCCCGTGCCCTTCTGCGCCTCGTCGATCACGGCGACCTGCCGCTCCGGGTGGCGGCGGCGGAACTCCTCGATCACGGCGCGCGAGCCGTCGGTGCTGCCGTTGTCGACGAGCAGGAGGGTGAAGTCCGGATCGGTCTGGCGGGCGAGCGCGTCGAGGGCGCCACCGAGCAGCTTCTCCTCGTCGAGGAAGGGCACGACCACCCAGAAACCGCGCGCGTCCATCCGTCCCCCGCTCCGGGACCATGGTGTCGGCGGGGGCCCGTGCCGTCAAACCGCGCCGAACAGTGCGCGCGGAGGTGCAGAGGCGCGCTATACAGGGATTCGCTCCGCACGTCCCGGGGCAGGAAGGGGCCCGCGTGCCCGACCTCCTCCCGCTCCGCATCCTCGGCACGGGCGAAGCGCTGCCCGAGCGGATCGTCACGACCGCCGAGGTCGCCGCGCTCTGCGGCCTGCCCGCCGACGAGGCCGAGCGCCGCTCCGGCGTGCGCACCCGCCACTGGGTCACCGACGACGAGGACCCGCTGGAGCTCGGCCTGCTCGCCGCCCGTCGGGCGCTCGCGGCGGCCGGGCTCGACACGGTCGACGTGGTGCTCAACGCCTCGGGGACCCAGCTGCAGGCGATCCCGGACGGAGGCGCGCTGCTCGCCGCGGGCCTCGGCCTGGACGACGTCTCGGCGTACAGCGTCGGCGCCACCTGCCTGTCGTTCCTCTTCGCGCTGCAGGAGGCGGGGTTCCTCCTCGCCACGGGTCGCGCCGACACCGTGCTCATCGTCTCGACCGACTGCGGCAGCCGCGGCATCGACCCGGGCCAGCCCGAGAGCGCCCTGCTCTTCGGCGACGCGGCCGCCGCCGTCGTGATCGGACGCGCCCTGACGCCGGGCCAGGGCCTGGTCACCACGCACTTCCGCACCCGCCCGAGCGGTGTGCGCCACGCGGAGCTGCGCGGCTTCGGCTCGCGGATCCGGATCGAGGAGGCGCCCGACCGGCTCGCCGACTTCCGCTTCGACATGCAGGGCAAGGCGCTGCTCGTCGACGCGCTGCGGCACTTCCCGGCGTTCCTCGAGGAGGTGCGGCCCGGTCTCTCGAGAGGGCTCCCCGGCATCGACCGGGTGGTCCCGCACCAGACCAGCGCCGCCGGGCTCGAGGGCATGGCCCGCCTCTGGGGTCGCGACCGGATGACGATCACGCTCGGCGAGGTCGGCAACACGATCGGCAGCGCGATCCCGCTTGCCCTGCACCGCTCGCGCGTGCAGCCGGGGGAGTCGGTGCTGCTGGTGGGCACGGGCGCGGGCACGCACTACGGCGCGGTGGTCCTGCAGGCGTGAGCGGTGGCAGCGCCTAGCCGAGGAGCGACAGGGCCGAGAGGCCGAGGAACGGCGCCATCACCACGAGGCAGACCGCGGCGGACAGCAGGAACCCGTGGAAGGAGTCCCGCCCGCCGACCAGACGGGCGAGCAGTCCCGTGACCAGCGGTGGGAGCAGGAACAGCAGCAGCCACGGAGCCAGGACGTCCGCGCTCGGCGCCGTCCAGTCGGGCTGGTCGTCGCGGTCGAGCGGAGGGAGCCGCACGAGGAGGAACGCGGCCGTGAGGACGATCGCGGGGAGGACCGACAGGCAGGTGAGCGTGATCGCGGTGAACCTCGCCCCGTCGTCCCGGGAGTACCGGGCACGGTCGGGGTCGGGCGCAGGTCCCCGGTCGGTGTCCTCGTCCCGGCCCGGACTGCTGAATCGGATGCGTCCCATCAGGCGATCATGCCGTTCCGGAGCGGGGTCGCGTTGCGGCCGACGAGACCTCCGTCATCCCTGCCGGTCGACCAGCGCCCGCAGCGAGTCGCGGACGAACTGGGCGCCGGCGACTCCGCCGTAGTGCGCCGAGAACCGCTCGTCGTCGACGTACATCTCGCCGAGCCCGAGCAGGTACTCGTCGCTCGGGCCGCCGGTCGCGTCGCGGGGCGTGCCCGGCACCTCGGCGAGCCAGGCGCGGTGCCGCTCGGCCAGCGCGAGCGCCTCCTCACCGGTCGGATCCGCCCCGCTCGCCGCCGCGGCGGTCCAGGCGTCGGCGAGGTCCGCCTGCCGCCGCTGCCACTGCTCGCGGTCCTCCGCGCTCATCGAGCGCCACCAGCGGTCGCCGTCGGCGTACGCCGGGGCGCCCCAGCATCGCTCCACCTCCTCGCGGTGCTCCGCGTGGTCGAACCCGTCGAACATGTCCTCGGCCATCGGCCCGTTCCCTTCTCTCATCGTGGTGATCGTCCCGGCGACCGCCCGGATGCGGCGGTCGAGCCGTCGGCGCTCCTCCTGGAGCACGTCGAGGTGCCGCTCGAGAGCGGCCACAGGCTCCGCGTCGCGCCGCAGGATCCGCCCGATCTCGGGCAGCCCGAGACCGAGGTCGCGCAGCAGCAGGATCCGCTGCAGCGTCACGAGCGCGGCGGCGTCGTAGTAGCGGTAGCCGTTCGCGCCCACCCGGCTCGCCGGGAGCAGTCCCTCGGCCCCGTAGTGCCGCAGCGTCCGGCTGGTCGTGCCGGCCAGCCGCGCCACCTCGTGCACGGACCACTCCTGCTCCACAGTGCCCTCTGTCTCCGCGTCGCCGGTGACTCCGGCGGCGATGGAAGCGACGGTACGGGTTGACGCAGCGTCAACGTCAAGCGGCGGGAACGGATCCGCTAGCGGGCGCCGATCCTGCGGGTTCCCACCCGGAGGACGAGCTCGGTCACCGGCACCGCGGCGATCGAGCAGCAGGCGGCGGGCACCACGGTCAGCAGCGCGACGACGGCGTCCGTCCCGTCGCCCGCGTCGGTCCACGCCGCGATCGAGACCACGATCCAGGCGATCGCGAGGATGCAGACGGTGGAGGCCGACCAGAGGACCGGCCAGGGCGCGCGACCCCGTCCCGCGGAGTAGGGGAGCCCGCCGACGGCCGCCGTCACGGCGGTCGCCAGAAGCGCTCGGGCCAGCGGGAGGAGCAGATCGCCAACGTCCCGGCCGGTGTCGAGGGAGGACAGGGCGAACAGGACCGAGGTCGTCGCGAGCGAGAGGACGCCGGCGACGGCGACGAGCGTCAGCAGGGTCCGGATCAGGAGCCTCACCGGTCGCGTCCGGCGAGGAACGCGCCGCGCTCCTCCAGCAGCCGCCGCAGGTGCCGGTCGAGCACCAGCCGCTCCGCGATCCGCCCGAGGACGCCGAGCGGCGCGGAGTACTCGAGCCGGTCGATCATCACGGAGCCGGAGCCGTGGGGCTCGAATCGGTGCTCGTGCCGGAAGGTCGCGAAGGGCCCGCGGGTCTGCTCGTCGACGAAGGAGTGCGGGGCGTCGAGCGCGGTGACGGTGCTGGTCAGCCGGAGCGGGACGCCGAAGTGCCGGGCGCTCCAGGTCACGTGCTCGCCCAGGCCGATCAGCCCGGTGGTCGTCCCGGACACCGCGCGCTCGCGAGCGCCGGCCTGCGAGGCGGTGTGCAGGTCGATGTCGCGCGCCCGGTCGAACATCTCGGCGGCCGGGCGGGCGGAGCGGGTCACGACCTGGAGGAGCACGGTGTCGATCCTGCCCGCCGCGCCTGCAGCCGGCCGCGGACGCGCCGGTCCGCCCGCCTCACCAGCTCGTCACCACGGTCCGCGTGATCACCCACCCCTCGTCGCGGCGGACGAGGCGGCTCGTCAGCTGGAGCCGCCAGGTCGCGTGCAGGCGGCCGATGGTCGCCTCGGTGATGGTGCGGGAGGTGAGCACCGGGTGCGCGGCGCCGCCCGAGAGGGCGCTCTCGACGTGGTCGATCTCGTGGTACTCCTTGCGCGCCTCGTCGATGTCGTCGAGCCACTCCTCCCGCGACTGCACGAGGCCGGTCGGGTGCTCGATCACGAAGCGCTCGTCGAGCAGCGCCTCGAGCGCGGGCAGGTCCACCAGCTCCAGCGCGTCGAAGAGGGCGGCGTGCACCGCGGTCGGGCCGTCGTCCTCCAGCTCGTCGACCGTGCCGGCGGTCCCGTCGCCGCTCATGCCGGCGGTCCCGTCGTCGCGCGGCGGACGAGCTGCGTCGGCAGCTGCACGTGCAGCGAGCGCGGCTCGCGCCCGGCCATCAGGGCGATCAGCATCTCGGCGGCGGTCGCTCCGAGCGTCTGCATCGGCTGGCGGACGGTGGTCAGCGGCGGATCGAAGCGCGCGGCCTCGGGCACGTCGTCGAAGCCGATCACCGACAGGTCGTGGGGCACGGCGAGGCCCAGGTGCGCGGCGGTCTCGATGATCGCGAGCGCCGAGACGTCGTTGGCGGCGAAGACCGCGGTCGGGCGGTCGGCCAGCGACAGGAGCGAGGAGGCGGGCCGCCGGGCGGTGTCGCGGTGGTAGTTGCCCACCCGCAGCAGGCGCTCGTCGAAGGCGATGCCGGCCTCCGCCAGCGCCGCCCGGTAGCCGGCCTCCCGCAGCCGCGCCGAGCGCAGGTCGCCGCGGCCCGCGACGAAGCCGATGCGGCGGTGCCCGAGGGCGACGAGGTGGCGGGTGGCGAGCAGGGCGCCGCCGAAGTTGTCGGACTCGACGGTCGGCAGGTCGGCGCGGCCGGTGTGCGGGTCCACGGCGACGAGCGGGATGTCGGAGGGGGCGCTCACCACGCTCGGTGTCACCATGATCGCCCCGTCGATGAGGGTGCCGCTGAGCCGGCTGAGCGAGCGCCGCTCCCAGCCCTCCTGCTCGCCCTCGTGGGAGCCGGAGTAGGCGAGCAGGTCGAACCGCGACTCCGCCAGCACCGACCCCACGCCCTTCAGGATCTCGGCGCTGAACGGCTCGAACCCCGCGACGAGCACGCCGATCACGCCCGTGCGCCGGGAGCGCATGCTGCTCGCGACGAGGCTCGACTCGTAGCCGAGCTCGCGCACGACCTCGAGCACGCGGGTGGCGGTGGAGGGGGCGATGCCGTAGCGGCCGTTCACGGCTTTGGACACCGTCGCCACCGAGACGCCGGCGGCAGCGGCGACGTCGTGGATGGTCGGTCGGGTGGTCATGTGGCCGACTGTAACCCGTGCTTCGAAAACCATTTCGAAAACGTTTGACCACTTTCGCAAGCACTGCGGACACTGACTCCACCCGCGAAGGCGGGAACCCCCACGGCGCCGGTGCACCAGGCGGCGCCCTCGATGAAGAGAACGGTTGGACGATGAAGTTCAGGAAGATCGCAGTGGCGACAGCAGCCCTGCTCGGCACGGTCGCGGCCCTCACCGGCTGCTCGGGCCAGGACTCGGGATCGAGCGACGGCACCGTCGCGATGACCCTCTGGCAGAACTCGACCACGGGCCCCGGCCAGGAGTTCTGGGACAAGACGATCGCGGACTTCGAGGCCGCGAACCCCGGAGTGACCATCGAGTCGCAGGCCATCCAGAACGAGGACCTCGACGGCAAGCTCCAGACGGCGCTCAACTCGGGCGACGCCCCCGACGTCTTCCTCCAGCGCGGAGGCGGCAAGCTCGCCGCCATGGTCGCGGGCGGACAGCTGAAGGACCTCACCGACGGCATCTCGGACCAGGCGCGCAGCGAGATCCCCGAGGGCTCGTTCTCGGCGAACACCCTCGACGACAAGGTCTGGGCGATGCCGGTCGCCGTCCTCCCGGGCGGCCTGTTCTACAGCCAGGACCTCTTCACGGCGGCGGGCGTCACCGAGACGCCGAAGACCATCGACGAGCTCGACTCGGCGATCACGAAGATCAAGGGCAGCGGAGCCCAGGCCGTCGCGCTCGGCGCGAAGGACGCCTGGCCCGCCGCGCACTGGTACTACTTCTTCGCGCTCCGCGAGTGCAGCGCCGACACCATGGCCGAGGCGGCCGACACCAAGGACTTCTCGGACGACTGCTGGGTCCGCGCGGGCGAGGACCTGCAGGACTTCTCGGCCACCGAGCCGTTCAACGAGGGCTTCCTCACCACCGCCGCCCAGCAGGGCGCGGGCAGCTCGGCCGGACTCCTCGCCAACCACCAGGCGTCGATGGAGCTCATGGGCGCGTGGAACCCCGGCGTGATCGCCTCCCTCACCCCCGACGAGAAGCCGCTGCCCGACCTGGGCTGGTTCCCGTTCCCCGAGATCGACGGCGGCGACGGCGAGGCCGGCGCGATCATGGGCGGTGTCGACGGCTACTCCTGCTCCGCGGGCGCTCCCGACGAGTGCGTCGACTTCCTCAACTACCTGGCCACCTCCGACGTGCAGAAGGAGTACTACGCGGCCTTCAACGCGCCCCCGGTGAACACCGTGGCGCAGGAGGCGGTCACCGAGCCGTACCTGCAGCAGATCCTCGAGGCCTACAACTCGGCCCCGTACGTCTCGCAGTGGCTCGACACCGTCTACGGCCTCAACGTCGGCAACGCGCTGAACGTCGGAGTCGTCGACCTGCTGGCCGGCAAGAGCGACCCCGAGCAGCTGGTCGAGGCCGTCAACGCCGCCGCGGCGAAGGCCTAGCCACCATGGCACTCCGCGAGAGCCCGCTCCTCGGAGTGGATGAGCCCCGCGGGACCGCGCGCACCGGAGGCGTCACCTCGACGCCTCCGGTGCGCCGGCGCCGCCGCAGCGTGGGCTGGGCGGGGCGCTTCGAGATCGCGCTCCTGGTCGGCCCGGCGCTGATCGTCTTCCTCGCCTTCGTGATCTTCCCGGTCGTGATGGCGGCCTACTACGGCTTCTTCAGCTGGCAGGGCTACGGAGTGCCGACGGACTTCGTCGGCTTCCGCAACTACCTGACGATCCTGCAGGACCCCACCTTCCACGACGCCCTCGCGCACAACGGCATCATCGTGGTGCTCTCGCTCGTGCTCCAGGGGCCGGTCGCGATCCTCCTGGCGCTGCTGCTGAACCGCAAGCTGCGCGGGCAGTCGATCATCCGCGTCCTGATCTTCGTGCCGTACGTGATCTCGGAGGTCGTCGTCGGCACCGGCTGGAGCCTGATGCTCCAGACCAGCGGCGCGGTCAACGGCCTGCTCGAGAAGGTCGGCCTCGGCGCGCTGAAGCAGGACTGGCTCTCGGATCCGGCGATCGCGATCTGGACGCTGATGCTGATCATCACGTGGAAGTACATCGGCTTCGCCGTGATCCTCTTCCTCGCGGGTCTGCAGGGCATCCCCGAGGAGCTGTCCGAGGCCGCGGCCATCGACGGCGCCTCCTACTGGCAGGTGCAGCGGCGGATCACCCTGCCCCTGCTCGCGCCGACCCTGCGGATCTGGGCGTTCCTGTCGATCATCGGCGCACTGCAGCTGTTCGACCTCGTCTACATCATCTGGGGCCAGTACGTGTCCTCGACCGCGGGCACCTCGACCATGGCGATCTACTTGGTCACCAACGGCCGCAACGCCGGCAACTACGGGTACGGGAACGCCGTCGCGGTGGTCCTGTTCCTGATCTCGCTCGTGGTGGCGCTGCTCTACCAGCGCTTCGTGCTCCGGCGCGACACGGCGGGCGCACTGACGGGAGACAAGCGATGACCGGCACGACGATGACGGCCCCGCCGATCACTCCGGAGACCCCTCGGCCTCTCGCGGTGAAGCGGCGCCGGCAGCCCCTGGGCCGCGGCACCACGATCGCCTACGTCGTGGCGATCGTCGTGATCGCGCTGATGCTCGCCCCGGTGGCGTACATCATCCTCGGCGGCTTCCGCACGAACGCGCAGATCACCACCGACCCGGCGGGCCTGCCCTCGCCGTGGAACGTGCAGAACTACCTCGACGTGATCACCGGCGGCGTCTTCTGGCAGGAGGTCGGCAACTCCACCATCGCCGGCCTCGCGACGACGCTCGGCGTGGTCGTGCTCGGCCTGATGGCGAGCTACGTCCTGGCCCGCTACGACTTCACCGGCCGGGGCGTGTTCTACGCGCTCTTCGCCGCCGGCCTGATGTTCCCGATGACCGTGGCGATCACTCCTCTCTACCTGGTGATCAAGAGCCTCGGCCTGATGAACTCGCTCGCCGGAGTGGTGCTGCCGCAGATCGCGTTCGGCCTGCCGACCACGATCATCATCCTGGTGCCGTTCCTCCGCGCGATCCCGGACGAGATCCAGGAGGCGGCCTTCATCGACGGCTGCAGCCGGATCGGCTTCTTCTTCCGGATGGTCGTGCGCCTGGCGATGCCCGGCGTGATCACCACGGGGATCCTCGCGTTCATCGCGAGCTGGAACAGCTACCTGCTGCCCCTGTTCATCCTCAACAACGAGTCCACCTTCACGCTCCCGCTCGGAGTGCAGGCGTTCTCGTCGCAGTACTCGGTCGACACGGCGAAGGTGCTCGCCTTCGTGTCGCTGTCGATGATCCCGGCGCTGATCTTCTTCAGCGTCTTCGAGCGCCGCATCGTCGGCGGGCTGACGGGGGCGGTGAAGGGATGAGCGGATCGATCCGCCCGTCCGCCGCGTCCCCCGTTCCGTCCGCACCCGTCGCCCCACCCGCAGAGAGGGTCGCACCGTGACCGCACCGCACGCACCAGAGGACCCCCAGGCTCCGTCCGCCCGCACCACCGAGCTGCTGGGCCGGATGACGCTGGAGGAGAAGCTCTCCCAGCTGGTCGGCTACTGGGTCGACCAGGGCGGCGAGGTCGTCGCCCCGCTCGCCGGCGAGATGGCCACCTCGACCGGGTACGCCGAGGCGACCCGCGAGGGGATCGGCCAGCTGACCCGCGTCTACGGCACGCGCCCCGTCGATCCACTCGAGCGCGCCCGCTGGCTGTGGGCGGAGCAGCGCCGGCTCGTCGAGGAGACGCGGCTGGGCATCCCGGCGATCGTCCACGAGGAGTGCCTGACCGGGCTCGCCGCCTGGCAGGCCGCGACGTTCCCGACTCCGCTCGCCTGGGGCGCCTCCTTCGACCCGGAGCTCGTGGCCGAGCTCGGCGCCGTGATCGGCGGCTCGATGCGCGAGCTCGGGATCCACCAGGGTCTGGCGCCCGTGCTCGACGTGATCCGCGACCCCCGCTGGGGCCGGGTCGACGAGTGCATCGCCGAGGACCCGTACGTCGTCGGCACGATCGGCACCGCGTACGTGCAGGGGCTGCAGTCCACCGGCGTCGACGCGACGCTGAAGCACTTCATCGGCTACTCCGCCTCCCGCGGCGGCCGCAACCACGCGCCGGTGCACGCCGGACCGCGCGAGATCGCGGACGTGCTGCTGCCGCCGTTCGAGATGGCGATCCGCGACGGGGGCGCCCGCTCGGTGATGAACTCCTACGCCGAGATCGACGGGGACCCGGTCGGAGCGACGCCCGCCTACCTCACGGGCGTGCTGCGCGAGCGTTGGGGCTTCGACGGCGTGGTCGTCGCCGACTACTTCTCGGTCGCGTTCCTCCACCTCATGCACGCGGTCGCCGCCGATCTGGGCGAGGCGGCCGAGCTGGCGCTCGCCGCGGGGATCGACGTGGAGCTGCCCACGGGCGACGCGTTCCTCGCTCCGCTGGCCGCGCGCATCCGAGCCGGGGAGGCCGACGAGGCGCTCGTCGACCGGGCCGTGCTGCGGGTGCTCGCGCAGAAGGAGCGGCTCGGACTGCTCGACGCGCGCTTCGACGACGCCCCCGAGTCGATCGACCTCGACTCGCCGGCCCACCGCGACATCGCCCGCCGCCTGGCCGAGGAGTCGGTGGTGCTGCTCGCGAACGACGGCGTCCTGCCGCTCGCTGCGCCGCGCCGCCTCGCGCTGATCGGCCCCAACGCCGACAGCGCGCCCGCGCTCATGGGCTGCTACTCCTTCGCCAACCACGTGCTGGCGCACCACCCGGGCATGCCGCTGGGCTTCGAGATCCCGACGGTCGCGGACGCGCTGGCCGACGAGTTCGGCTCGGCCGAGCTGCTGCTCGCCGAGGGCTGCTCGGTCGAGGGGGACGACGACTCCGGGATCGCCGAGGCGGTCCGGGCGGCCGCCGACTCCGATGTGGCGATCGTGGTCGTCGGCGACCGGGCGGGCCTGTTCGGCCGCGGCACGGTCGGCGAGGGCAACGACGTCGAGAGCCTCGAGCTCCCGGGCCGCCAGCGCGAGCTGGTCGAGGCCGTCGTGGCGACGGGGACCCCGGTCGTGCTCGTGCTGCTGACCGGCCGCCCCTACGCCGTGGGCTGGGCGCTCGACGGGCCGTCGGCTCCCGCCGCCGTGCTGCAGGCGTTCTTCCCGGGGGAGGAGGGCGCCGGCGCGATCGCGGGCGTCGTCTCGGGACGGGTCGACCCCTCCGGCCACCTGCCGGTCTCGCTGCCGCGCTCGGCCGGGGCGCAGCCGTTCTCGTACCTGCACCCGATCCTCGGCGGGCCGTCGGACGTGACCTCCGCCGACAGCACGCCGGTGCGGCCGTTCGGCCACGGGCTCTCGTACACGCACTTCGCCCGGACGGAGCTGGCGGCCGAGGAGTCCGCCCCGACGGACGGCTCCTTCACGGCGACCGTGCGCGTCCGCAACACGGGTGAGCGGGCGGGCACCGACCTGGTGCAGCTGTACGCCCGCGACGTGTTCGCGAGCGTGACCCGGCCGGTGGCGCAGCTGCTCGGCTACGCGCGGGTCGCGCTCGAGCCCGGCGAGGAGGCGGAGGTCCGCTTCGAGGTCCCGGCCGCGCGCCTGGCCTTCACCGGACGCGAGGGCGTGCGGATCGTCGAGCCCGGCCGCGTCGAGCTGTGGGTGGGCCCGGACTGCGCGACGCGCGAGACGGAGACGGCGCTCGAGCTGGTCGGCCCGGCCGCCGCTGTCGACGCCTCCTCGCAGCGCCTCGTCGGCACGCGGGTCCAGCGGGCGGGAGCGGGCGTCCCGGCCTGACCCGTGCACAACGCTGGAAGGATCGCTCCGGCGGGCCGTGGATCCGCGGATCCCGGTGCCCGCGGGGCGATCCTTCCTGCGGTCTGAGCACGGCGCGGCTCCGGCACCGCTCTGGCGCGGCTCGGACGGGCGCGGCAGGCTGGGGGGATGAGCGACGACGCGAAGCAGACCCTCCTCCGCTACCTGCAGGAGGGGCGCGACGCCCTGCTGCAGAAGCTCGACGGGCTCGACGAGTACGACGTGCGGCGGCCGCTGGTCGCGACGGGCACGAACCTGCTCGGCCTGGTGAAGCACGTGGCGGGCACCGAGGCGGGCTACCTCGGCGCCGTGTTCGGGCGGCCGTTCCCGGAGCCGATGCCGTGGATGGAGGACGAGTCGGAGCCGAACTCGGACATGTGGGCGACGGCCGACGAGTCCCTGGCCGACGTCGTCGCGCTGTACCGCCGCGTGTGGGCCCACTCCGACGCGACGGTCGCGGCCCTCCCGCTCGACGCTCCCGGGCAGGTCCCCTGGTGGACGAACCGCGACGTGACGCTGCACCGGATCCTCGTCCACATCACCGCGGAGACGCACCGGCACGCCGGCCACGCCGACATCGTCCGCGAGCTGATCGACGGGCGGGTCGGACTCCGGACGCCCGGCGACAACCTCCCGCCGGTGCCGGAGGAGTGGTGGCCGGAGTACCGGGAGCGCCTCGAGTCGCTGGCGCGCGCCGTGCGCGACCGGGGCTGACGTGCCGGCGTCCGTCGGCACCGCGGTCACGCCGGCACGCGCGGCGCGGCTGCTCGACGAGCTCGATCCCGCGACGGAGGCGGCGCTCGACGCGGCTCTCGGAGGTCGCGGTCGCGGCCGGGCCGCCCTGCAGCGGCGCCGCGACGGGGCGTCGCCGGAGGAGCGGAGGCAGCGGGCCGCGCTCGAGCGCCGGGCGTTCAGTGCGGAGGCGGACCCCGCGGCGCTCGCGGAGCTGGCACTGCTGCGCGCGCAGCTCCGCGAGCGGGAGGAGGCGCTCGACGCCGCGGTCGCGGGACTGGCCGCGTCCGTCGGGCCCGCAGCGGCCCAGGGCCGGATCGGCCGCGGGACGGCGAGCGGCCGGGGCGGGACGCGCCGTGACCGGACCGGCTGGGACGAGACCGGCCGGGACGAGGTCGGCCGTGACGAGACCGGCCGGGACGCGGCGCCCGGCTGGGGCGAGCGCAGTGAGACCACCGGAGGCGACGACTCCGACTCCCGCACCTCCGCCACGCCCCGACCGCGCCGCCGCCTCGGGGTGATCGCCGCCCTCGTCGCC
>NZ_PSUZ01000030.1:0-37258 GCF_002932095.1 Rathayibacter sp. AY1G1
GGATCGCGAGATTGGCGTACTCGATCCGCTCACCCGTGGCCGCCGCCTCCCGCCGGCCGCTCGACGTCGTCGCCATCGCGGCGGCCGCCCTCGTCAACGAGCGCTACCTCGATCGGCGCTTCACCGTCCACCACCTCGCCGCCGAGCTGCGGATGCCCGCCCTGCTGCTGCGGCTGCGGTTCCGCCGCTGCTACGGGCTCGGCCTCGACGAGCACCTCGCCCTCCGCCGACTCGAGCTGGCCGCCGTCCTGATGGCGAGCACCCCCGTCGCTCTCGGCGGCCTCGACCGCATCGCCCGGGGCTCCGGCTACCGGGGCACCGCCGAGCTGGACCGCGACCACCGGAGGCACCGCCGGTCCTCCGCGCTGGCCGCCTGGTTCCGGGCCGCCCCGCGTCCCGAGCGCGAGCACCGGCCCGGCACCCGGCCCGAGGAGGAGCGGCTCGCCGCAGCGCCGGGCGCCGCGACGCCGGACCGCCCCAGCAGCGTCCGCTCGGCACCTGTCACCCCGCTGAGGCGCCGCGCCTGAGCCCGGCCGCGGAGCGGTACAGTGCCACGATGCGCACCTCCGGAACCCGCCGATGACGGCCGTCCGCTACGTCGCGATCGGCGATTCCTTCACCGAGGGCGTCGGCGACGAGCGGCCGGACGGCACCCCGCGCGGCTGGGCCGATCTGGCGGCCGCGGGATGGGCGGCGGCCACGGGTGAGCGGATCGAGTACGCCAATCTCGCGATCCGGGGCCGGCTCATCGCGCCGATCCTCGCCGAGCAGCTCGAGCCCGCGCTCGCCCTCGGCCCGACCCACCTCTCCTTCAACGGAGGCGGCAACGACAT
Organism: Rathayibacter sp. AY1G1; assembly: GCF_002932095.1. NCBI lineage: Bacteria > Bacillati > Actinomycetota > Actinomycetes > Micrococcales > Microbacteriaceae > Rathayibacter > Rathayibacter sp. AY1G1. The sequence goes on from NZ_PSUZ01000030.1 coordinate 834, forward strand.
GCTGCGCCCGCGGGCCGACATCGAGCGGATCGCCGACGCCTACCTCCGTGTGCTCGAGCGCTGCGACGAGCAGGGCGTCGTGCTGATCGCCCTGGCCGGCGCCGACCCGTCGCCGCGGCTCCCGCTCGGCTCGCTCATCCGCCGCCGCGGGGACGCGCTGACCGACGCCGTCCTGCGTCGGACGAGCCACCGGACCGACGTGGTCGTCGCCGACAACTGGCACGACCCCGCTTTCGCCGATCCGGAGCTGTGGTCGGAGGACCGCCTGCACCTCGGCCCGCGGGGGCACCGGCGGGTGGCCGACCGGGTCCTGCGGGCGCTCGGGCTCACGCCGCCCGCCGCGCTGCCCGACGCTCCCGAGGCCGCACTCCGGCGCGGCGGAACCGTGCAGTACTACCGGCAGCACGTCGCGCCGTGGGTGCAGCGCAGGCTCACCGGCACGTCCTCCGGGGACGGCCGCGCCGCGAAGTACGCGGGCTTCGTGCCGATCGACCCGGTCTGACGCCTCCTCCGAGGAGCACGGCCCTCGTTCGACGGGCAGGGATCTCCCCTGCGGCGCTCAGCGGCGACCTCTCGTGGCCGCTCGACGACGTCGAGCGCTCAGTGCCAGCCGTACCGCGCCGAGAGCACCCGGGCGACGGCGTCGTACCGAGCACGCTCCAGAGCTGCTCCTTCGCGACGCATCCCGGCGGGGTGCACGCGGAACACGCGCTCCGGGTCGACCCAGCTGGGACGCCCGTCCGGGTCCCAGCCGCCGGTCCCGACGGCCAGGTAGTCGGAGTGCTCCTTCGAGCTCAGCCGCACGGCGAGCACCGTCCCCGACTTCTCGACCGCGAGCACGAGCACCGGGCGGTCCTTGCCGCGGCCGTCGTCCTCCTCGTACGGCACCCAGGTCCAGACGACCTCGCCCGGGTCCGGGTCGCCGTCGGGCGTGGGCGCGTAGCCCAGGCGGACCCCGCGGAGCCGCGATGGGTCGACCTCGACGGTGCGGCCCACTCCGCTCGCGCCCGGGGTCGGCGCCGTCGTGCTCAGGTACGGGCGCTGCGGGCGGGGCCCGGCGTCCGGCCGCGGGGCGACCGCGCGGCCGAGGAGTCGGAGGAGCAGGGACACGACCGAGCGCGAGGAGGGCACCCCGGAACCCTAGCCCGGATTCTCAGCCGCCCGCCCGCGGGGGCGCGCCCGGCGGTCGCCCGGCCCGGATGCGCCGACAGGGTGCCGGCTCCGGAGAGCCGGCACCCCGTCGGGTGCTGCGGATTAGGGGGTCAGTCCGCCAGGACGTAGCCCGCCTCTCCGTGGATGGCCGTGTCGATGCCGGCGATCTCGTCCTCGTTCTTCACGCGGAAGCCCATCGTCTTCTGGATGATCCAGCCGATGAGGAGCGTCATGACGAAGGAGTAGGCGAGGACGGTGAAGGCCGCGAGGGCCTGCTTGCCGAGCTGGCTCGCGTCGCCGGTGAGGAACAGGCCCACGCCGGTGCCGAAGAAGCCGATGTAGAGCGTTCCGATGAGGCCGCCGACCAGGTGCACGCCGACCACGTCGAGCGAGTCGTCGTAGCCGAGGCGGTACTTGAGGTCGATCGCCAGGGCGCAGACGGCTCCGGTGATGACGCCCAGGACGATCGCCCAGAACGGCGACAGGCTGGCGCACGCCGGGGTGATCGCGACGAGGCCCGCGACCGCGCCCGAGGCGGCGCCGATCGAGGTGGGCTTGCCGTCCTTGATCTTCTCGACGACGAGCCAGCCGAGGATCGCGGCGGCCGGAGCGGCGATGGTGTTGAGGAAGGCGACGGCCGCGATGCCGTCGGCGGCGAGCTCGGAGCCGGCGTTGAAGCCGAACCAGCCGAACCACAGCAGTCCGGCGCCCAGGAGCACGAACGGCGGATTGTGCGGCTGGTGCGCGCCCTTGGTGAAGTTGACGCGCTTGCCGAGCACCAGGGCGAGGGCGAGGGCCGCCGCTCCGGCGTTGATGTGGACGGCGGTGCCGCCCGCGAAGTCGATCGCGCCGACGCCGTAGGCGATCCAGCCGCCGTCGACGACGGTGGCGTCGTCGCCGAGGGTGAAGTTGAAGACCCACGAGGCGACCGGGAAGTAGACGACGGTGGCCCAGACGCCGGCGAAGACCATCCAGGCGCCGAACTTCGCGCGGTCCGCGATGGCGCCGGAGATGAGCGCGACGGTGATGATCGCGAACGTCGCCTGGAACGCGGCGAAGGCCAGCGTCGGGTAGGCCGACGTCTGCTCGCCGAGCGCGTCGTTGTAGATGCCCTGCAGGCCGATCTGGGCGGTGTCGATGCCGAGGACGCCGTCGATGCCGACGAAGGTGTCGGTCCCTGCGGGGCCGGACGGGCCGTTGCCGAACGCGATCGCGTAGCCGTACAGGACCCAGAGGACCCCGATGAGGCCCATGGCTCCGAAGCTGAGCATCATCATGCTGATGACGCTCTTCGCACGCACCAGGCCGCCGTAGAAGAAGGCGAGCCCGGGGGTCATGAGCAGGACCAGCGCGGCTGCGATGAGCAGGAACGCGGTATTGCCTTGATCCATTGTTGAACCTCTCGTGAGTGTGCAGAGAAAAGCCCGGAGCGAGGACGCTGCGTCGGAGCACGGCCTGGAGACACGCGGGTGTCGGGTCACCTCGGGTAGCCGACAGTCTGGTGGCGCGAGGTTTCGTCCCGTGAGGCACCGCGTTTCGCGGAGGTTACGGCCGAGGCCCCTGTGTAAAAAGCGCGTTACGGCGCGCTGGCGGACGGCACGACGACGACCCCGGGAACGCCGGGAGGAGAGCGGATCCGCCCCTAGGAGCGGGGCGCCATCGAGGTGAGCGCGATGAGCCGCGACATCGAGCGCAGGTACTTCTTGCGGTAGCCGCCGCTCAGCATGTCGCCGCCGAAGACCTCGTCGAGGGGCGTCCCGGAGGCGAGGACCGGGATCTGCGCGTCGTAGACCCGGTCGATGAAGGCCACGAGGCGCAGGGCGTCGGTCTGGTCGGTCAGAGCGGTGACGCCCCGGAGCACGATGGTGTCGACGCCGTCGATCACCTTGATGTAGCGGGAGGGGTGCACGGTGCCCAGGTGGTGCACGGCGTCCGCGAACGGGTCGTCGGTGACGACGGAGCCGGCGGGGGCGGCCGCGACGAGAGCGTCGATCTCCTCGTCGGTGCGCACCACGGCGTGGCCCTCGATGTCGCGGCGCCGGTAGTCGGTGCCGTCGATCCGCATCGTCTCGAAGTGGGCGGCCATCGACTGGATCTCGCGGAGGAAGTCCGCCGCGGCGAAGCGCCCCTCGCCCAGCGCGTTGGGCGGGGTGTTCGAGGTCGCGGCGATGCGGCTCCCGGAGGCGACGAGCTCGCCGAGGAGCCGCGTCATCAGCATCGTGTCGCCCGGGTCGTCCAGCTCGAACTCGTCGATGCACAGCAGCGCCGAGCCCTTGAGGAGCGAGACGGTCGCCGCGTAGCCGAGCGCGCCGACGAGCGCGGTGTACTCGATGAACGTCCCGAAGTAGGTGCGGCCCGGCACCGCGTGCCAGATCGCCGCGAGCAGGTGGGTCTTGCCGACGCCGAAGCCGCCGTCGAGGTACACGCCCGGCTTGACCGCGGGGGCCTTCTTCCGGCCGAAGCCCAGGAAGCCGCCTCCGCCTCCCTTGGATCCGCCGCCGGCGGCGAACGCGCGCAGAGCCTCCACCGCGTCGGCCTGCGAGGGGTACTCCGGGTCGGGACGGTAGCTCTCGAAGGTGGCGCCCTCGAACTGGCGCGGGGGCACCAGCGTCGACGCGATCTCGTGCCCGCTGATCTGGGGCGAGCGGGCGGTCAGGCTGCTCGTCGATCGGACGTCGTCGGGGCTCACTCGCGTCTCGCATCCTGCGCACGGCGGGGGTCAGTGCGCTCAGTGGCGGCGGCCGCACCGGGCACGGAGCCGCCGCGGTTCTGTGTCGAACTCTTACGGCGCCCTCCGTGCGGCGTCGTCCGCGGACGCGTACTGTCGCTGAAGGGCGGGCTCCAGCGTAGCCCGCCGTGGAATCACGCCCGCGCTCCGCGCACCATCCTGGAGGTCCTCCTTGTCCGTCGAAACCGATCCGTCGCCGAAGTTCGCCTCCTACGCGCACCCCGAACGGCTCGTCAGCGCCGACTGGCTCGAGCAGCGCCTCGGCACTCCCGGTCTCGTCGTCGTCGAGTCCGACGAGGACGTCCTGCTCTACGAGACCGGCCACATCCCCGGCTCCGTCAAGATCGACTGGCACACCGACCTCAACGACCCGGTGCAGCGCGACTACATCGACGGCGCCGCGTTCGCCGCGCTCGTCGGCGGCAAGGGCATCGCCCGCGACACCACCGTCGTCGTCTACGGCGACAAGAACAACTGGTGGGCCGCCTACGCGCTCTGGGTCTTCACCCTCTTCGGTCACGAGGACGTCCGTCTGCTCGACGGCGGCCGCGACAAGTGGCTCGCGGAGGGCCGCCCGACGACCACCGACGCCTCCTCCCCGGAGCCCGCCGAGTACCCCGTCGTCGAACGCAGCGACGCCGAGATCCGCGCCTTCAAGGACGACGTCCTCGCGCACTTCGGCAACCCGCTGATCGACGTCCGCTCCCCGGAGGAGTTCACCGGGCAGCGCACCACGGCGCCGGCCTACCCGGAGGAGGGCGCCCTGCGCGCCGGTCACATCCCGAGCGCGCAGAACGTGCCGTGGGGCAGGGCCGCCGCCGAGGACGGCACCTTCCGCCCCCTCGACGAGCTGAACGGCATCTACCGCGAGGGCGCAGGGCTGAAGGACGGCGACTCCGTCATCGCCTACTGCCGGATCGGCGAGCGCTCCGCCCACACCTGGTTCGTGCTGACCCACCTCCTCGGCTTCGAGGGCGTCCGCAACTACGACGGCTCCTGGACCGAGTGGGGCAGCGCCGTCCGCGTCCCGATCGTGCAGGGCGCCGAGCCCGGCGAGGCCCCCGCGGCCCGCTGACGCGTCACGACGGAGGCCGGGAGCGCCGATCCGCCCGTCGACGGGCCGGATCCGGGCTCCCGGCCTCCGCTGCGACCGCCCGCCGCCCCTCCCCCGATGAGACACTGGACCGGATGACCGACACCACGCTCCCCGACGCTCTGCGCGACATCCGCGAGGAGTTCCTCGCCCTCGAGAAGCCGGAGCGCCTGCAGCTCCTGCTCGAGTTCTCGAATGAGCTCCCCGACCTGCCCGAGCGCTACCGCGACCACCCGGACCTCTTCGAGCGCGTGGAGGAGTGCCAGGCGCCCGTCTTCATCGTCGTCGACGTCGAGGGCGGGATCGTGCACCTGCACGCCACGGCTCCCCGCGAGGCGCCCACGACGCGCGGCTTCGCGTCGATCCTGGCGCAGGGCCTGGCCGGGCTCACCCCCGAGCAGGTGCTCGCCGTCCCCGACGACTTCCCGCAGACCATCGGCCTCTCGGAGGCGGTCTCGCCGCTGCGCCTGCGCGGCATGACCGCGCTCCTCGGCCGTACCAAGCGGCAGGTCCGCGCGCACCTGGCCGCATGATCCTCCGGCCGCTCGTCCCCGCGGGTCCGCCGATCGTGATCGGCGAGGAGGGCGCGCGAGCGGCGGTCGCGGACGCCTGGCGTCCCGACGAGGCGGTGCGCGTGCGCCTGAACATGATCGCGAGCGTCACCGGCTCCAGCACCGGCTCCGACGGCACCAGCGAGACGCTCACCAACCGCGTCGACCGCACGATCCTCGGAGTCGTCCGCGAGCAGGCCGACGTCGTCCTCGTCGGAGCCGCGAGCGTCCGCGCCGAGGGCTACCGCGTCCCCCGGCGGGTCCCGCTCGCCGTCGTCTCCGCCTCGGGCGATCTCGCCGGGCACCGCCTGGAGCTGCAGGAGGGCTCCCGGGTCCTGCTGCTGGTGCCGGAGTCGCGCGGCGCGGTGGAGGGGCTCCCCGCCGGCGTCGAGGTCGTCCCGGTCCCGTCCTCCTCGGAGCGGATCGGCGTCGACGAGCTCCTGGAGGCTCTCGCCGGGCTCGGCCTGCACCGCGTCGTCTGCGAGGGCGGCGCCTCGCTCTCGGGCCAGTTCCTCGCCTCGGGCCGGGTCGACGAGCTGTGCCTCACCACCTCGCCGCGCGTCGTCCTGCCGGGCCTCCCGGTCGCGACGGGCACGGCCGTCGTCGACGACGCCTACGCCCTGACGCTCCTGGCCGCGGACGATTCCGGGGCCGTCTACGCCCGCTGGAGCCGCACGCGCTGAGAGCCGCCCACCCGGCGTGCCTCCGCGTCCCGGGCGCGTCGGAACCCTAGTCTGCGACCGTGCCCGAATTCCCAGCGTCGTCCCAGCTCCCCGAGGAGTTCCGGGTCGCGACGGAGTCGATCCGCGCCGCTGCCACGCGCGCCGAGCTCACCGTGTCCGAGATCGCCTCGCCGTCGGGTCTCGCGCCCTGGGCCCTCGCCCTGTCGGGCGACGTCGCGCCGCACGCGCACGGACGCGACTCCGAGCTGGGCACGGGGCGCTTCATCCTGCTCTACGACCCCGAGGAGCCCGAGCAGTGGGGCGGCCCCTTCCGTGTCGTCTGCTTCGCCCAGGCCCCGCTCGAGGTCGAGATCGGCACCGATCCGTTCCTCGCCGAGGTCGCCTGGTCCTGGCTCATCGACGCCCTCGGGGCGCGGGGCGCCTCCTATTCCGCCGCGTCCGGCACGGCCACCAAGGTGCTCTCCACCGGTTTCGGCGAGCTGGCCGCTCAGGGGGACGGTGCGCAGATCGAGATCCGCGCCTCCTGGAGCCCGGATGATGCGCAGCTCGCCGCTCACGTGGAAGGGTGGGGGGAGCTGTTGTGCATGCTCGCGGGTCTCCCGCCCGTATCGAGCGACGGTGTGACCCCGCTCGCCTTCCGACGGAACAACCGTGACTGATTACCGTGTCCTCTCCACGCCCGACGAGTTCCTCGCCGCGGTCGACGCCCTCGCCGCCGGCGAGGGCCCCGTCGCCGTCGACGCCGAGCGCGCCTCCGGCTTCACCTACTCGCAGCGCGCGTACCTGATCCAGGTCTACCGGCGCGGCGCCGGCGCGTTCCTCTTCGATCCCCCCGCCATCGGCCGGATGGACGCCCTGCAGGCGGTCATCGGCCAGGAGGAGTGGGTCCTCCACGCCGCCAGCCAGGATCTCGCCTGCCTGCGCGAGGTGGGCCTGGACCCGGTGCGGATCTTCGACACCGAGCTCGCCGCCCGGCTCCTCGGACTGCCCAAGGTGGGCCTCGGCGCCGTCGTCGAGGACCTCCTCGGCATCCACCTGGCCAAGGAGCACTCGGCCGCCGACTGGTCGACCCGTCCCCTCCCCCAGAGCTGGCTCGTCTACGCCGCGAAGGACGTGGAGCTCCTCGTGGACCTCCGCGACCGCATGGAGGAGATGCTCATCGCCGCGCGGAAGACGCGCATCGCCCGCGAGGAGTTCGAGGCGACGCTCGCGCGCGCCCCGAAGGCGGTCCCGCCGGATCCGTGGCGCCGCCTCTCCGGCATGCACTCGCTCCGCGGCCCGCGCCCCCTCGCCGTGGCGCGCGAGCTCTGGCTGGCCCGGGACGCGTTCGCCCGCGAGCGCGACATCGCTCCCGGCCGCCTGATCCCCGACTCCTCGATCATCGCGGTCGCCCGCAACATCCCGACCAGCATCGGCCAGCTCTCGGGCCGCCGCGATTTCACCGGCCGCGCCAGCCGCGGCGAGGTCGAGCGCTGGTGGGCCGCGATCGAGCGCGGGACGACGACCGAGGACCTGCCGAGCCCGACCCGCCCGGCCGCCGACACGCTCCCACCTCCGCGCGCGTGGGGCGATCGCAACCCGGCCGCCGACGCGCGCCTGAAGGCGGGACGCGCCGTGGTCACCGAGATCGCGGAGCTGCTCTCGCTCCCGGTCGAGAACCTGCTCACGCCGGAGCTGCTGCGCCGGGTGGCCTGGAACCCGCCCGAGCCGCTGACCGCGGAGTCGGTCGCCGCGGAGCTCACCCGCGCCGGCGCCCGCGCCTGGCAGGTCGAGGCCACGTCGGGCTCGATCGCCACCGCGTTTGTCGAAGCGGCCCAAGCGCCGGCCGAGGGCACCGAAACCCCTTCGTAGGAAGCGGCAAAGGATTCCGGCTGCGCGGTGCCGGTTCCTACGATCGACGGCGACCGTGAGTTCCTGGGAGGCATTGTGGCCGAGAGATCCGAAGTCGTGTTCGTCGACGGAGTCCGTACTCCGTTCGGGCGTGCCGGCGAGAAGGGCATGTACTGGCAGACCCGAGCCGACGACCTCGTCGTCAAGGCGATGATCGGTCTGCTGGAGCGAAACGGCGCGCTGCCGAAGGAGCGGGTGGACGAGGTGGCGATCGCCGCCACCACCCAGCAGGGCGACCAGGGCCTGACCCTCGGCCGCACGGCGGCGCTGCTCGCCGGGCTGCCGAAGTCGGTGCCCGGCTTCGCCATCGACCGCATGTGCGCCGGAGCGATGACCTCGGTCACCGCGACCGCGGGCGGCATCGCGTTCGGCGCCTACGACGTGGTCCTCGCCGGCGGCGTGGAGCACATGGGCCGGCACCCGATGGGCTTCGGCGCCGACCCCAACCCGCGCTTCCTCTCCGAGCGCCTCGTCGGCGAGGACGCGCTCAACATGGGCCGCACGGCGGAGCGGATCCACGACCGCTTCCCGCACCTGACGAAGGAGCGCGCCGACCACTACGCCCTGCGGAGCCAGCAGAAGCTCGCCGCCGCGTACGCCGCCGGCAGCATCCAGCCGGACCTCGTCCCCGTCGCCACGCGCAGCGCCGCGGGCTGGGGCCTCGCGACCGCCGATGAGGCACCGCGCCCCGAGACGACCCTCGAGGGCCTCGCGGGCCTGCGGACCCCGTTCCGCCCCCATGGCCGGGTGACCGCGGGTAACTCCTCCGGGCTCAACGACGGGGCGACGGTGTCGCTCCTGGCCAGCGCCGACGCCGCGCAGGAGCTGGGCCTGTCCGCGAAGATGCGGATGGTGAGCTTCGCGTACGCCGGCGTCGAGCCCGAGATCATGGGCATCGGCCCGGTCCCCTCGACCGAGAAGGCGCTCCGCAAGGCGGGCCTGGGCATCGAGGACATCGGGCTCTTCGAGCTCAACGAGGCGTTCGCCGTGCAGGTGCTCTCCTTCCTCGACCATTTCGGCCTCGACGACGACGACCCGCGCGTCAACGAGTACGGCGGAGCGATCGCGATCGGCCACCCGCTCGCCTCCTCCGGGGTCCGGCTGATGATCCAGCTGGCCCGGCAGTTCGAGTCGCACCCCGAGGTCCGCTACGGCGTGACGGCCCTCTGCGTCGGCCTCGGCCAGGGCGGCACGGTGATCTGGGAGAACCCGCACTACGACGGCAAGCGCGGACGACGGAAGGGACGCTGACCCATGCTCGACGGATTCGAGAACCTCGTGGACCTCGCCGAGGGCGAGGTCGTCACCCACTCCTACGTCCGCGACGTGCCGCTGCCCAGCGGCCGCACGCTCGCCCTGATCACGCTCGACAACGACCGCGACCACACCCGCCCCAACACCTTCGGGCCGGCGTCGCTCTTCGAGCTGGCGGACGTCCTCCTCACGCAGAAGGAGCGCGCCTCGCGCGGCGAGATCCAGGCGGTCGGCATCACCGGCAAGCCGTTCATCCTCGCCGCGGGAGCCGACCTCAGCAAGGTCGGGGCCATCCCGAGCCGTGAGCTCGGCCGCCAGCTGGCGCGCCTGGGCCACCGCACGCTGGGGATGCTGGCCGAGCTGGGCGTGCCGTCCTTCGCCTTCATCAACGGCCTCGCCCTGGGCGGCGGCACCGAGATCGGCCTGAACGCCGACTACCGCACCGTCGACTCCTCCATCCCCGCGCTCGGGCTCCCCGAGGTCTTCCTCGGCATCATCCCCGGCTGGGGCGGCGCGTGGCTCCTGCCGAACCTGATCGGCATCGAGAACGCCCTCAAGGTCGTGGTCGAGAACCCGCTCAAGAACAACCGCACGCTCAAGGGCCAGGAGGTGTTCGACCTCGGCATCGCCGACGCGATCTTCCCGCCCGCCGCCTTCCTCGAGGACTCGCTCCGCTGGGCCGACGGCGTGATCGGCGGCTCCGTGAAGGTGGAGCGGCCGAACGCACCCGGCAAGCTGGAGCGGCTGGTCAAGTGGGACGTCGCGATCTCGATCGCTCGCAAGCAGCTGGAGTCGCGGATCGGCACGGTCGCGGCGTCTCCGTACCGCGCGCTGGAGCTTCTCAAGGCCGCGAAGAACACCACCCGCGAGGAGGGCTTCGCCGCCGAGGACGAGGCGCTGGCCGACCTGATCTCGGGCGACCAGTTCCGCGCGAGCATCTACGCGTTCGATCTGGTGCAGAAGCGTGCCAAGCGTCCCGCGGGAGCGCCCGACAGGGCGCTGGCCAAGCCCGTCACCAAGGTCGGGGTCGTCGGCGCGGGCCTCATGGCCTCGCAGTTCGCGCTGCTCTTCCTCCGCCGCCTCCAGGTGCCGGTGGTCATCACCGACCTCGACCAGGAGCGGGTCGACAAGGGCGTCGCGGGCATCCGCGCCGAGATCGATGCGCTGTTGACGAAGGGGCGCGTCTCTCCCGACGACGCGAACCGCCTCCGGGCGCTGATCACCGGCACGACCGATCGCTCCGACTTCGCCGACGCCGACTGGGTGATCGAGGCGGTCTTCGAGGAGCTGTCGGTGAAGCAGGAGGTCTTCGCCGACATCGAGCGCTACGTCTCGCCCACGGCGGTGCTCGCGACCAACACCTCGTCCCTCTCTGTCGAGCGCATCGGCGAGCGGCTGGAGCACCCGGAGCGCCTCGTCGGCTTCCACTTCTTCAACCCGGTCGCGGTCATGCCGCTGATCGAGGTGGTCCGGACACCGCACACCGACGACGAGACCCTCTCGACGGCGATGGTCACCGCCGCGAAGCTCAAGAAGAACGCCGTCATCACACGCGACACCCCGGGCTTCGTGGTGAACCGCGTGCTGGCGAAGGTCCTGGGCGAGGCGATGCACGCGGTCGACACGGGCACTCCCTTCGAGGTCGTCGAGCAGTCGCTGGCTCCGTTCGGCCTGCCGATGACCCCGTTCGAGCTGCTCGAGCTGGTGGGCCTCAAGGTCGGCGCGCACGTGCTCGACACCCATCACGCCGCGTTCCCCGACCGCTTCTTCGACAGCCCCAACCTGCACCGCCTCGCCGAGCTCGGCCACGTCTTCGAGCGCGACGCGAAGGGGCGGGTGAAGGGCGTCGACAAGCGCGCTGTCGCGATCGTCTCCGGCGGCACGGAGCCGATGACGGCCGAGCAGCTGCGGCTGCGCGTCGAGACGGGTCTCGCGGACGAGGTCAAGCGGATGCTGGACGACGACGTCGTGCACGCCGCGGAGGACATCGACCTCTGCCTGATCCTGGGCGCGGGCTACCCGTTCCAGATGGGCGGGCTCACGCCCTACCTCGACCGGGTCGGCGCGAGCGAGCGGGCGTTCGGGGACACGTTCCACCACCCCGCGATCCGCGGCGTCGACTGACGCGGAGTGTCGTGACGCGGAAGGGGCGCCGGATCGGATCCGGCGCCCCTTCCGCGCGTCGCCTGAGGGACGGGTCCCGACGGCCGATCAGTCGCTGCGGGCGTCGTCCCGGGCCTCGACCTCGTCCGGGAGCGGACGGGCGACCGGGATCTTGCTGCCCAGCACCTGCGCGACGACGTCGCGAGCGATGTGCTGGGGAGTGAGTCCGACGTCCTCGAGGATCTCCTCGCGCTTGGCGTGGTCGAGGAACTGGTCGGGCAGCCCGAGCTCGGTCACCGCGGTGTCCACGCCGGCCTCGCGCAGGTCCTGGCGGATGCGCGTGCCGATCCCGCCGACGCGCACCCCGTCCTCGATCGAGACGACGATGCGGTGCTCGCGGGCGAGCTCGATGATGCTGGTGGGCACGGGCACGACCCAGCGGGGGTCGACGACGGTGGCTCCGATGCCCTGGGCCGCGAGCCGCTGAGCGACCTCGAGACCCATCGCGGCCATCGGCCCGACCGTGACCAGCAGCACGTCCTTGCGCTCGGCGCGGGCGAGCACGTCGACTCCGTCGCCGAGGCGCTCGACGGCGTCGATCTCGTCGCCGACGCTCCCCTTCGAGAAGCGCACCACGGTCGGCGCGTCGGTGACGCCCACGGCCTCGCGCAGCTCCTCGCGCAGACGCACGGAGTCGCGCGGAGCGGCGAGGCGGATGTTCGGGACGACCTGCAGGATCGCCAGATCCCACATGCCGTGGTGGCTCGGACCGTCGGGCCCGGTGACTCCGGCGCGGTCCAGTACGAAGGTGACGCCCGCGCGGTGCAGTGCGACGTCCATCAAGACCTGGTCGAATGCGCGGTTCACGAAGGTGGCGTACAGCGCGACGACCGGATGCAGCCCGCCGAAGGCGAGACCGGCGGCCGAGGTCACGGCGTGCTGCTCCGCGATGCCGACGTCGAAGACGCGCTCCGGGTACTTCTCCGCGAGGCGGTCGAGACCGACGGGCCGGAGCATGGCGGCCGTGATGCCGACGATCGTCGGGTCCTCGTCGGCCAGGGTGACGATCTCCTCGGCGAACACCGAGGTCCACGATCGGGCCCCGGCCGCGCTCAGCGGCTCGCCCGTCTCGGGGTCGATCTGCCCGACGGCGTGGAACTGGTCGGCGAGGTCGTGCACGGCCGGACCGAAGCCCTTGCCCTTCTGGGTGATCGCGTGGACGATGACCGGCTGGCCGTAGTCCTTCGCCTGCTGGAGGGCCTCCTCCATCGCCGTCAGGTCGTGTCCGTCGATCGGCCCCAGGTACTTGATGTCGAGGTTGGAGTAGAGCGCCTCGTTGTTGATGAAGCGGCTGAGGAAGCCGTGGAGCCCGCCGCGCACGCCGCGGTAGACGGCGGCGGCGGGGCCGCCCAGCCGCTCCGAGACGGCCCGGGAGCCGCGGTGCATCGTGCGGTAGGTCGGCCGCGTGCGGACGCCGTTGAGGAAGCGGGCCATGCCGCCGATGGTCGGGGCGTAGGAGCGCCCGTTGTCGTTGACCACGATGACCAGCCCGCGGGAGTTGTCGTCGCTGATGTTGTTCAGCGCCTCCCAGGTCATGCCGCCGGTGAGGGCGCCGTCGCCCACGACCGCGACGACGTGGCGGTCGGTCTGACCGGTCATCGTGAAGGCGCGGGAGATGCCGTCCGCCCAGGACAGCGAGCTGGAGGCGTGCGAGCTCTCGACGATGTCGTGCGGCGACTCCCTCCGCTGCGGGTAGCCGGCGAGGCCGCCGCGCTGCCGGAGCTTCGAGAAGTCCTGGCGACCGGTGAGCAGCTTGTGGACGTAGGACTGGTGGCCGGTGTCGAACACGATCGCGTCGTGCGGCGAGTCGAAGACCCGGTGGATCGCGATGGTCGTCTCGACGACGCCGAGGTTCGGCCCCAGGTGGCCGCCGGTCTTCGAGACCTCGCGCACGAGGAAGTCGCGGATCTCCTGCGCCAGCGTCTCGAGCTCGGCCGCGGTCAGGCGATCGAGATCGCGAGGACCGCCGATGGTCTCGAGAACAGCCATGCGCGCCGCCTTCCGGGGTCGTGAGCGAGGTGGGGACGTCTCCCGAGTCTACGCACGGGGCCCCCGGGAACGCGTGTGCGCCTCCCCCGCAGGGAAGGCGCACACGCTCTGCGGCTGATCTAGACGAGCGAGCGCAGCACGTACTGCAGGATGCCGCCGTTGCGGTAGTAGTCCGCCTCACCGGGGGTGTCGATGCGGACGACCGCGTCGAACTCGACGGTCCGCTTGCCCTCGGCCGAGTGCTCGGTCGGCTCGGCGACGACGTGGACCGTCTTGGGGGTGACGCCCTCGTTCAGCTCCTCGATGCCCGAGATGCTGATCGACTCGGTGCCGTCCAGGCCCAGCGACTCCCAGCTCTCGCCCGCGGGGAACTGCAGCGGGACGACGCCCATGCCGATGAGGTTCGAGCGGTGGATCCGCTCGAAGCTCTCGACGATGACCGCCTTGACGCCCAGCAGGCTCGTGCCCTTGGCCGCCCAGTCGCGCGACGAGCCGGAGCCGTACTCCTTGCCGCCCAGGATGACGAGCGGGGTGCCCTCGGCCTGGTAGTTCTGCGACGCGTCGTAGATGAACGACTGCGGGGCGTCCGGCTGCGTGAAGTCGCGGGTGTAGCCGCCCTCCACGCCGTCGAGCAGCTGGTTGCGCAGGCGGATGTTCGCGAACGTGCCGCGGATCATCACCTCGTGGTTGCCGCGGCGCGAGCCGTAGGAGTTGTAGTCCTTGCGGTCGATGCCGTGCTCGTCGAGGTAGCGGCCGGCGGGGCTGTCGGCCTTGATCGAGCCGGCCGGGCTGATGTGGTCGGTCGTGACGGAGTCGCCGAGCTTGGCGAGCACGCGGGCACCGGCGATGTCGGTGACCGGGGTCGTCTCCATCGTCATGCCGTCGAAGTACGGGGGCTTCCGCACGTAGGTCGACGACTCGTCCCACTCGAAGATCGAGCCCTCGGGGGTCTGCAGCGCGCGCCAGCGCTCGTCACCGTCGAACACGCCCGCGTACTGCGTGTCGAACATCGACTTGTCGATCGACGAGTCGATCGTCGCCTGCACCTCGGCCGCGTCGGGCCAGATGTCCTTGAGGAACACGTCGTTGCCGTCGGAGTCGGTGCCGAGCGCGTCGACCTCGAAGTCGAAGTTCATCGAGCCGGCGAGCGCGTAGGCGATGACGAGCGGGGGGCTCGCCAGGTAGTTCATCTTCACGTCCGGGTTGATGCGGCCCTCGAAGTTGCGGTTGCCCGAGAGCACGGCGGTCACGGCGAGGTCGTTGTCCTGCACCGCGGCCGAGATCTCCTCGAGCAGCGGGCCGGAGTTGCCGATGCAGGTCGTGCAGCCGTAGCCGACCGTGTAGAAGCCGAGCGCTTCGAGCGACTCGGTCAGGCCGGCCTTCTCGTAGTAGTCGGTGACGACCTTCGATCCGGGCGCCAGCGTGGTCTTGACCCACGGCTTGGCCTTCAGGCCCTTCTGCGCCGCGTTGCGGGCCAGCAGGCCGGCCGCGAGCATGACGGACGGGTTCGACGTGTTGGTGCACGAGGTGATCGCCGCGATCGCGACGGCGCCGTGATCGATCGTGAAGGTCCCGCCCTCGCCGAGCTCGACCGTGGTCGGCTTGGAGGCGGTCGCCGGCGCGTGCGAGCGGTGGGTGTGCTCGTGGCTGCTGTGCTCGTCCTGCGGCTGCAGCTCTCCGGGGTCGGAGGCGGGGAACGACTCCGCGATGGTCAGGTCGACGATGTCGTGCGAGACGTCCGCGTAGTTGGTGAGGTCCGACTCGAACTGCGTCTTGGCGGACGAGAGCTCGATCCGGTCCTGCGGGCGCTTCGGGCCGGCGATCGAGGGGACGACGGTGCCGAGGTCGAGCTCGAGGTACTCGCTGAAGACCGGCTCGACCGCGGGGTCGTGCCAGAGCTTCTGCAGCTTGGAGTACTGCTCGACGAGGGCGATCTGCTCGTCGCTGCGGCCGGTGAGGCGCAGATAGTCGAGGGTCACGTCGTCGATGGGGAACATCGCGGCGGTGGAGCCGAACTCGGGGCTCATGTTGCCGATGGTGGCGCGGTTCGCGAGCGGCACCGCGGCGACGCCTGCCCCGTAGAACTCGACGAACTTGCCGACCACGCCGTGCTTGCGCAGCATCTGCGTGATGGTGAGCACGACGTCCGTCGCGGTCACGCCGGTCGGGATCGAGCCGGTGAGCTTGAAGCCGACGACCTTCGGGATGAGCATCGAGACGGGCTGGCCGAGCATCGCGGCCTCGGCCTCGATGCCGCCGACGCCCCAGCCGAGCACGCCGAGGCCGTTGACCATCGTCGTGTGCGAGTCGGTGCCGACGCAGGTGTCGGGGTAGGCGCGCAGCGCACCGCCCACCTCGCGGGTCATGGTGACGCGGGCCAGGTACTCGATGTTGACCTGGTGCACGATGCCGGTTCCGGGCGGGACGACCTTGAAGTCGTCGAAGGCGGTCTGGCCCCAGCGGAGGAACTGGTACCGCTCGCCGTTGCGCTCGTACTCGAGCTCGACGTTGCGCTCGAGCGCGTCCTCGGTGCCGAAGAGGTCGGCGATGACGGAGTGGTCGATCACCATCTCGGCGGGCGCGAGCGGGTTGATCCGGTTCGCGTCGCCGCCCAGGGCAGCGACGGCCTCGCGCATCGTGGCGAGGTCGACGATGCAGGGCACGCCGGTGAAGTCCTGCATGACCACGCGGGCCGGCGTGAACTGGATCTCGGTGTCGGGCTCCGACTCCGGGACCCACTCGCCGAGGGCGCGGATGTGGTCGGCGGTGATGTTCGCGCCGTCCTCCGTGCGGAGGAGGTTCTCGAGCAGCACCTTGAGGCTGAACGGGAGCTTCTCGTGACCGGGGACCCGGTCGATGCGGAACACCTCGTAGTCGGTCGAGCCGACCTTCAGGGTGTCTTTCGATCCAAAGCTGTCTACCGCGGACACGTCGCCCTCTCCTTCGCTGACTGCAGCGTCCGCCGACGGGCGGAGCCGCTCTCCGTCCTCATCTTGACGACCGCGCACAGCGGCCTGCCACCAAGGAGGACCTAACTCCTCGACGCCGAGGCGCCCGGTCGACCTCGCCGCGACGGTGCGGGGAGGCGAGCGCTATTTATCTCGACGTCGAGACAATTCTATGCACGATCCGGAGCATCGCCCGCATCGGCGCGCTCGTCGGCTCCGCGGTACTCGGCCCGGACGGCGAGCACGGTGAGCACCAGCAGCGGCGCGTACAGGGGCAGGCCCAGCGCCAGCTTCCAGATGCCCAGCGCCGTGGTGTCCTCGGCGAGGAACAGCGGGTACTGCACGGCCAGGCGCAGGAGGAAGAGCCCCGCCCACGCGAGGGTCAGGGCGCCGAAGAGGCGGCGCTTGCGCCGATCGGATCGCCAGGCGGTGCCGTCCCCCATCAGGAAGCCGGCGGCGACGCCGATCAGGGGCCAGCGCACGAGGACGGAGAGGAGGAAGACGAGCCCGTAGACGAGGTTGGTGAGCAGCCCCAGGGCGAAGTTGTCGACGCCCCGCCCGGTGAACAGCGCCAGTGCGGCCGAGACCACCACGGCGAGCAGCCCGCCGACGGCCTGGATCACCGGCGTCCGGCCGAGCACCCGCGCCACCGTGAACGCCACGGCGAGCCCGACGGATGCGACCAGCGAGAGCACCAGCTCCGAGGTGACCGTGTAGAGCAGGACGAAGGCGATGCCGGGCACGACGGCCTCGAGGATCCCCCGGACGCCGCCCATGGTGCGCAGCAGCGCCTTCCCGTCGAACGGCTCGCCGTCGGCGACCGCGCCGAGTCCCGAGCGGCGGGCGGCCTGCGCGATCGCGTCGCCCACCTCGGGCCGGACCGGCTCCTCCGATCGGGCCGGGTCCTCGGGCCGCACCGGCTCCATGCCGGTCAGCTCGCGCTCTGCTGGGTCTGGCTGCCGGTCGGCACCTTCAGCGGGATCAGGTCGCGCGGAGGCATCGGGCCGCTGCCGCGGACCACGACGATGCTGCGGAAGAGCTCCTCGACCGAGGCGGCCGCCTGCTCGTCGACGGCTCCGGCTCCGGCGATCACGCCGCGGAGGAACCAGCGCGGACCGTCGACGCCGACGAACCGGGCGACGCGGGTCTGGCCGCCGGCGATCGGGAGCTCGGCGACGAGCTCCGGACCGAAGACGCCGTCGCGCTCCGTCGTCGATCCGCCCTGACGGCCGATCTGCTCGGCGATCTGGCCGCGGATCTCGTGCCAGAGGCCCGAGGAGCGCGGCGCGGAGAAGGGCTGCACCTGCAGCGTCGACCCTGCGTAGTCGAGGCCGACGGCGATGACGCGCTTGGTCCCCTCCTCGACCTCGAGGCGGATGTGCATGCCCTCGCGGGGAAGCACCTTCACCCCGCCGAGGTCGATGTAGGGGCGGACCGGGTTGGCCTCGCGCTCGTCCAGGGGCCCGGCCTCCGCGCGGTCCTCCGGCGCCGACTTCTCGAAGTCCTGCTGGACGGGCTCGGCGGCCTCGCCGGTCGTGGACTGGATGTCGCTCATGCGCTCTCCTCGTGGATTCTGGTCTCCTGGGCGCCGGCGGCGTACCCGGTGGATCCGAAGCCGCCCGTGCCGCGGACCGACTCGGGAAGCTCGTCGACGGCCGTGAACCTCGCCTGGACGACGGGGACGATCACGAGCTGCGCGATCCGGTCCCCCGCCGAGACGCGGTACGTCTCGCGGCTGTCGGTGTTCAGCAGCGCCACCCGGATCTCGCCGCGGTAGCCCGCGTCGATCGTTCCGGGGGCGTTGACGACGGTGATGCCGTGCCTGAAGGCCAGCCCGCTGCGGGGGACGACGAAGCCGGCGTGGCCCTCCGGGAGGGCGACGGCCACCCCGGTGCCGACGGAGGCGCGCTCACCGGGGGCGAGCACCACGTCCTCCGTCGAGTGGAGATCGGCTCCCGCGTCGCCCGGACGGGCGTAGGAGGGGAGCCGGTCCGCGGTGATCGGGACGTCGACGGTTGCAGGCACGTGACGAGGGTAGACCAAACGTCTGATCCAATAGGGTCATGTCGTCCTACCGAGAGAGGCTGTGGCCCGCGCCCTGGCTCTTCGTCGCCACCGCCCTCGTGATCCCCGCCAGCATCCTGGTGTTCGCGCCCATCGACCTCGCGGTGGGGGTGATCGTCGCGGTCGTGCTGTACGCGGGCTGCGTGCTGTCGCTGCTGGCCCTCTCCCCCGTGATCGAGGTGGCGGAGGGTGAGCTGCGCGCCGGCCGCGCGCACATCCCGCTGGACCTCGTGGGCGAGCCGTCCTCCTACTCGGGGGACCAGGCGTTCGCCGAGCGCGGGACGCGCCTGGACGCGCGGGCGTACCTGGTCATCCGCGGCTGGGTGAAGGAGGTGGTGCGGGTCCCGATCGAGGATCCGGCCGACCCGACGCCGTACTGGCTGGTCTCCACCCGCCGCCCGGACGACATCGTCGCCGCGATCCGGGGATCACGGCGACGGAGCGGTCGTCCTTCGGAGCCGGGAGGCGCTTAAGCGGCGCACTCCAGGCAGATCGGTCCGAGCTTCTCCTCGTGGTCGATCTGCGAGCGGTGCTTCACGAGGAAGCAGCTCACGCACGTGAACTCGTCCGCCTGGGGCGGAAGGACCACGACGTCCAGATCGAGGTCGGACAGATCGGCACCGGGCAGTTCGAATCCGCCCGGGTTGTCGGCGTCATCGACGTCGACGACTCCGGACATCTTGTCGGGGACTCGCTCCTTCAGGGCCTCGATCGACTCGGAGTCGTCATCGGTCTTGCGGGGGGCGTCGTAGTCCGTAGCCATTCCCATCCACTTCTTATTTCTGCTGTTCAACAAATCGGCGGGGTCAGTGTGCATCACGACGCATCGATTCGCAAACCACCTCGAACGGCTCTTGACACCCGCTCGCCCCGCCTCCTTCCGCACCAACTTTCGACCCGCCCGGGGTATTCCCGGCCGATCGCCCGGGCGCGTGGCATCCTTGCCCGGTCCGCGTCCAGAAGGAGGGTCCCCACGATGATGGAACTGAAGGTGATCGGCGTCGAGGGCGGATCGCTCGTCCTCGTGTCCGAGGGCGGCGAGCGCTTCTCGGTCCGCATCGACGAGACGCTGCAGAGCCAGCTGCGGCCGCGGGTCCACACCCTCCCGCCGCGCGAGAAGCGCGTCTCCCCCCGCGAGATCCAGGCCCACATCCGCTCCGGGCTCTCCGCCGAGGAGGTCGCCGAGCTCACGGGCGCCGACCTGGGCTACGTCCAGCGCTTCGAGGGACCCGTCACGGCCGAGCGCGAGCACATCGTCGCGTCCGCCCTCGCCGTGCGCGTCTACACGACCACCGACCCCGATCCCCTCGAGGAGGGCACGCCCTTCGGCGACGTCATCCGCGACCGCCTCGCGTCGCTCGGCGCCGAGGGCGAGCAGTGGTCGAGCTGGAAGGAGGAGGAGGGCTGGGTCGTCAAGCTCCTCTTCCGCTCGGACGAGATCGACCACGACGCCCGCTGGCGCTTCGACCCGCGGAAGGCGCTGCTGTCGCCGCTGACCTCCGAGGCGATCACGCTCTCGCAGCAGGGCGAGATCCGGCCGACCCTCATCCCGCGCCTGCGCGCCGTCATCCCCGCCGCCGTCGACGAGCTCGCCACGCGCTTCGACACGGAGTCTGCGGAGGCGCCGAGCCGCTCCGCCCGGGCCGACCACCCCACCGCCGGCCGCCCCGCCGCGATGCCGCACGCCCGGCCGGCCGCCGTCCGCCCCTCCGACACGGAACCGCAGCCGGCCCTCTCCGAGACCCCGCGCCCGATCTCGACGCTCCCCCGCCCCGTCACGAGCACGACGGAGCAGCGCGAGCGCAACCTCAACGACACCGCCGACCTGCTCGACGCCCTGCGGCGCCGCCGGGGCGAGCGCGATCACGCCTCGAGCCTCCGCGTCCGCGAGGAGCCGGAGCCCGAGGCCGAGGCCGCTCCTCCGGTCGAGAAGGCACCGGAGCCGCCGCGCACCGCTCCCCCGGTCCCCGAGCAGCCGTCGGGCGTGCGCGGGAGCCTCCGCCGGGGGCGGGCGTCGATGCCGAGCTGGGACGAGATCGTCTTCGGAGCGCGCAGCGACGACTGACCCTCCGCCGGCGCGGCTCCGCCGGGGCGGACGGTGCCCCCCGTCCCTCCGGCCCGGCTCAGGCCAGCGCGCCGAAGCGGAGGAGCGGCACCTGCGTCTCCTCCGGCGTGAGCGACCCGTGCTGTCCGATCATCGAGCGGCCGGAGGAGTCGTCCGCCGCGTAGTAGGCGATGGTCCTCCGTGCCGCGACGAACACGTCGCCCATCCGCTCGGCCGCCGCCGGCGAGACCTCGCCGAACCAGCCGCTCGCAGCGACCCCGTCGCGCGTCGCGATCCAGGCGCGTGCGCCCTCCGCCTCGATCCAGCGCCGCGCCACCTCGTCGGGGTCCACACCCGGCTCGAGGTGCAGCTGCAGGCAGCGGGGCTCTCCGCCGAGGTGCCGGACGCCCTCGAGCAGCGGTCCCCGCTCGACGAGCACGTGCGAGGACGCCGGAACGTCCACGATGCCGTGGTCGGCGGTGACCAGCACGCTCTCGCGGGCGGAGAGCCCGCGGACCGCTCCGCCGACCTCCCCGTCCAGGAGCTCGAGCGCTGCCGTCCACTCCGGCGACTCCCAGCCGCGCGCGTGCGCCGCCTGGTCGAGCTCGGGGACGTAGAGGTACACGAGCTGCCGGCCGCCCTCGTCGAGCAGGGCGCGCGCCGCCGTGAAGCGCTCGGCGACGCCGCCGGCGGAGTGGTACTCGGCGCCGCGCAGGATCGCCCGCGTGAGACCGGAGCGGGCGTACCGCGCGGGGCCGATCACTCCGGCCCGGACACCGGCGGCCGAGGCCTGCTCGAAGACCGTGGGGTGGGGCTGCCACGTCTCGGGCACCATGCCCTCGTCCCAGCCGGAGAGCTGGTTGACCAGGCGGTCGGAGGCGCGGTCGAGCACGCGGTAGCCGACCATCCCGTGCCCGCCCGGGCGCAGGCCCGTCGTCAGGCTCGCCAGGGCCGCCGCGGTGGTCGTCGGGAAGCCCGAGACGAGCGTGGTGCCGCGGTTGAGGGCCGGGGCGAGCGTGCGCGAGTGGCCCCCGCGCTGGCGGAGGTTCGCGGCACCCAGGCCGTCGACGAGGACGACCACGATCCGCTCGACGCGGGGCGAGCCGAAGAGGCCGGGGCGGCCCAGGAGCGCGTCGAGGGCGCCCGGCAGGACGTCGGCGAGGCTCCGCCGCCCGTCGGGGGCTGGCGGTAGCATGTGGGTCATCGCGCCCAGTTTCGCACAGCGCCGCCGTCCCCGCCGGGCCGGTGCGGCGGAGCGTCCGCGTGAACGGGAGGGCCGGTCCCGTCCGCGAGGCGCCGTCTCCGCTCCGCCCGTCCCGTCGAGCGCCGCAGGGCGGTGCAGTCCCCCGCCGCCGCCCCGCGCCCGCCACCGAATCGAGTCATGAACGCTGCAGCCCCCTCCTCCGGATCCTCGCTCACCGAGCGCATCGAGGACGTCGACGTCTCGGCCGAGATGGAGGGGTCCTTCCTCGAGTACGCGTACTCGGTCATCTACTCGCGGGCCCTGCCCGACGCCCGCGACGGCCTCAAGCCGGTGCAGCGCCGGATCCTCTACATGATGAGCGAGATGGGGCTGCGGCCCGATCACGGCCACGTGAAGTCGGCCCGCGTGGTCGGCGAGGTGATGGGCAAGCTGCACCCGCACGGCGACGCCTCGATCTACGACTCCCTCGTCCGCCTCGCCCAGCCGTTCACGATGAGGGTCGCCCTCGTCGACGGGCACGGCAACTTCGGCTCCCTCGACGACGGCCCGGCCGCGGCCCGCTACACCGAGGCCCGCCTCGCCCCGGCCGCCACGGCCATGACCGAGCACCTCGGCGAGGACGTCGTCGACTTCGTCCCGAACTACGACAACTCGCACGACCAGCCCGAGGTCCTCCCCTCCGCGTTCCCGAACCTGCTGGTCAACGGGGCCAGCGGCATCGCCGTCGGCATGGCGACGAACATGGCGCCCCACAACCTCGTGGAGGTGATCGGGGCGGCCCGGCACCTGATCGCCCATCCCGACGCGTCCCTGGACGACCTGATGTCGTTCGTCCCCGGACCGGACTTCCCGAGCGGTGGCACGATCGTCGGCCTCGCCGGCGTGCGCGACGCCTACGCGACCGGCCGGGGCGGCTTCAAGACCCGCGCGCGCGTCTCGGTCGAGAGCATCACCGCGCGCAAGTCCGGCCTGGTCGTCACCGAGCTGCCCTACCTCGTCGGCGCCGAGAAGGTCATCGACAAGATCAAGGACGGCGTCCAGAACAAGAAGCTCAGCGGCATCTCGGACGTCACCGACCTGACGGACCGGGACAACGGCCTCCGGCTCGTCATCGGGATCAAGACCGGCTTCAGCCCGGAGGCCGTCCTCGAGCAGCTCTACCGCTACACGCCCCTCGAGGACGCGTTCTCGATCAACAACGTCGCGCTGGTCGACGGCGGCCCGCGCACCCTCGGCCTGAAGGAGCTGCTGCAGGTCTACATCGGCCACCGGGTGCAGGTCGTCACCCGGCGGACCCGCTACCGACTGCGCAAGCGCCAGGAGCGGCTGCACCTGGTCGAGGGCCTGCTCATCGCGATCCTCGACATCGACGAGGTCATCCAGCTGATCCGCGGGAGCGACGACACCGCGGCGGCGCGGGCCCGGCTGATCGAGGTCTTCGACCTCAGCACTCTGCAGGCCGACTACATCCTCGAGCTCCAGCTCCGCCGCCTCACGAAGTTCTCGCGCATCGAGCTCGAGACCGAGCGCGACACCCTCCTCGCCGAGATCGCCGAGCTCGAGGCCCTCCTCGCCAGCCGCTCACGGATCGACGAGCTGGTCTCGGACGAGCTCGACGAGGTCGCCCAGCGCCTCGGGACCCCGCGGCGCACCCTGCTCACCGAGGCGCGTCCCTCCGTCGCCACCACCGGGCGGAAGGCCGCCGCGGTGCTCGAGATCGCGGACGTGCCCTGCCGGGTGCTGCTGAGCACCACCGGCCGCATGGTGCGGGTCGACCGCGACCCCGAGGCCGCTCCCCACCCCGAGCGCGCCACGCGCCGCTCGAAGCACGACGCCGTCCTCAGCGTGCTCGACACGACCAGCCGGACGGAGATCGGCGCGGTTACCAGCGCCGGTCGGCTCCTCCGCTTCTCGCCGGTCGACGTGCCCGCCGTCCCCTCCTCCTCGGTGCAGCTGGGCGCGGGCGTGCGCATGAGCGACTACCTCCCGCACCTGGCGAAGGACGAGCGGGTGCTCGCGCTCGTCGCCCTCGACGACGAGCGGCCGATCGCGCTCGGCACCCAGCAGGGCGTCGTCAAGCGCGTCGCGCCGGGCGAGCTGCCCAACCGCCCGGACATCGAGCTCATCGCCCTGAAGCCGAAGGACGCCGTCGTGGGCGCGGCCGCGTCGGCGGAGGAGGACGAGCTGGTCTTCGTCACTGGCGAGGCCCAGCTGCTGCGCTTCCCCGCGTCCGCCGTCCGCCCTCAGGGCCGGACCGCCGCGGGGATGGCCGGGGTCAAGCTGGCCGAGACCGACGACGTCGTGCACTTCGCCGTCGTCGCCGCCGAGGACCGGGACGAGGCCGTCGTCGCGACGGTCGCCGTCGACAGCTGGGCCCTCTCGGGGACCGACACCGGCAGTGCGAAGGTCTCGCCGTTCTCGGAGTTCCCTGCCAAGGGCAGGGCCACCGGCGGAGTCCGTGCGCAGCGCTTCCTCAAGGGTGAGACCGCCCTCGGAGTGGCGTGGGTCGGCCCCGGACCCGCGCACGCGCTCGAGGCCGACGGCTCGGTCGCCGCGCTGCCCGACTCCGGGATGAAGCGCGACGGCTCCGGCGTGGCGCTCGCGGCGCCGATCGCGACGATCGGAGCGGCGCCCGAGGTGTTCTGAGCCCCGCGGCTCAGACGTCGATGCGGTCCCGCGACAGCGACTCGGACCCGCGGACGATGAACTCCTTGCGGGGTGCCACGTCGTTGCCCATCAGCAGCTCGAACACCCGGCCGGCGTTCTCCGCGTCGGCGACCCGCACCCGGCGGAGGGTGCGGCGGGAGCGGTCCATGGTCGTCGTGGCCAGCTGGTCCGCGTCCATCTCGCCGAGCCCCTTGTAGCGCTGGATCGGGTCCTGGTAGCGGCGGCCCGCCTTGCCGAGGGCCGCGAGCACGCTCTGCAGCTCCTTCTCGGAGTAGGTGTAGATCGTCTCGTTCGGCTTCTTCCCCGCGTTCATCACCACGAGCCGATGCAGCGGAGGCACGGCGGCGAAGACGCGCCCCGCCTCGACGAGCGGCCGCATGTAGCGGAAGAAGAGCGTGAGCAGCAGGGTGCGGATGTGGGCGCCGTCGACGTCGGCGTCGCTCATCAGGATGATCTTCCCGTAGCGGGCGGCCGAGAGGTCGAAGGAGCGGCCGGAGCCGGCTCCGATCACCTGGATCATCGAGGCGCACTCGGCGTTCGAGAGCATGTCGGCGATGCTCGCCTTCTGCGTGTTGAGGATCTTCCCCCGGATCGGCAGCAGGGCCTGGTACTCGCTGTTGCGGGCGAGCTTGGCGGTGCCGAGGGCGGAGTCGCCCTCGACGATGAAGAGCTCGCTGTTCTCGACGTCGCTGCTGCGGCAGTCGACCAGCTTCGCCGGAAGGGAGGAGGACTCCAGCGCGTTCTTGCGGCGCTGCGTCTCCTTGTGCGCGCGGGCCGAGATCCGCGACTTCATCTCGGCGACGACCTTCTCGAGGAGCTGGGAGGTCTGCGCCTTGTCCTCGCGGCGCGTCGAGGAGAACACCGCGCCCAGCGTCGAGGCGATGGTGGAGGCGACGATCGCGCGGACGGCGGGCGTGCCCAGCACCTCCTTCGTCTGGCCTTCGAACTGCGGCTCAGGGAGCCGCACGGTCAGCACGGCGCTGAGCCCGGCGAGGACGTCGTCCTTCTCGAGCTTGTCCGAGCCGACCTTGAGGCGGCGGGCGTTCGCCTCCACCTGGGAGCGGAGCAGCTTCAGCAGGCCCTGCTCGAAGCCGGTCTGGTGCGTCCCGCCCTTGGGCGTCGAGATGATGTTCACGAAGCTGCGCATCACCGTCTCGTAGCCGGTGCCCCAGCGCAGGGCGATGTCGACCTCGCAGGTGCGCTCCACCTCGGTGGGCACCATGGCGCCGCCGGGGGTCAGCACCGGCACGGTCTCGGTGAAGGTGCCGGAGCCGGTGAGGCGCAGCACCTCGGTCACGGGAGCGTCGGGGGCGAGGAACTCGACGAACTCCGAGATACCGCCGTCGTAGCGGAACATCTCGGCGCGGCGCTCGTCCGCCCTGTCGTCGACGATGTCGATCGTCAGGCCGGGGACGAGGAACGCGGTCTGCCGGGCACGCGTCACCAGGTCGTCCGTCTGGAACGAGGCGCCCTTCGTGAAGATCTGGCGATCGGCCCAGTAGCGCACGCGCGTTCCGGTGACGCCCTTGGCGACCTTCCCGACGACCGTCAGCTCCGACCCGTTCTCGAACGGCGTGAACGGAGCGTCGGGGGTGGGCTCGCCCGCGTCGGCGAAGCGCCCGGGCTCCCCCCGGTGGAACGACATCCGGTAGGTGCGGCCGTTGCGGTCGACCTCGACGTCGAGGCGCTCCGAGAGCGCGTTGACCACGGAGGCGCCGACGCCGTGCAGACCGCCGGACGCCGCGTAGGACCCGGAGCCGAACTTGCCGCCCGCGTGCAGCTTCGTGAACACGACCTCGACTCCGGAGAGCCCCGTCTTCGGCTCGATGTCGACCGGGATCCCGCGCGCGCGGTCGCGCACCTCGACGCTGCCGTCGGCGTGCAGGAGCACGCTGATCTCGGTCCCGTGCCCGGCCAGCGCCTCGTCGACGGAGTTGTCGATGACCTCCCAGAGGCAGTGCATGAGGCCGCGCGAGTCGGTCGATCCGATGTACATGCCGGGCCGCTTCCGGACCGCTTCGAGACCCTCGAGGACGGAGAGGTGGCGGGCGTTGTAGTCGGTGGAGGCCATCCGCCCAGTCTACTTTCGGGAACCGCTCCGGCCGCGGTGGCGCGGCACCCGACGACAGCACGATGGCCGCTCGGCGCGGGGCCCCTACGCGCAGAGCGAAATGCCGACCGATCGACTCCGTGCGGAAACAATCGCGTGCTTGGATGGGTTCCACTAAGCAGAGATCGAAGAACGAGTGCAGGAGGCCAAGTCATGTCGACCACAGCAACCCAGAACGGCGTGGACGAGCTCGCCGGTGCCCACCAGCTCTCCGCCGCCGACCGCTGCGACAGCTGCGGTGCGCAGGCGTACATCCGAGTGGTCGTGAACAACGGAGAACTGCTGTTCTGCGCACACCACGGGAAGAAGTACCAGGAGAAGCTCTCCAGCATCGCCCAGAGCTGGCACGACGAGTCCGCCCGACTCTTCGAGGAGCAGCGCCCCTAGCGCGTCCCCGATCAGCCCGGACGGCGCGTCAGCGCCCTACCGACCGACACCGAGCCGCTTCGCGATCACTTCGCGAGCGGCTCGTGCCGTTTCATCGACCAGGCGGAGACACTCGTCCGACGGGGAGTAGGCGTCGCCGAGGGCGCGCCGCAGGATCGCGTCCGCGAGCGAGGGGTTCTTCGCGAGGACGGGGCCGTGCAGGTGCGTGCCCAGAAGGCCTCCCACCGCGTAGCCCTCGTGGCCGGCGCCGTCGCCGGTGCCGTGCAGCACTCGGCCGAGCGCGTGCTCGGGCGCGATCCCGGTCATCCGGCGCTCGTGGTTCTCGAATCCGACGAGGACGCCGCCCGGCGTCTCGACGAGGAGGTCGTCGGTCGCGCGCTCGCCCGTGACCGAGTCTCCGGGGAACAGCTCGATCCCCCGGGCGCCGCCCGCGGCCGTGCTGATCGAACCGGCCAGCATCTCCCAGCCGGCTCCGACCGCGACCACCTGAGTGCCCTGGTCGACCCAGGCCCGCAGCGTCGGCGCGATCTCGTGGAGGAGTGCCAGGACGCCCGGGAGGTCCTCGTCCGCTCCCGTCCCGGCGACCAGGACGTCCGGACGGACCTCGGCGTCGGAGGCGGTCACCAGCGGCACCACCTCCGCCTCGACGCCCGACCAGCGCGCCCGAGCCGCGAGGACCCGGGCGTTCGCCGCGTCGCCGTTGCTGTCCAGGACGTCGGGAGCGAGCACGGCGATGCGGAGGGTGGTCACGCGGTCTCCTCGCGGTTGGTGACGAGCTGCAGGTGCGCACGGGTGCGGCGCATCGAATCGGCCGAGAAGACGATGGTCTTCCGGCCGGAGGCGGGGGTCGGCAGAGCGAGGAACGCGTCGAGCGCGCGGCCCAGGTCCTCGTCGACGGAGTCGACGCGGACGCCGTCGTAGCGCAGGTGCAGCGCCGCCTCGTGCGCCTTCGACCCCGAGACGACTCTGACGTGCCCGAGCACGGAGGTGTCCACGGGCCAGAAGTAGGAGGGGTCTCGGACGTCGGAGCCGATCGCGAGCATGATCTGCTCGGTCCCCTCGGGGATCTCCGCGATGTTCAGGCGGTAGCTCGCCGGGTTCTGGACCAGGACGAACTCGACCTCGTGGCCGCGCACGGTGACGATCTCGCCCCGCCCGAAGACGGGGTCGATGCTCGAGAGCGCGGAGGCGGCGAGGGCCGGGTCGAAGCGCTCAGCGAGCACGGCGCGGGCCGTGGAGACGGCCGCCGCGGCGTCCACCGCGTAGTGGACGCCCCGTGCGGGGAGCCGGACCTCGAGCGGGTCGCCGTCGCTGATGATGCGCGCGGCCGCTCCCGTCGTGCTCTCGACGACGGTGGTCGCACGGTCGGTCCCGGCCTCCGCCTCCGCGGCGTAGCCGAGACCGCCGGACGCGGAGTCGCGGACGGAGGAGGAGACGCCGTACCAGCGGATCCGCTCGTCGGGGAGGGAGGTCGCGACATCGGCGACGTGGCGGTCGTCGGCGTTCAGCACGACGGGACCGGTCGCGCGGGAGGCGATGGTGCCGAGCATCCGGGCGACCATGGCCGGGTCGAAGAAGCGGTCGATCTGGTCGACCACCACGTTCGTCAGCAGGACGACGCGGGGGCGCATCCGGGGCGCGAGGCGCGCGCCGTGACCCTCGTCCATCTCGAGGACGGCGATGTCGGCGTCGATCCGCCCGCGGAGGTCCGCCCGCTCCAGGAGCGCGGAGGTCAGCCCCTGGGCGATGTTGGCCGTCGAGGGGTTGGTGAAGACCCGGAGCCCGTGCGCGCGGAGCACCGCGACCAGCATCTTGGTCGTGGTCGACTTGCCCGCCGATCCCGTGACGACCACGAGGCCGTCCCGGAATCCGTCGAGCACCGCGGGCAGGAATCCGGGCGCGACGCGGTTCACCACGAGTCCGGGCACAGCAGATCCCCCGCCGGGCTTCCGGACCCGCGCGGCGAACCGGGCGGCCCTCCCGAGGAGGACCGCCGGCGCGTAGCGGATCACCGGCCTACTCGAGGTAGTCGCGGAGCGACTGCGAGCGGGACGGGTGGCGGAGCTTGGCCATCGTCTTGGACTCGATCTGGCGGATGCGCTCGCGCGTCACGCCGAAGGTGTCGCCGATCTGGTCGAGCGTCTTCGGCATGCCGTCGCCGAGGCCGAAGCGCATGCGGATCACGCCGGCCTCGCGCTCCGAGAGCGAGTCGAGCAGCGACTCCAGCTGCTTCTGCAGCATGGTGAAGCCCACGGCGTCGGCCGGGACGACCGCCTCGGTGTCCTCGATGAGGTCGCCGAACTCGCTGTCGCCGTCCTCGCCCAGGGGCGTGTGCAGCGAGATCGGCTCGCGCCCGTACTTCTGCACCTCGATGACCTTCTCAGGGGTCATGTCGAGCTCGCGCGAGAGCTCCTCGGGCGTGGGCTCGCGGCCCAGGTCCTGGAGCATCTGGCGCTGCACGCGGGCCAGCTTGTTGATGACCTCGACCATGTGCACCGGGATGCGGATGGTGCGGGCCTGGTCGGCCATTGCGCGGGTGATCGCCTGGCGGATCCACCACGTGGCGTAGGTCGAGAACTTGAAGCCCTTGGTGTAGTCGAACTTCTCGACCGCACGGATGAGGCCCAGATTGCCCTCCTGGATGAGGTCGAGGAACTGCATCCCGCGACCGGTGTAGCGCTTCGCGAGGCTGACGACGAGCCGGAGGTTCGCTCCGAGCAGGTGGCTCTTCGCGCGCTGGCCGTCCTTCGCGACCCAGCGCAGCTCGCGGACGAGCTCCGGGCTGAGGTCGGTCGAGTTGGCGAGCTTGTCCTCGGCGAACAGGCCGGCCTCGATGCGCATCGCGAGCTCGACCTCCTCGGCCGCGTTCAGGAGCGCGACCTTGCCGATCTGCTTCAGGTAGTCCTTGACCGGGTCGGCGGTGGCACCGGTGATCGCGGTCGAGTAGACCGGGACCTCGTCGTCCTCTCCGCCGAACGACAGGACGAGCGCACCGCTCGGGAGCGGCTCGGCCGGAGCGGCGACGGCAGCGGCGGCCGGGGCCTCCGGCGTCTCCGCGTCGTCCTTCGCTTCGGTCTCGGTGTCCTCGGCGACGACCTCGGTCTCCTCCTCCTCCGCCGCCTCGTCGGGCTCGACGGCGTCGGTCGGCTCCTCCTCGGTGTCGGCGGGAGCGGCGGCCTTGGTCGTGGCGCGCGAGCGGGTCGTCTTGGCCGCGGTGGTCTTGGCCGCCGTGGTCTTCGCCGCGGGCTTGCGCGTCGCGGGCTTCTTGGTGGTCGTCGTCACGTCGTCGTCGACGGCGTCGAGCGTTGCGGTCTTGGTAGCTCTGGTGGCCATGGCGGCACCTCTCCATCCGTTGCGTCCCGGGGGCGGGCGGCGCGGGAGGGCGTCGTCCGTCGGTGGGCATTACGAGGACCCATGTCAAGTCGAGGACGTCGCACGCCCGACGTGGGTTTGGTGCTCCTCGACCCGAACGGGTCCTATTGACAATTATTGCACGTCTGAGTAGTGCAGCCGTGCGGTGCGGTGCGAGTGGGGCTCGATCCGGCGGAATCCGGGCCGTTCCGCTGGGACATCGCGTCTGCAGAAGGGCGGATCGACGGGGACGACCGTCAGCGCCCCGCGCGGCCGCGGCGCATCCGGTCATTCAGTGCAACCCAGAGAGGGGCCACGGTTATTCCCTCGTCCTCGGCCAGGCGGCGGCGGGTCCGGCGGCGCGCGACGAGGAGTCCGACGACTCCGGCGCCGACCACCACGTACTGCACGCACCACGCCAGGCGGAAGTGCTCGAGCGAGTAGGTCTGCTCGGAGGAGGCACCGGGACCGGCCAGTGCGTCGAGGATCAGGCCGATCGCGAACATCATCGTGAAGCTGGCCAGGAACCCGCCCACGTTGACGACTCCGTTCGCCGCGCCGAGGCTCCGCGAGGGGTTGAACGTGCGGGCGAAGTCGAACCCGATCATGGAGCCGGGGCCGCCCGCTCCAACGACGATCAGGAGCAGCACCACGAGCCAGTACGGCGGGACGCCGGGCCAGAGCAGCACGACGGTCCAGGCGACCGCCATCGCCGAGACGATCCCGAGCACGAGGTTGCTGCGGCGCATGGGGTGGCGGGCGGTCAGGACGCCGAGCACGGGCCCGACGACGATTCCCGCGATCACGACGATCGTGAGGGTCGGCGCTGCGACGGTCGGCGGCAGGCCGATCGCGTAGACGAGGAAGGGGTAGCCCCAGAGCAGCGTGAACACCGTGCCGGAGGACTGCGTGACGAAGTGCGACCAGAAGCCGAGCTGCGTCCCCGGCCGGCGCAGGCTCACTCCGAGCTGCGCGATAGTCGCCCGGAGCGTCGGAGGCACCACCGTGATCGGCTCGGTGCGCGGCGGGACGTCGGCGACCAGGAGGAGCACGCCGAGGAAGGACACGGCCCCGAGGCCGGCGGCGCTGAGGAACGCGGGCTCCCAGCCGAACGTGTGGAGGATCGCCGCGAACGGGAGTGCGGAGAGGATCTGGCCCACCTGGCCGATGTTGCCGATCCACTGCGAGAGCTGCGGCACGATCGGTCCGCTGAACCAGGTCACCGTGAGGCGGATCACGGAGGTGAAGATCGCGGCGTCCCCGGCTCCCAGCAGGATCCGCCCGACGATCGCGACGCCGATGCCCGGCGCGATCGCGACCACGACCTGGCCCGCCATCATCAGTGCCGTGCCCGAGAGGATCAGGGTCCGCGGGCCGAACCGGTCGATGAGGATCCCGACCGGGATCTGCATCCCGGCGTAGACGATCAGCTGGACGACGGCGAGCGACGAGAGGACGGCGGCGGCCACCCCGAACCGCTCCGCGGCGTCCACTCCTGCGACGCCCAGCGTCGTGCGGTCCAGGACCGCGACGAGGTAGGCGAACGCTCCGGCACCGAAGACGAACCAGGCTCGACGATCACGCACTCGTCCGATCCTACGGCCGCTCAGGAGGCGGTGGGCTCCTCGCCCGGGCGGCGGATCGCGAGGAACTTCTCGAGCTCGGCGGCGATCGCGTCGGCGCTGGGCACGAAGCCGTCCTCGTCGGTGAGCGGCGAGCGGAGGCTCGTCCCCTCCATGTAGGTGTCGTGCCGCGCCTCGAGGGCCGAGACCAGCTTCTGCAGCTCGTCGTTGCCGCCGACCTGCTCGTCGACCTTGCCGAGGAACTCCCGCCCGCTCTCGCGCAGGCGGTCCGTCGGGAAGATGAGGCCGGTCGACGCCGAGATGCTCTCGAGCGCCGCGACCGCCGCCTGCGGGTACTCGGTGTCCGACAGGTAGTGGGGGATGAGCAGCGCGAAGCCGACCACGGTCAGACCGCGCTCGTAGAGGCGCAGCTCGAGCAGGTGGAGGACGTTCGAGGGCACCTGCGTGTGCGGCTTCCAGACCGACATCGCCTCGATCAGGTCCTCGCGGTTGCCGCTCACGGTGACGCCGACGGGCCGGGTGTGCGGCACGGGCATCGGGATCGCCTGGACCCACGTGGTCGAGGCGACGTCGAGCCGCTCGAGGAGGGAGACCACCGCGCGGGTGAACCGCTCCCACTGGAAGTCGGGCTCGAAGCCGGTGAGCAGGAGGAACGGCTGGTGCAGCTCGTCGTGCGCGAGCGAGAGCCGGAGCATCGCAGGACGGTAGTCCGTCAGGTGGTCCTGGTCGAACGTGATGATGGGGCGGCGGGCCCGGTAGTCGAGCAGCTGATCCTGGTCGAAGACCGCGACTTCGCGGTGCTCGAGGGTCTCGAAGAGGTACTCCCCCAGCTGCCCCACCGCTCCCCCGGCGTCGGCCGAGCCGGTCAGGCCCGCGACGAGGTGCAGCCCGCGCGGGATCTCGGAGAGGTCGCCCTCGATCTCGAACAGGTCTTCCGGATCCAGCATGCGTCCAGTCTAAACGGGGGTCCCGGCGCCCCGTCCGGGTCCGCTGAGCCCTCAGCGAACAGCGCCTAGCATTGCCGCCATGCCCCTCTCCTCTCTCGAGTACTCGACCGTTCCCGCCTCCGACATCGACACCGACGCCCTCGTCCTCGGCGTCGCCCCGGGACCCGACGGTCCCCGGCTCGTCGGCGCGGAGGGCTTCGAGGAGCTGGCCCCCGCGCTGAGCGCGCTCGGCGCGACCGGCGCCGCCGAGACGCTCGTGCGCGTGCCGTCCTCGGTCCGTGCCGGAGTGATCGTCCTCGTCGGCCTCGGCTCGGCGGAGCCCGACGACACCGCGCTGCGGAACGCCGCGGGCGCCGCCGTCCGCCTGCTCGCGGGGTCCGCCTCCGTGGCCCTCTCCCTCCCCGCCGGCTCCGACGGCACGCTCGCCGCGGTCGCCGAGGGCGCCGCGCTCGGCTCCTACTCCTTCACCGCCTTCCGCGGCAGCACCGCCGCCGCGGCGAAGGCGCCCGTCGAGCACGTCGTCCTGCTGGGCGGCGGCGAGTCGGCCGACCCCGCCGTCCTGGACCGGGCGCTCGTGCTCGGCCGCGCGGTCGGCACGGTGAAGGACCTCGTCAACACTCCCCCGTCGCACCTCTACCCGCAGACGCTGGCCGAGGCCGTGCAGACCGGCGCAGAGGGACTGCCCCTCGAGGTCACCGTCTGGGACGAGGAGGCCCTCGCGGAGGAGGGGTTCGGCGGCATCCTCGGAGTCGGCAGCGGCTCCTCCCGCCCGCCCCGCCTCGTGAAGGTCGCCTATGCGCCCGAGGGCGCGAGCACCCACCTCGCCCTGGTCGGCAAGGGCATCACTTTCGACAGCGGCGGACTCTCGCTCAAGCCGCCGGCCTCGATGATCGGGATGAAGACCGACATGGCGGGCGCGGCGACCGTGTACGCCGTGGTGCGCGCCATCGCGGAGCTCGGCCTCCCGCTCCGCGCGACCGCCTGGCTCTGCATCGCCGAGAACCTCCCCTCCGGGACCGCGATCCGCCCGGACGACGTGCTCACCGTGCGCGGCGGGACCACGGTGGAGGTGCTGAACACCGACGCCGAGGGCCGGCTGGTGCTCGCCGACGGCCTCGTCGCCGCCAGCGAGGAGCAGCCCGATGCGATCATCGACGTCGCGACGCTGACCGGCGCCTCCGTGGTCGCCCTCGGCAACCGGACCGTCGGCGCTCTGGGCGACGACGAGCTGGTCTCCCGCGTCCTCGACGCCGCCCGCGCGGCGGGAGAGCCCTTCTGGCAGATGCCCCTCCCCGCGGAGCTGCGACCGCTGCTCAACTCGGACATCGCCGACATCGCGAACGTCAAGCCGGGCAACACCGCCGGCGGCATGCTCCTCGCCGGCCACTTCCTCCGCGAGTTCGTCGGGAAGCGCGGCGAGGGCGAGGACGCGACCACGATCCCGTGGGCGCACCTCGACATCGCCGGCCCCTCGAGCAACGGAGGCGGCGGCTACGGCTTCACCGGAGCCGGCGCCACGGGGGTCTCGGTGCGCGCGCTGATCGCCCTGGCCGAGGGCTTCGCGAGCGCGTAGTAGGGTCGACGGGGCGGGAGATCCCGCCTCGTCCCCCCTCCCGATCCGCTCGGCGCTCAGCGCCGGAGCCGGTCGGCCGGGAAGCGGGACCGCACGTCGCGAGGGAGTCACTGGGTGTCGGAAGAGCGCTACGACCTGGTCGTGCTCGGAGGTGGCAGCGGCGGGTACGCGGCGGCCCTCCGGGCGACGCAGCTCGGGATGAGCGTCGCGCTCGTGGAGCGCGACAAGCTCGGCGGCACCTGCCTGCACCGGGGATGCGTGCCCACCAAGGCCCTGCTGCACGCCGCCGAGCTGGCGGACGGCGCCCGCGAGGGAGAGAAGTACGGCGTGCTCTCGAGCTTCACCGGGATCGACATGGCGGGCGTCACGCGCTACCGCGAGGGCGTCGTCGCCGGCAAGTACAAGGGGCTCCAGAGCCTCGTGTCCTCGCGCGGCATCACGGTCGTCACGGGCGAGGGCCGTCTCACCGCGCCCGGCACGGTGACCGTCGGCGAGCACGTGCTCCACGGCGCGTCGATCGTCGTCGCCACCGGGTCCGCCTCCCGCACCCTCCCCGGCATCGAGATCGGCGGCCGGATCCTGACGAGCGACCAGGCTCTCGAGCTCGACCACGTGCCCGCGAGCGTCGTCGTCCTCGGCGGCGGAGTGATCGGCGTCGAGTTCGCGAGCGTCTGGCGCTCGTTCGGCGCCGAGGTCACGATCGTCGAGGCCCTCCCCCACCTCGTTCCCAACGAGGACGAGAGCGTCAGCAAGCAGCTGGAGCGCGCCTTCCGCAAGCGGGGCATCGCCTTCCAGCTGGGATCCCGCGTCGCGTCGGTCTCGCAGAGCGAGGGCGGCGTCTCCGTGTCGCTCGAGAGCGGCGCCACGGTGGAGGGCGAGATCCTGCTGGTCGCCGTCGGCCGCGGCCCGGTGACCGCGGGCATCGGCCTCGAGGAGGCCGGGGTCCGCCTCGACCGCGGCTACGTGCTGACCGACGAGCGCCTGCAGACCTCCGTCCCCGGCGTGTACGCCGTGGGCGACATCGTGCCGGGGCTCCAGCTCGCGCACCGGAGCTTCCAGCAGGGGATCTTCGTCGCGGAGGAGATCGCCGGTCTGGGCCCGCAGGTCGTCTCGGACGTCAACGTCCCGAAGGTGACCTACAGCGACCCCGAAGTGGCCTCCGTCGGCCTCGGCGAGGCCCGCGCGATCGCCGAGTACGGCGCCGAGCGCGTCGCCGTGTACGACTACGGCCTCGGCGGCAACGCCCGGAGCACGATCATCGGGACCACCGGCTCCGTGAAGGTCGTGCGCCTGGTCGACGGCCCCGTCGTCGGCGTGCACATGGTCGGAGCCCGCGTCGGCGAGCTGATCGGCGAGGCTCAGCTCATCGTGAACTGGGAGGCGCACCCCGAGGACGTCGCGCCCCTCGTGCACGCGCACCCCACTCAGAACGAGGCGCTCGGCGAGGCGCACCTCGCTCTGGCCGGGAAGCCGCTGCACGCCCTGTAGAACCACTGCGGTGCGGCGATCCGCCGCTTCCGCATCAGTAAGCTGGACATCGAAACACAAGCGTCTTAAGGAGACAGGCTCATGAGCGAATCCGTCAGCCTCCCGGCACTCGGAGAGAGTGTCACGGAAGGAACGGTCACCCGCTGGCTGAAGAACGTCGGGGACCGCGTCGAGGTGGACGAGCCCCTGCTCGAGGTCTCGACCGACAAGGTCGACACCGAGATCCCGTCGCCCGTCGCGGGAGTGATCGAGGAGATCCTCGTCCAGGAGGACGAGACCGTCGAGGTCGGCGCCGAGCTGGTGCGCATCGGCGACGGCTCCGGAGCCGCGTCGGCGTCCGAGCCCGAGGCTCCCGCCGAGGAGGCCCCCGAGGTCCAGGCCGCCGAGACCGAGGCCACCGACGAGGCGACCCCGTCGGTCGACGCCGAGAGCGACGCCGAGGCCCCCGCCCCGGCCGAGCCCGAGCCGGCCCCGGCCGCCGAGAAGCCGATGCCCGCGGTCACCGGGCCGCGGCCGACGGCGACCAGCAGGATCTCGCCCGCGGCCTCGGGGGCGG
>NZ_PSUZ01000031.1:0-35458 GCF_002932095.1 Rathayibacter sp. AY1G1
TCCTCGTGGCGGACTGGGCGAGCGTGCGGGGATCGTCGTCCTTCGGCGCGTCGCCGACAGGGGCCCCCTCGCTGAGCTCTCGGAAGACCTGCTGGCGCTTCTCCGGCGGCGGAGGCATGGGCTTCGGCGGCGTCCTCGCCTCCTCGATGCTCGGCACGATCGCCGGGTTCGCGATCGGCTCGGCCATCGCGGGCGCGTTCCTCCCCGACGCGGGAGGCGACTACGCCGGCGGTGACGGCGGGGGAGACGCCTCGGCCGACGGCGGAGCGGATGCGGGAGGTGCGGACGCCTCCGGTGCGGACGCCGGAGACGGCGGCGGCTGGGGCGACTCCGGCAGCGGCGACTTCGGTGGCGGAGGCGACTTCGGCGGGGGCGGCGACTTCGGAGGCGGCGACTT
This sequence comes from Rathayibacter sp. AY1G1, assembly GCF_002932095.1. Taxonomy (NCBI): domain Bacteria; kingdom Bacillati; phylum Actinomycetota; class Actinomycetes; order Micrococcales; family Microbacteriaceae; genus Rathayibacter; species Rathayibacter sp. AY1G1. The sequence continues at coordinate 398 of NZ_PSUZ01000031.1, forward strand.
CGGCTTCTAGCCTCGTTGCAGAGGGTCCCCGATCACGGTCAGTGGTCGGGGGCCCTCGCTCGTTCCGGGCTAGTCCTCGTCGGTCAGCATCGCCTTCACCTGGCGGCGGAGGACCTTGCCGATCATGCTCCGCGGCAGCTCGTCGACGACGGTGATCCGCTTGGGCACCTTGTAGGGCGTCAGCGCCTCCCGGACGGCCTTGCGGGCGGCTGCGACGTCGAGCTGCGCGCCCGGCTCCAGGACGACCGCCGCCGCCACGGACTCGCCGCTGCGCGGATCGGGCAGGCCGACCACCGCCACCTCCTTGATCTCGGGCAGGCGGAGCAGCACCTCCTCCACCTCGGACGGCGAGACGTTGAAGCCGCCCGTGATCACGAGCTCCTTGATCCGGTCGACGATGCGCACGAAGCCGTCCTCGTCGATCGTCGCGATGTCGCCGGTGCGGAACCAGCCGTCGCCGGTGAAGGTCGCCGCCGTCTCGTCGGGCTTGCGGTGGTAGCCCCGGAACACCTGCGGACCGCGCACGACCAGCTCGCCCTGCTCGCCGGTCGCCACCTCCGTGTCGGGATCCTCGGGGTCGACGATCCGCACGTCGGTGCCGGGCAGCGGAAGCCCGACCGTCCCGGCGCGTCGCGTCGGACCGACCGGGTTGGCCATCAGGACCGGAGAGGTCTCCGAGAGGCCGTAGCCCTCGACGAGCGTGCCTCCGGTCAGCGCCTCGAACGACTCGACCAGCGCCGGGTCGAGCGGCATCGCGCCGGAGATGGCGATCTCGATGCCGCGGAGGGAGACGCCCCGCTGCTGCGCGCTGCGCGCCAGGCGCTCCGCGATCGGCGGAACGGCCGGGAGGAAGGTGGCGGGGTGCTTCTTGACGACCTTCAGCACCAGCTCCGGGTCGAACTTCGGGAACAGCACCAGGCGCGCGCCCATGCTCATCGCGAAGGTGAGGCAGAGCGTCAGCCCGTAGGCGTGGAACATGGGGAGCACCGCGTAGACCACGCAGTCGCCGCGGCGGACCGTCGGCACCCAGGCGCGCGACTGGGCGGCGTTCGCCGTCAGGTTCGCGTGGGTCAGCTCGGCGCCCTTGGGCGTGCCGGTCGTGCCGCTCGTGTACTGGATGACCGCGAGGTCCTCCGCGACCGGGCGCGGGTGCGCTGGGTCGATCCGCCGGCGCAGCAGCGTCTCCCACTCGATCGCGCCGCGGACCGGCCCGGTCAGCGCGGCGCGCGACTCCCGGGCCTTCTTCAGCGGCAGGCGGAGGGCTGCGCGCATCGAGGCGGGCATCGCGCGGGTGAGGTCGACGGCGACGACGGTCTCGACGCCGAGGTCGGCCGGGAGGTCCTGCACCGTCGGCACGACGCGGTTCCAGGCGATCGCGACACGAGCGCCGTGGTCCTCGAACTGGTGGCGCAGCTCGCGCGGGGTGTAGAGCGGGTTGTGCTCGACCACCACGGCGCCGAGCCGGAGGACGGCGTAGAAGGCGACGACGTGCTGCGGGCAGTTCGGGAGGACGAGGGCGACAGGATCGCCCGCGCGGACGCCCAGGCGGCGGAGGCCCTCTGCGGCCCGCTCCACCTCGTCGGCGAGCTGGGAGTAGCTGGTCGAACGGCCGAAGAACTCGAGCGCGACCTGGTGGGGATACCGCTCGGCCGACTCGGTGACGATGTCGACGAGCGAGCCGGTCGGGAGCTCGAGCTCCGTCGGCACGCCGGGCGCGTAGCTGCGGATCCAGGGGCGGGGCGGGTGGGTGCTCACCCGCCCCACTCTAGGAGGAGGTGCCGGGGCTCAGGCTCCCTGAGCCACCGCGTCCTCGATCGGGGTGGGACCGGAGACGATCTCCCACGTCTTCGCGATGGAGGTCGGCTGCGCCAGGGCGGCGATCACCGTGGCGGCGACGTCCGCTCGGGGGATGCTCCCCTTCTCGACGGAGGTGCCGAGCGTGATCGTGCCGGTGCCCTCGTCGTCCGTCAGCCCGCCCGGGCGGAGGATCGTGTAGTCGAGGCCGGAGTCGCGCAGTGCCGCGTCGGCGTCGCGCTTGGCCTCGACGTAGGCCTTCCAGCCCTCCTCCGTGTCCTCGGGGAGCGGCTCGTCCACACCGATCGCGCTGACCTGCACGAAGTGCTGGACCCCGACGATCGCGGCGGCCTTCTGGCTGAGGACGGACGCCCCCAGGTCGACGGTGCGCTTGCGCTCCGGGCCCGAGTCGGGTCCGGCTCCGGCGGTGAAGACCATGCCGTCGACGTGGCCCAGCGCCTCGGCGAAGGCCTCGGGCGTCGTGTCCTCGAGGTCGTGCACGAGCGGCTCGCCGCCCAGCCGGACGATGTCCTCGGCGTGATCGGGGTTGCGGATCACTCCGACCGACTCGTGGCCGGCGTCGTAGAGCAGGTGCAGGATCTGCTGCCCCACCTTGCCGTGGGCTCCGATGACGGCGATGCGTGTCATGGACGTTCCTCTCCTCGTCGGGGCGGGTCGCCCCGTGTTCGTGGTCCCCTCCATCCTGCCGCGGCGTCCCTGGACGCCCCCAGGCCTTGACGGCGTCCGGGCGCCGGGCCGTCAGGCGGCGAGGCGGTCGTCGCGTCCGGTGATGGCGAGCAGGCGGCTCTGGAGGGAGGCGGCGTCGTCGACCGGCACGGGCGCGGCGTAGAGGCCGCTCGCGCGCAGGGTCTCCTCCTGGGGTGCGAAGAGCTCCCAGACCGCTGCGACGAGCTCCTCGTCCAGCCGCTCGTCGCTGCCGGTCGCGCGGGCGAGGTCCCAGGCGTGGACGGTCACATCGGCCGTCTGCTCCTGCAGCAGCTCGACGGCGCTGACGGTGTCGCGCCCCAGCTGCACGGTCGCCGCCGGGTCGACGGTGCGGACAGCGACGCGCAGGCGGTCGGTCACGCGGCGCCACTCGCTCCTCAGATCGGTGGCGACGGACTCGAGTCGCAGCGCCGACTCGTCGCCGCCCGAGAGGAGCGTGTGCGCGCGCTGCTGCTCGCGGACGACGTGCAGCACGAGCGCGCGCGTGTCCCACTCGGTGTCGGGCGTGGGGGCCGACCAGTCCTCGACGGCGCTCAGCCGGAGCTCGAAGGCGCGGTGGGCGCGGTCCTGCAGATCGAGCCAGCGGCTCATCTCGGCGCCGGGGCCGGTCTCGGTGGCGGTGGGGGAGTCGGGCTGCTCGTGCGTCATGGTCTCTCCGGAGCGTCGTGGTGCTCGGGTCAACCGCGAGTGGTCGGCGCTCATTCCCGGCCGGCCCGCGCGCAGCGGTCGAGCGGCCGATGTCGGTGGTGCGTGCGAGCATGTCCCAGGGCGTGGGCGAGCAGGACGGAGCGGCGTGAGCAGGCAGGACGGCACGGCGTGAGCGAGCAGGACGGCACCGCGTGAGCAAGCAGGACGGCACGGGGCGGCAGGTCACGACCGAGCCCTTCGACGACCCGCGCGCGAGCATCATGCACATCGACATGGACGCGTTCTTCGCCTCCGTCGAGCTGCTCGACCGGCCGGATCTGCGCGGGAGGCCGGTCATCGTGGGGCACCACGGAGCGCGCTCCGTCGTCACAGCGGCGACCTACGAGGCGCGCCGCTACGGCGTCAACTCGGCGATGCCCATGGCGGTCGCCCTCCGCCGCTGCCCGCAGGCCGTGGTCCTCGAGCCGCACATGGAGCGCTACCGCGAGGCCTCTCGCCGCGTCATGGCGATCTTCGACTCCTTCACGCCGCTGGTCGAGCGCCTGAGCATCGACGAGGCGTTCCTCGACGTCGCGGGTGCCCGCCGCATCTCGGGCTCGCCGTTCGCGATCGGCACCGAGATCCGCCGCCGGGTGCACGCCGAGCTCGGGCTGACCTGCTCGGTCGGGATCGCCAGCACCAAGTTCGTCGCCAAGCTCGCCTCCGGCCGCTCCAAGCCCGACGGTCTGCTGGTCGTCCCCGCCGACGGCGTCCGCGAGTTCCTCGATCCGCTGCCCGTGAGCGCGCTGTGGGGAGTCGGCGCGAGCACGGAGGAGGCGCTCGTCCGCCGCGGTCTGCGCACCGTCGCCGACGTCGCGACCACCCCGCTGCCGTCGCTGGTGTCCGCCCTCGGCGAGGCGACCGGGAGGCGCCTGCACGCCCTGGCGAACGGGGTGGATCCGCGGCCGGTCGACACCCGCCAGATCGAGAAGAGCGCCGGACACGAGATCACGTTCGCCGACGACGTGGCCGACCCCGAGCTCGTCCGTCGTGAGCTGCTGCGGCTCTGCGACAAGGTCGCCGTGCGGATGCGCCGCTCGGGAGTGCGCTGCCGCACCGTCGCGGTGAAGGTGCGCTTCGGCGACTTCAGCACCCTCACCCGCTCCCGCACGCTCGTCGAGGCGACGGACGTGGCCCGGGTCCTCTACGAGGCCTCCTCCGCGCTCCTCGAGGCGGCCAACCCGATGCGGCGGCCCGTGCGGCTGATCGGCGTGCGCGGCGAGCAGCTGGTCGAGGGCGACGACGTCGCGTTCTCCCTGTGGAGCGACTCCGACGACTGGCGCGACGCGGAGCTCGCGGTCGACGGCGTGGCCGCCCGCTTCGGCTCCGGGGCCGTGCGTCCCGCCTCGCTCCTGTCCCGGTCGGCTCCCGAGTCGGCCAAGGGGATCGACCTCAGCGACACGCTCGCTACGCGGAACCGATCGTCAGACTGATCGGGCGGTGGTCGGAGCCGTTCGGCGGCAGGACCGCGACGGTCGCGGCGGTGACGCCGTCGGCGAGCGCGTGGTCGAGCGAGACGAGCGGCAGCAGGGACGGCCAGGTCGCCGGGAAGCCGACTCCGCCCGTGCGGACGAGACCCGCCTCCGCCAGCACCGGAGCGAACAGGTGGTCGTCCGTCGGCGTGTTGAAATCGCCGATGACCAGTGTCCGCTCCGACGCGTCGTCTCGAAGAGCGGTGGCGAGGTTCGAGAGCATGGTGTCCCGCTCCTCGTGGTCGCCCGGCCGGAACGAGGCCAGGTGCACCACGAACAGGCGCGCGCTGCCGACCGGCGTGTCGACGTCGACGGCGAGCGCGCGCTCCCAGCCGAGACCGAGGTCGAGCGGCTCCTCGTCGGTCAGCTCGGTCCGGCTCCAGACGCCGACGGTGCTCGAGACGGACAAGTACGGGTACTCGTCGGCCAGCTCGGCGTCGACCGCGTCCACGGCGTCTCCGTCGAGCTCCTGCAGCGCGATCACGTCGGGGCCGCGGGCGGCGAGCGAGGCGGCCAGCCCACCGGCGTCGCTGCTCGTCTCGATGTTCTGGCTGACGACGGTGAACGAGCCGGAGCGCACGGCCGGCGCCGGAAGCGCGACCGGCAGCACCAGCACGCCGTAGACCATCGCCAGCACGGTGACCGCGGCCGCCGTCCGGCGCGACCGGAGGGCCGCCGCGGCCGCGATGAGGAGCAGCACGAGCAGCCCCGTCCAGGGGATCCCGACCTCGAGGACCGACAGCCAGCCGATCGGATCGGGCAGCGCGCGGTGGAAGGCGAGGAAGGCGGCGAGCACGAGGCTCGCGACCGCCACCGCGGCCGAGCGCACGGGGCGGCGGCGGCGGGTGCGGGCGGACATCCGTCGATCATGGCAGCAGGTCCCCGGAGGTCCATGGACGAGTCCTGTGCGCCCCGGCGGGCCGCTTGTCGCCGCGGAGAGCCGCGGAGTACCGTCGCACCATGCCCAACATCGCAGTCTCCCTGGCCGACACCGTCACCACCGCGGGTACCGCGACGATCTACGGCGAGCCCGTCACCGTCGACGGCGTCTCGCTCGTCCCCGTCGCCCTCCGCTGGTTCGGTTTCGGCGGAGGCAGCGGCTCCGAGGACGGCCAGGAGGGCGGCGGCGGAGGCGGCGGCGCCACGGTCATCCCGATCGGCGCCTACATCAAGGACGACCTCGGCCTGCGGTTCCAGCCGAACGTGATCTCGGTCCTCGCCGTCGGCATCCCCTTCGTGTGGGTGACCGGCAAGGCCCTCGCGCGCATCATCCGCGCCCTCAAGAAGTAGCCGGAGCGGCCCCGCGTCAGCTGGCGCGCTGCTGGCGCGCGGGGTACCACTTCTTCTTCGTCCGGCCGAAGCCGACGATCAGCCGCTCGGCGTCGTCCGGCCGGCGGGGGTCGTAGATCACCGCGGCGGGCTCGCCGGCCATCCACGCGTCCCCCCGCTTCAGCGGGTACTTCTGCGCGCGCTTCTCCACACCCTCGGCGGTCCGGTAGACGACCAGGAGCCTGCCCAGATCCCGTGCCGAATCGCGATCGCCGCGTGCCGGATCCGGCCCGACGACGCGCGCCGGCACCCGCGTGCCGTAGCTGAGCAGCTCGCGGCGGATCCGCGCACGGCGCTGCCAGAGCAGGGCCTGCAGCAGGACGATCAGCAGCACGGCCAGGACGACGACCACCGACCACGACATGACGTCTATGATTGCCGATGAACACGGGAGTCCGGTGCACCGGGCTGAGAGGAAGGCAGCAGCCTTCGACCGTCGAACCTGATCTGGGTCATGCCAGCGAAGGAACGTTTCGATCTCCTCTTACCAACCCGTGCCCTCCATTCGCTTCCACGAAAGGGCACGTCAGTGCAGAACACGAACGCGCAGAACACGAACGCGCAGAACACGAACGCGCAGAACACGAACGCGCAGAACCTCACCTCCTCCGCCCCGGCCCGGCGCGATCTGCGCTGGCGGGTCGTCGACATCGTGGTGGCGAGCGTCGTCGCCGTCGCGAGCGGGATCGTCTTCTGGGCCTGGGGCCTGGCGACGAACGTCCTCGGCCTCGCCTTCGAGTTCCTGCCCGGGCTCGGCGGGCTCCTCGGCGGCGGCTGGCTCTTCGCCGGCGTCCTCGGCGGCCTGATCATCCGCAAGCCCGGAGCCGCGCTCTACACCGAGCTGGTCGCCGCGGCCGTGTCGGCTCTGATCGGCACCCAGTGGGGCTTCACCGTGCTGATCTCCGGACTCGTGCAGGGACTCGGCGCGGAGATCGTCCTGGCGCTCTTCCTCTACCGCAGCGGCCGTCCGCTCGTCGCGATGCTGGCCGGTGCCGGTGCGGGGCTCGCCCTCGCGATCAACGACCTGCTGTCGTACTACGCCGTCAACGACGCGCTCTTCAAGACCGTCTACGTCGCCTCCTCGATCGTCTCGGGCGCGCTCCTGGCCGGGCTGCTGTCCTGGTTCGCGGTGCGGGGGCTCGCGGCCTCGGGAGCGCTGGACCGCTTCGCCTCCGGGCGCGAGGGCCGGACGGTCGAGGGAGCCGGCGCGGGCGCTCGATGAGCGGCGCCTCCGTCCGGGCGCGGGGCTGGAGCTGGCGGCACGCGGGACGCTCCCGCGACGCCCTCTCCGGCCTCGATCTCGCGCTGGAGCCGGGGGAGCGCGTGCTGCTCCTCGGCCCCTCCGGCGCGGGAAAGAGCACGCTGCTGCACGCCCTGGCCGGCGTCCTCGGCGGGGAGGAGGACGGCTCCGCGGCCGGCGAGCTCGAGATCGACGGAGCGGCGCCGCTCACCCGGCGCGGTGTCGCTGGGCTCGTGCTGCAGGATCCGGACACTCAGGCGGTCCTGGCGCGGGTCGGCGACGACGTCGCGTTCGCCTGCGAGAACCTCGGCGTGCCGCGCGAGGAGATCCCCGCGCGGGTGCGGGAGGCACTCGGCGACGTCGGGCTCGACGTGCCGTTGGACCACTCCACCTCGGCGCTCTCGGGCGGGCAGAAGCAGAGGCTCGCCCTGGCGGGTGTGCTCGCCATGCGTCCGCGGCTCCTGCTCCTCGACGAGCCCACCGCCAACCTCGATCCGGACGGTGTACGCGAGGTGCGGGCGGCGGTGGAGCGCACGGCCGCCCGCACGGGGGCGACGCTGATCGTCGTCGAGCACCGGGTCGACGTGTGGGTCGGCCTCGTCGACCGGGTCGTGGTGCTCGGGCGGGACGGCGCGGTCGTCGCCGACGGCGCTCCAGTTGAGATCCTCGATCGAACGCACGACGTGCTCCGCGCCTCCGGCGTCTGGCTGCCCGGTGACACCCCCGCCCGGCGCGGGGCGAGCGTGCTGCCCTCGCCCGCCGCCCTGAGCGCGCACGACCTCGCCATCGGCCGGCCCGTCCTCGGGCGCCGCCGCTCGACCATCGTGGCCTCGGGGCTCGAGCTCGCCGTCGACTCCGCGCGGGCCACGGCCGTGCTGGGACCCAACGGCGCGGGGAAGTCGACCCTCGCGCTCACGCTGGCCGGTCTCCTGCCGCCGGTCGCGGGGCGGGTGACCGCCTCCGAGTCGCTCCGCGCCGGTGCGGGCCCGGAGCCGATCCGCTGGACCTCGGCTCAGCTCGCCGGACGGATCGCGATGGTGTTCCAGGAGCCGGAGCACCAGTTCCTCACCGCTCGCGTGCGCGCCGAGCTCGCGCTGGGCGCCCGCGACGAGACGGAGCGGCATCGGGCGGAGGAGCTCCTGGAGCGCCTCGGCCTCGCGCACCTCGCCGACGCCAATCCGTTCACCCTCTCCGGAGGCGAGAAGCGGCGCCTGGCCGTCGCGTCCGCCCTCACCCGGTCGCCGTCCGTGCTCGTCCTCGACGAGCCGACGTTCGGGCAGGACCGCCTGACCTGGGAGGTGCTCGTCGACCTCCTCGCCGAGCAGCGCGACGCGGGCACGGCGGTGCTCGCCGTCACCCACGACGAGGCGCTGGTCGCCGCCCTCGCCGACTCGGTCGTCACCCTCGGCGCCCGCGAGGCGGTGTCGGGATGACGCTCCTCGACTCCGTTCCCGCGCGCAGCCGGATCGCCCGGGCCAACCCGGTCGCCAAGCTCCTCGCCAGCCTGGTCATCGCGTTCGCGCTCCTCCTCACGGTCGATGCGGTCTCCGCGGCGACGGCGCTGGCGCTCGAGCTGCTGGTTCTGCCCTTCGCGGGGCTCCGGGCGGGTGAGCTCGTGCGGCGGACGGCTCCCGTCTGGATCGCGGCTCCGCTCGCCGGCCTCTCGACAGTCCTCTACGGGCGTGACAGCGGCGCCGTCTACGCGGAGTTCCTCATCGTCTCGGTCACAGAGGGATCCGTCGCCCTCGGGCTGGCCATCGCGCTGCGCGTCCTGGCGATCGGACTGCCGAGCGTGGTCCTCATCGCCACCACCGACCCGACGGACCTGGCGGACGGCCTCGCGCAGATCCTGCGACTGCCCTCGCGCTTCGTGCTCGGCGCTCTCGCCGGCATGCGGCTCGTCGGTCTGCTCGTCGACGACTGGCGCACCCTGTCGATGGCCCGCCGGGCCCGCGGGGTCGCCGACGGCCGCGGGCCCGTCGAGGCGCTCCGCAGCCTCGCGGCCCGCACGTTCTCGCTGCTCGTGCTGGCCATCCGGCGGGGGAGCAGGCTCGCGACGGCGATGGAGGCGAAGGGCTTCGGCTCCGGCGTCCCGCGCACCTGGGCGCGGCAGTCGCGCCTCGGAGCCGGCGACCTCCTGCTGCTCGCGGGCGGAGTGCTGATCGCTGCCGTCGCCGTGACCGCCGCCGTCGTCACCGGCTCCTGGAGCTTCGTCCTGCATGGCTGAGCGGATCCTGCCGCTGACGGATCGGACGGCGGGCGACCTCGCCCGCTCGCTGATCGCGCGTCGCCGTCGGACGGTGCTGCTGGACGGACCGAGCGGCTCCGGCAAGTCGACGTTCGCGCGCGCGCTGGTCGAGCAGCTCCGTCTCGCGCCGGCGGCACCGTCGGTCGCGCTCGTGCGGATGGACGACCTCTACCCCGGCTGGACGGGCCTGGACCGGGCGTCGCGGGAGACGGCCGGGACGCTCGTCCGCCCCCACGGCCTCGGCCTCGCGGCGCACTGGCGGCCCTGGAACTGGGCCGCGGGGACGACGGCCGGGCGCCGCGTCGTCCGCGAGCCGCTTCTCGTGCTCGAGGGCTGCGGATCGGCCGGCGCCGCCGCGCGCCGCCACGCCGATCTGGTGGTCTGGCTCGAGGCCGACGACGAGGTGCGGCGCGTGCGCGCGCTCGAGCGCGACGGCGAGCTCTTCGCTCCGCACTGGGACGCCTGGGACCGCGACTTCCGCTCCTACTGCGCTCGGGAGCGGCCCCGGGAGAACGCCGACCTCGTGCTGGACACGGGCGGCGGGGGAGCGGTGCGCGGCTGAGGGGTCCCCTCCGAGCGGGGCGACGCGCGGATGCCGGTGGGGGGCTCTCCCTCGGCGGCGATCAGGCCCAGCCGAGCTCGTGCAGCCGGTCGTCGTCGATGCCGTAGAAGTGCGCGATCTCGTGGACGAGGGTGACGTGGATCTCGTCGCGCAGCGCGTCCAGATCGTCGCACGCGGCGAGGTGCGGCTCGCGGAACAGCACGATGCGGTCGGGCATCTCGCCGAAGCCGTAGCGCTCGCGCTCGGTGAGGGCGACGCCGTCGTAGTAGCCGAGCAGATCCAGGGTCCCGTCCTCGGGCCGGTCCTCCACGACGAACACGACGTTGTCGAGCCCGTCGACCATATCGTCCGGGAGCGCGTCGAGCTCGGAGATCACCAGGGCTTCGAAGGCGTCCTCGTCCAGCTCGAGCATCCGGGACCTCTCTGCGTCGGCGATCGCTGCCGGTCGCCGGATGTGCGACGAGGCCCGGAGTCGGAACTCCGGGCCTCTTCCGCTGCATGCACAGCCACTGGGGTGAGTAACGGGGCTCGAACCCGCGACCTCCTAGACCACAACCAGGCGCTCTGCCAACTGAGCTATACCCACCAGGAGCGTGTTCCGGCGGGGTGACCCGCCGAAGCAACTGTACGAGAGTACTACATCCGCGAGGCGAACTCGTCCACGACGGCGGCCGACACGGCCTGCACCTCGGCGGTGCTCGGCCCCGGCTGCTCCACGAACACGGCACGGCGGTAGTACTGCAGCTCGCGGATGCTCTCGAGGATGTCGGCGAGGGCGCGGTGTCCGCCGTGCTTCTTGGGCGCGTTGAAGTAGATGCGCGGGAACCAGCGCCGTGCCAGCTCCTTGATCGTGCTGACATCGACGTTGCGGTAGTGCAGGTGGCCGTCGAGGCGCGGCATGAACTTCGCGAGGAAGGCGCGGTCGGTGCCGATCGAGTTGCCGGCGAGGGGGGCCTGCTGCTCGGCCGGGACGTGCTTCAGCACGTACTCCAGCACCTCGTACTCGGCCTCCGCGACGCTGACGCCGGAGGGGATCTCGACCAGCAGGCCGGAGGTCTCGTGCATCGACCGGACGAAGTCGCCCATGTTCTCGAGCGCGGTCGCATCGGGCCGGATGACGAGGGAGAGCCCCTCGTCGAGCGGGTTCAGCTCGAAGTCGGTGACGACGACGGCGATCTCGACGAGCTCGTCGACGGAGAGGTCGAGCCCCGTCATCTCGCAGTCGATCCAGACAAGACGGTCGGGGGCGCTACTCATGCGGGGCAGTCTATCGGCGGCCGCCGACACCCGGTCCGGCCGTCCCGCTCCTCCTACACTGGACCCTCGTGATCACGCTCGCCTGCTGCCTCCTGATCGTCAACGCCGTGTGGAACGCGATCGTCTGGCCGCCCTTCCTCCGCCGCGTCCGCAAGGACCCGCGGGCGCGCGACGCGGACGGCCGCGCGACGACCTTCCTCCGCGTGCACACGGTGCTCATCGGCGTGTCGCTCGCCCTCGCCGTGGTCTCCCTGGTCGTGGGAGTGCTGGGACTCGTCCGGGGCGCCTAGGCCCCGGCGGGCGCGGCCTCTGCGCTTCGGTATCGTGGTCGGAGTCCGCCCCCGTAGCTCAGCGGATAGAGCAGGAGCCTTCTAATCTCTTGGTCGCAGGTTCGATTCCTGCCGGGGGCACCATCGGATCGGGAGCGCGCCGGTCGCCGTCCCTAGTCTTGTCCCGGTGGCGTGCGGATCAGCGTCGACGCCTCGCGCCCGTCCTTCGACCGCGTCGCGGCCTCTCCTCGGGCGGCGCTGCGCTCCTCCGAGGAGTGACGCCCGGCACCCACGGGGTTTTCCTCCGCTCCGGTGACCCTCGGACGAGGACTCGCGGTCGCTCCACCAGTAACACACCGGCAAATCGGAGGCAACACCGGCGTGTTTCCCACCCGAAGTCGTTTGAGTGTCATTCAGGCACCTAGTCTTGGGGTGTCCGGAATTACAACGACGTAACGAACGGAGGTACGACCATGCTGCTCCTCGCCATCCTCGGTGGAATCGCCGTCGCGTGGACGATCGTCGCGGCGCCCCTCGCCGTACTGGTCGGCCGAGTCGCCCGTGCACGTGATGCACACAGCTAGTCAGTACACGCACCGCCCGCACCACGGAGAAGGCCCCGATCGCACTCGCGATCGGGGCCTTCTTCTCGTGGTCGGGAGCACTCAGACCGAGCTGCGGTCCTGGCCTCGGTCGTCGTCCGAGGCGGACCGCTCGAACCGGGCCTCGTCCGCCCGGACGACCGCCTCGTCGTCGGCCGGCACGTCGTCGCGGTCTCCGTCGGCCGGAGCCGGCGGCGTCGCGTCGTGCTCCGCGTCCGGCTGCGGCTCGGCGGCAGGAGCCGAGCGCTGCGGGTCGACGGGCGGCAGCTCCTCCACGGGACGCTCGCGCGACGGCACCTCCAGGCGGTCGACGTCGGCGAGCAGGCGGCGGGTCTCCTCCTGCGAGGCGTCCCCGGCCGACGCGGGGAGGACGATCGTGGGCGTCTGCGGGGCTGCAGAGCCGGAGGCGGAGCCCGCGCCGACGACGACCGGTGCGACGGCGGTCGGTGCGGCGGCCGGGGGAGCGGTGCGCTGGGGAGCGGCCTCGGCGGTGCTCGCGGCCCGATCGGACGACGGAGCGGACTCGGCGGAGCGGTCTCGACCCGTCTCCGAGAAGCGCCAGTGCTCGAGGTCGGCGAGGAAGGCCTTCCGGGCGCGCCCGGGCTTGTCCCGCCACTGCACGAGGCGGTCGCGGAACTCGCCCACGCTCGCCTGCGTCTGGTAGCCGCCGGTGCTCGACGTGTGCTTCAGCTCGGCGAGCTCGTGAGCGGCCCAGTTGGCCGCGACTCCGGAGCCCTTGACGGGCAGGAGGCGCAGGTGCGTCTCGGCCTGCGCGGACGCGCGGTCGCTGAGGACGCGCTCCGGGCTGCTGAGGACGTTCCAGGCCGAGGCGTCGACCGCGGCGTCGACGAGCGTCGCGATGACCGCGTTCTTCCGCTCGTGATCCTGCTGACGGATGAGGCGCGCGATGGAGGCTCGGAAGACGGAGCCGATCACGATCGCTCCGACCACCACGGCCAGCAGGACCACAGCGGCCGTGAAGACCGCCTGGTGCCCGTCGCTCGTGCGGATCCAGGACATGAACTCGTTCCACCACTGCATGGGGCGAACGCTATCCGGGGCGGTCGCCGCCGCCCGTTCGGCACGCCGCCGACCGGGCGGATCGGCGCGTCAGGCGACGCGGAAGACCTCGATCGCGTCGTCGACGCTCCAGAACTCGCCGAGCTCGGCGCCGGCGGGCATGCCCGCCCGCAGCAGCCGGGCGCGGTACCGCTCGCCGAGCGGATCCTCGACCAGCTCGATGTGGCCGACTACAGCACCCGAGCCGGTGCTCACGCGCCACAGCCGGGCGTTGACCCGGGTGAGCGTCGGCGGGGTGCGGGTGGCGTGCAGCGTGGACAGGGACATCGGTTCCTCCTGCTCGAGTCTCGGAGCACCCACCGGCCGAGTGCTGTCGCAGACTACGGCCGACCACCGACATCCCCGCCGGGGCGTCAGCGCAGGGTCGTGCCGTGCACCGCGAACTCCTCGATCGCGTCGATCTCCTCCTGCGAGAGGGGGCCGGCGTCCAGCGCGGCGACGTTCTGCTCGAGCTGCGCGACGCTCGACGCGCCGATGATGGCGCTCGTGACGGTGGGCACCCGGAGCACCCAGCTCAGGGCGAGCTGGGCCAGCGACTGGCCGCGCTGCTGCGCGATCGCGTTCAGGCCGCGGGCGCGCGTCAGGTACGCCTCGTCGATCCGGTCGGAGGAGAGGAAGCGCGACGTCGCCGCACGGGACCCCTCCGGCACGGTGCCGTCGAGGTAGCGGTCCGTCAGGAGCCCCTGCGCCAGCGGCGAGAAGACGATGCAGCCGGTGCCGAGCTCGTCGAGCACGGGGAAGAGGCCGTCCTCGGGTCCGCGGTCGAAGAGCGAGTAGCGGGGCTGGTGCAGGAGGAGCGGCACTCCGCTGCCCGCCAGTGCCGCCTGCGCGGCCCGGGTCTGCTCGGGCGAGTAGTTCGAGATGCCGGCGTAGAGCGCCTTGCCCGACTCCATCGCCGAGACGAGAGCGCCCATGGTCTCCTCGATCGGAGTCTCCGGGTCCGGCCGGTGCGAGTAGAAGACGTCCACGTAGTCGACGCCGATCCGCTGCAGGCTCTGGTCGAGCGAGGAGAGCAGGTACTTGCGCGAGCCGCCGTCCCCGTACGGGCCGGGCCACATGTCGTATCCGGCCTTGGACGAGATGACGATCTCGTCTCGGTACGGGCGGAGGTCCTCCGCGAGGATGCGGCCGAAGGCCGTCTCGGCGGCGCCGTAGGGCGGTCCGTAGTTGTTCGCGAGGTCGAAGTGGGTGACGCCCAGGTCGAACGCGCGGCGGAGGATCGCACGCTGCGTGTCGAGGGAGCGGTCGGATCCGAAGTTGTGCCAGAGACCCAGCGACAGGGCGGGCAGCAGCAGGCCGCTCCGTCCGGTGCGTCGGTAGTCCATGCGGTCGTAGCGGGCGGGGGCGGCGTCGTAGCTCACGCCGCGACTCTATTGCAGGGGGCGGATCCGCGGAATGCAGGGGGCGGTGAGCGTGTTGGACCGACTGACGCCTCCGGCACCCCGGACGCGTCGACGCGACAGGAAGTGAGTCACACGCAATGCGCACATTCGTACTCGCCGGAGGATGCTTCTGGTGTCTGGACGCCGTCTACCGCGTCCTCGACGGCGTGACCGACGTCGTCTCCGGCTACACCGGCGGCCGCACGACCGAGCCCGACTACGAGGACGTCTGCTCCGGGCGCACCGGCCACGCCGAGGCCGTCGCCGTCACCTTCGACCCCGAGGTCATCCCCGAGCAGGTCGTCCTCGACGTCTTCTTCACCCTGCACGACCCGCGACAGCTGAACCGCCAGGGCAACGACGTCGGCACGCAGTACCGCTCGGCGATGTTCTACTCCTCCGACGAGGAGAAGGAGCTGTTCGAGACCGCGCGCGACCGTGCGTCCGAGTGGTGGGACGGCCCGATCGTCACCGAGATCTCGCCGCTGGGCGTCTACTACCCCGCCGAGGACCACCACCAGGACTTCTTCGCGAAGAACCCGGGCCAGGGCTACTGCATGGCGGTCGCACTGCCCAAGGTGAACAAGATCCGCAAGTCCTACTCGAGGTACATCACCGCGTCGTAACGCTCCTCCACAGGGGACGATCCGCTCGTCCTCTCCCCAGAAGGGCCCGCCTCCACCTCGGAGGCGGGCCCTTCGTCGCGACACTGGCCCTGCGGCGCCCGAGCGGTACCAGCCCCCTCCGCCCGGGCGCCGTGCCCGTCGCAGCCGTGGCGGGGCAGGAGTAGAGAGGACACGACCATGACCGACACGCTGACCGTCATCGGGACCATCGGCACCGAGCCCCGGAGCATCGACACCTCCAGCGGCACCGCGATGACCAGCTTCCGGCTCGCCTCGACGCAGCGGCGCTACGACCGCTCGGAGCAGCGCTGGGTCGACGTCTCGACCAACTGGTACACCGTCACCGCGTTCAACGGCCTGGCCGGCAACGCGCTGTCCTCCCTGTCGCGCGGCGACCGGATCCTCGTCACCGGGCGGCTCGGGGTGAGGGCCTGGGAGGCGGGAGGCAAGGCCGGTACGGATGTGGTCCTCACGGCCGAGGGCATCGGGCACGACCTCGCCTGGGGGACCAGCAGCTTCACGAAGACCGTCGGGCGCGCCTCTGCTCCCGCCCCTGCCGCCGAGCCCGCGTGGAGCGAGGAGGCGCCGCGCGAGGGCGCCGCGGCGGGGGACTGGGGCGCGTCGGGCCATGACCGCGGTGATGCCGCGCCCGAGCCGCCGGTGGCGGCGGGCGTCGGCGGAGGCGCTCCCGGTCTCTCGGTAGGATCCGGGGAGACCCCGTTCTGATCCGGGGGACCGGAGCGAGAGCCGTCCCGGTCGGGAGGAGCCGGGCGTGACACGGAACCGAGCGGCCCGCATCGCGCTCGTGCTCGGCGGTCTCGCCGTCTGCCTCTCCGGCTGCACGTCGCCGTCGGCGCCGGACCCCGTGGTGTCCTCCTCCGCGGCCGAGGCGCCGGCACCGGCGGAGTCCACCGCACCCGTCGCCTTCGTGCCGGGCGGGACGACGGAGCAGAACCTCCCCGTGTTCGAGCAGACCCTTCGCGCGGCGGCCGAGCCCGATCCGGAGGTGAGCGGCTCCAGCGTGGTCGACGCGCTCGTCGCGGCGGGGTTCTCCCGCGAGTCGATGCAGCTGACAGCGGACGAGACCTCGGTCGGACTCGACGCGGACTCGGTGCAGGTCTCCGTCAAGCTCGGGGAGTCGTGCCTCATCGGCCAGTACGGCCCGAAGAGCGGCGGGGTGCGGGCGGTGATCGCGGCTCCGATCGCGACCGGCGCCTGCCTGGTCGGCCGGACCGTCCCGATCCAGGGCTGACGCGCCGGCCTCGACCGGGAACCGCTCCGCCATGCGCCCCGGTCGGGGTCCGGAAGGGCGAAAGGATCCTCGACAAGCCCCCTCGCCCGTTGAGCCCGAGAGAGCCCGGAATTCACCCGTCGCTCCAGCAGGACCACTCCGACCGGTGCGGATCCGAGCGTGAGCACAGCCTCGTGCGAGCGGACCGGTCGACGATCCCGGTGGTCGGCGGCGCCCTCCCCTCCCCGGGACGCCGCTCCGCACGGTTAGGCTGCCCTGACCGACACGTGGGCCCCAGCGCGGGCACCGCGACGGACGTGCCGACAGGAGTGCTCGGCACGAGGACCACGACGAGGGGGAACTCGCCATGACCACATCCCGACCGCAGACGACGACGCGAGCGAGGTGGAGGCGCGCCGCCATCGCGGTCGCGAGCACGGCAGCCGTCGTCCTCGGAGTGACGACAGGAGCCGGAGCGGCCGCCGCCGAGCAGGAGCGTCTGTCCGCGCAGGTCAGTCCCTATAACTGGTCGACGACGGAGACCTTCTCGGCCGCCCAGACCGCTGCCGTCGCGGGCGACGTCACCGGGCTCGACGTCACGCTTTCCGACTCCGCTCGGCCGACGGGACCGTACCCGGCGTTCACGACCTACAACTGGGCCATCGGGGACTACGACCTCGCCGGGTCGGCGACCCTCGCGTCCGGAAGTCGCAGCTTCCGCATCGACCTGAAGCAGCCCCTCGCCTCGTTCGGCAGTGGAACCGTCGCTCTGCAGATCACTGCGCAGAAGCAGCCGATCAAGAACCCCGAGGAGCCGATCGGCCAGCCGGTCGACAGCGGCTACGAGCTGACCACGTCGGCGACCCTCTCCGTCGCCGGAGCCTCCGGCAGCGGCGGCGTCGGCGGGGTCGACCTCAGCGGGACCGCGCAGACGCTGCAGCGGAGCGCCGCGTACTTCGCGTACAAGAAGTACGTCGACGTCGTGGAGGTCAAGGGCGGCGACACCGTCGTCCTCGAGTCCAACCGGGAAGGCTTCTACGACCTCCAGGGGCTCGCCGCCTACGTCGGTCCCAGCAGGACCGAGCGGATCCCCGCCCAGGTGGTCGCGGACAACGATCAGTCCAAGGTCACCGTGACGATCCCGTCCAGCGCCTACGACGCCTATAAGGACCGCGTGAGCAGCCTGCTCCAGGTCACCGGCATCAGCAACGGCAGGGTGGAGCAGCCCCGCGGAGCGACCATCACGTCGGACGCCGCGGTCCGTGTGACGGGAAGCGGAGCCACCACCCCGCCGGTCACGCCGACCCCGACGGCCACCGCGACCACCCCGCCGGTCACGCCGACCCCGACGGCCACCGCGACCACCCCGCCGGTCACGCCGACCCCGACCACTCCTCCGGTCACGCCCACGCCGACCGCAACGCCGACCGCCCCGCCCGCCGGCTCGCCGGCCGTCTCGCGCATCTCGGGCACCGACCGTCAGGGCACCGCGGTCGAGGTGTCCAAGCGCACCTTCCCGGCGAACGTCCCCGTCGTCTACGTCGCCACTGGGCAGAACTTCCCGGACGCGCTCAGCGCCGGACCCGCCGCGGCCAAGGCGAGCGGGCCGCTGCTCCTGGTCGACCGCGACTCGATGAGCCAGGTCGTCCGCACCGAGCTGACGCGTCTCAAGCCCGCGAAGATCGTCGTCGTCGGCTCCGAGCTCAGCGTCGGCAGCCAGGTCTACAACGACCTGGCCGGGTACGCGACGAACAGGAACATCACGCGCCTCGGCGGAGTCGACCGCTACGACACCTCGAAGAAGATCCTGCAGTACGCCTTCCCCACCGGCTCCTCGAGGGCCTGGCTGGCGACGGGCGAGAAGTTCCCCGACGCTCTGAGCGCCAGCGCCGCGGCCGGCGCGAAGGACGCTCCGGTGGTGCTGACCAACGGAACCGGCTCCACGGTGGACCCCCTCACCCAGCAGATCATCAGCGGCCTCAAGATCAGGACGCTGACCATCGCGGGCTCCTCGCTCTCGGTCAGCGCCGGCATCGAGCGCTCGATCACGGGCCCGGTGATCACCCGCATCGGCGGGACCGACCGGTACGACACCTCGGAGAAGCTGAACAAGGCGGCCTTCACCTCGGCGAATACCGTCTACCTCGCGACCGGTGAGAAGTTCCCCGACGCCCTGGCCGGAGCCACGGCGGCGGGCTACACCGGGAGCCCGCTCTTCGCGGTCCAGCCCACCTGCGTGCCCCGGGCGGTCCTCGCCGACATCACCGCGTCCAAGGCGACGCAGGTGATCCTGCTCGGCAGCACGGACACGCTGTCCGAGGCGGTGGAGCGCCTGACGCCCTGCAGCTGATCCGCACCGTCGTCCGCTGACGCGATCCGCCCTCCCCACCGGCCCGGCCGGAGCGGAGGGCGGTCCGCGTTCAGGCGCTCCCTCCGACGCGGACCGGCGAGTTCCCGTTATCCTCGACTGGTGCGGACGGTCCCGCGGCCTGCGCTCCGCGTCGGCCGGGGCCCGGCGTCCCGCCCCGGTCCGAGCCTCCGTCAGCGCCTCCGCGCGGAGCAGGGGACCGGCGGGCGACCCGACTCCGCGCAGACCGACGGACTTGAGGACTGGGCATGGCTGAATACATCTACTCGATGGTGCGCGCGCGGAAGGCGGTCGGCGACAAGCTGATCCTGGACGACGTCACCATGTCGTTCCTGCCGGGAGCGAAGATCGGCGTGGTCGGGCCCAACGGCGCCGGCAAGTCGACGATCCTGAAGATCATGGCGGGGCTGGACACGCCGAGCAACGGCGAGGCGCGGCTCAGCCCGGGCTACACCGTCGGCATCCTGATGCAGGAGCCCGAGCTCGACGAGACCAAGACGGTGCTCGAGAACGTCCAGGAGGGCGTGGGCGAGATCAAGGGCAAGATCGACCGCTTCAACGAGATCTCCCTCGCGATGGCCGACCCGGACGCCGACTTCGACAGCCTCCTCGCCGAGATGGGGACCCTGCAGGAGGCGATCGACGCCGCCGACGCCTGGGACCTGGACTCGCAGCTGGAGCAGGCGATGGACGCGCTGCGCACCCCGCCGGGGGACTCCCTCGTCACCAACCTCTCGGGTGGCGAGAAGCGCCGCGTGGCGCTCACCAAGCTCCTCCTGCAGAAGCCCGACCTGCTGCTGCTCGACGAGCCCACCAACCACCTCGACGCCGAGAGCGTGCTCTGGCTCGAGCAGTTCCTCTCGAAGTACCCCGGCGCCGTGCTCGCCGTCACCCACGACCGGTACTTCCTCGACAACGTCGCGGAGTGGATCGCCGAGGTCGATCGCGGACACCTCTACCCCTACGAGGGCAACTACTCGACGTACCTCGAGAAGAAGAGCGCCCGCCTGGAGGTCCAGGGCAAGAAGGACGCCAAGCTCGCCAAGCGGCTCACCACCGAGCTCGACTGGGTGCGCAGCAACGCCAAGGGCCGTCAGGCCAAGTCGAAGGCGCGCCTGGCGCGCTACGAGGAGATGGCGGCCGAGGCCGAGAAGACGCGCGTGCTCGACTTCGAGGAGATCGTCATCCCGGTGGGCCCCCGTCTGGGCTCCCAGGTCATCGACGCGAAGAAGCTGCACAAGCAGTTCGGCGAGCGCGTCCTCATCGACGACCTCAGCTTCACGCTGCCCCGCAACGGCATCGTCGGCGTCATCGGCCCGAACGGCGTCGGCAAGACCACGCTCTTCAAGACGATCGTGGGCTTCGAGCCGCTCGACTCGGGCGACCTGAAGATCGGCGAGACGGTCGACATCTCCTACGTCGACCAGAGCCGCGGCGGCATCGACCCGCAGAAGAACCTGTGGGAGGTCGTCTCCGACGGGCACGACTACATCACCGTCGGGAAGACCGAGATCCCCTCCCGCGCCTACGTCTCGCAGTTCGGCTTCAAGGGCCCGGACCAGCAGAAGAAGGCCGGCGTCCTCTCCGGTGGCGAGCGGAACCGCCTCAACCTCGCGCTGACGCTCAAGCAGGGCGGCAACCTGCTCCTGCTCGACGAGCCCACCAACGACCTCGACGTCGAGACCCTGGGCAGCCTCGAGAACGCGCTCCTCGAGTTCCCGGGCTGCGCCGTGGTGATCACGCACGACCGGTGGTTCCTCGACCGGATCGCGACCCACATCCTCGCCTACGAGGGCACCGAGGAGGATCCGGCCAACTGGTACTGGTTCGAGGGCAACTTCGAGGCCTACGAGGAGAACAAGATCGAGCGCCTCGGCCCGGACGCGGCGAAGCCGCACCGCTCCGCGTACCGCAAGCTCACCCGCGACTGATGCGCCTGCACGTCGCCATCCCGCTGCGCTGGTCGGACTTCGACGCCTACGCGCACGTGAACAACGCCGAGATGCTGCGCCTGCTCGAGGAGGCGCGCATCCAGGCGTTCTGGAAGCCGGACTCGCCGCAGCCCGGCGGGATGGCGACGGCGGTGCTCGACGCACGGCCGGGCGCCGAGTCGATCAGCCTCATCGCCCGGCAGGAGATCGAGTACCTCGCGCCGATACCGTACATGCGCGCGCCGATCGACGTGGAGCTGTGGATCGGGCGGATCGGCGGGGCGAGCCTCGAGGTCTGCTACGAGCTCTACTCGCCCGCCGGTGTCGTCCCGCGGGTGCTCTTCACGAAGGCGGCCACCACATTGGTGCTGGTGACGGCCGCGACGGGCAGGCCCCAGCGCATCCCGGAGGAGCTCCGCGAGGCGTGGGGACCCTACGTCGAGGAGCCCATCACCTTCTCGAAGCGGGGCTGAGCTCAGCCCAGGGGGACGCGGACCATGCCCTCCTGGGCGACGCTCGCCACGAGCACGCCCTCCTGCGTGTAGATGCGCCCGAGCGAGAGCCCGCGTCCGCCGGACGCGCTCGGCGCCTCCTGCACGTAGAGGAGCCACTGGTCCACGCGCGCGGGGCGGTGCCACCACATCGCGTGGTCGAGACTCGCGATCCGCAGGCCGGGCGTCGTCCAGGCCGCACCGTGTCGGCGGAGCGTGGATTCGAGGATCGTGTAGTCGCTCGCGTAGGCGAGGGCGGCGCGGTGCAGCATCGGATCGTCCGGCAGCGGTCCGAGCGAGCGCATCCACACGCTCTGGTGCGCGACCCGCTCGGGGTCGGCCCGGAGGTACACCGGCTGCTCGACGTGCCGCACGTCGAAGGGGCGCTGCGTGGCCCAGAAGCTGCCGACCGGGTGGTCGACCCCCGCGAGGATCTCGGCGGTGCTCGGCAGCGACTCCGGGTCGGGGATCCCCTCCGGCATCGGCGCCTGGTGGTCGAGGCCCTCGTCCTCGGTCTGGAACGAGGCGATCATCGAGAGGATGGGGCGTCCGTTCTGGTAGGCCTGCGTCCGACGGGTGCAGAAGGAGCGCCCGTCGTGGATCCGGTCGACCGAGAACGTGATCGGCAGGGAGACGTCTCCGGGGCGGAGGAAGTACCCGTGCATCGAGTGCACGGAGCGCCCCTCTACGGTGCGACCGGCCGCGATGAGCGACTGCGCGAGGACCTGGCCGCCGAAGACCCGCCCCTCGGGCATCCACTGCGAGGGACCCGTCGAGATGTCCTCGCTGGTGCGGGCGCCGGTGTCCGTCAGGTCGAGCGCGGTGAGGAACGAGGACAGGGGATCGGGCACGGTACCTCCGGGGTGTCGGGCGGTCGGGCGAGCGGCCTCGGGTAAGTTTATCGACGCGATGAGTTCGTCCTTCTCCCTGGCGGATCCGCCCAGCCTGTCGGATCTGCGCGTCTTCCTCGGCCGTTCGGCCCGGGTCGAGGACGGTGCGGTCCGGCTCCTCGCCGACGACCACGTGCTGGCCGCCTACACGCCGATCCTCCAGCCCCGCGGTCTGCTCGACCGCTCCGCGACCGTGCTGGGCCTGCGCGTCTTCGCGCTCGACGAGCCCGCCGGCTTCGACCGGGTCGTGCCGATCCGTGCGCTGTCGGACCGCCTCGCCCGCCTGCAGTGGGAGCCGGGCGGAGCGGACGGCAAGCCGGTCGTCCTGCCCGACGGCGACGACGCGACGGCGGGGCCCTGGGCGGGCGTCTCCCCGCCCCGCGGCGGCTGGACCCGGCGCGAGCCCGTGGACCCGGGCTTCCTGGAGCGCGTCGCGCGCGAGGGGATCGACGAGATCGCGGCGGCCGTCGGCTCCGAGACGGGCGAGCAGATCGTCGGCCGCGTGCGGTCGAGCGTCTGGGGCCGCCCGCTCGACGGCCTCGAGGACGTCCCGGCGGGAGCGGCGTTCGCCCTCTTCGCGCTCGGGTTCCTCGGCGCCGACGACCCGGTCGCCCTGCTCGAGAGCGGCGCCTGGCGCCGCCTCACCTCACGGCGCGGACACGTGCTGGTCCGCACCCCGGGCTGAGCGGCTACTCCTCGAAGGTGTTCACCATCGCGTGGGCGGCGCGCTCCAGGTAGTCCCAGAGCAGGGCGTCGTCGGCCGGAGCGAGCTCGAGATCGTCGACGGCCGTCCGCATGTGCTGGAGCCAGTGGTCGCGGGCCTCGGGGTTGATCCGGAACGGCTGGTGCCGCATC
This sequence comes from Rathayibacter sp. AY1G1, assembly GCF_002932095.1. Taxonomy (NCBI): domain Bacteria; kingdom Bacillati; phylum Actinomycetota; class Actinomycetes; order Micrococcales; family Microbacteriaceae; genus Rathayibacter; species Rathayibacter sp. AY1G1. Next base: position 23,438 of record NZ_PSUZ01000031.1, read on the forward strand.
CGCAGGCGCGGGTGGCCGCGCTCCTCGCTGTAGGTGCCCGGGCCGCCCCAGTACTGCTCGAGGAAGCCGGTCAGCCGCTGGATCGCGTCCTCGAGGTCGTGCTCGGGGTACATCGGCCAGAGGACCTCGTCCTCGCGGACGCCCTCGTAGAAGCGGCGGACCAGGCGCTCGAACGTCGGCCGGCCGCCGATGTGCTCCCAGAAGCTGCGCAGCGGAGGCGTGCCGCCGATCTGCAGGCCGCTCACGAGCGCGCTCCCGTCGGGCCGGAGGTGCTGCCGCCGTCCTGGGGCGGCGTCCCGCTCCCGCGCCGCAGCGCGCGGGGGAGCCGCACGGGCTTGCCGTGCTCGGTGCTGATCGTGGGGGAGGGCGTGGTCCGCGGCGGCTTGGCGCCTCCGACGCTCGTCGCCCCCTCGAAGCCCTCGAGGACGACGGTGGCCAGCGAGGGGAGCTTCACGTCGAGCGCGTCGAGCGACTTCTTCAGGCGCAGGCGCAGCTCGCGGGCGACGTCGTCCTTGGCAGTGGTGCGGGTCTTGACCACGACCCGGATGACCAGGGCGTCGTCGGCGATGGACTCCAGGCCCCAGAGCTCGGGCTTGTCGATGATCCGGGCCCGCCAGCGACTGCTCGCCGCCAGCTCGTTCGCTGTCGCGAGGACCGTGGACTGCACCTGCTCGAGGTCCGTCTCGTAGGGCACGGCCAGGTCGACGATGACGCGCGACCAGCCCTGCGACATGTTCCCGACCCGGACGATCTCGCCGTTGCGGACGAACCAGAGGGTGCCGTTGACGTCGCGGATCTGCGTCACCCGGACGCCGACCGACTCGACCACGCCCGTCGCCTGCCCGGTGTCGACGACGTCGCCGACCCCGAGCTGGTCCTCCGCGACCATGAACAGCCCGTTGAGGACGTCCTTGACGATGTTCTGCGCGCCGAAGCCGAGGCCCGCGCCGAGGGCGGCCGTCAGCAGGGCGAAGGAGCCGATGAGGTCCTTGTCGATCGTCGTCACGATCATGACCAGGGCGATGACGACGATCAGGATCGAGCTCAGGTTGTTGAGGATCGACCCGAGCGTGCGCGTGCGCTGCACCACCCGCACGGCCGCGAGCGGCGACGCGGCGATCGACTGGGTGTCCTCGACGCGCTGGCGGCGCTTCACTCCCGACACGATCTGGTCGACGACGCGGCCGATCACGAAGTGGGCGATGACGCGCATCAGCAGCGCGCCCAGCACGATCCCGAGGATCGCGACCACCTTCCAGAAGGGCTCGGACTCGAAGAAGGAGACGGTGGCGGCGACAGGATCCGGGGTGGAGGTCTGAAGAAGCAGCATGACCGCTCCAGGCTACGGGACGCCTCCCTCCGAGACGGGTGCACGAGCCCCGAGCGCGTATAGATTCGAGGCGGGTCCGCTCGGACCCGGCCACCGCCCTGGGAAGGACGCCCGATGCTCCACTCCACCCGGACTCCCGCCGAGAAGCGCCGCCTCTTCCGCGAGCGCCTCGCCTCGGGCGAGCTGCTGCAGCTGCCCGGCGCGTTCACTCCGCTCTCCGCGCGCCTCATCGAGGCGAAGGGCTTCGACGGGATCTACGTCTCGGGCGCCGTGCTCTCGGCCGAGCTGGGGCTGCCGGACATCGGGCTCACCACGCTCAGCGAGGTGGCCGGCCGCTCGCAGCAGATCGCGCGCCTGACCGACCTGCCGGTCCTCGTCGACGCGGACACCGGCTTCGGCGAGCCGCTGAACGTCGCGCGGACGGTGCAGATGCTCGAGGACGCCGGAGTCGCGGGGCTGCACATCGAGGACCAGGTGAACCCCAAGCGCTGCGGGCACCTCGACGGCAAGGCGGTCGTCGACGAGGCGACCTCGGTGCGGAGGATCGCGGCGGCCGTCGACGCGCGCCGCGACTCCGATTTGGTGATCATGGCCCGCACCGACATCCGCGCCCTCGACGGCCTGCCGGCCGCGATCGACCGCGCCAAGCGCCTCGTCGACGCCGGAGCAGACGCGGTGTTCCCCGAGGCGATGCGCGACCTGTCCGAGTTCGAGGCCGTGCGCGCCGCGATCGACGTGCCGATCCTCGCCAACATGACCGAGTTCGGCAAGAGCGAGCTGTTCACCGCGCAGCAGCTCGCCGACGTCGGCGTGAACGTCGTGATCCACCCGGTCTCGCTGCTCCGGATCGCGATGGGCGCCGCGATGCGGGCACTCGACGCCCTCAAGGCGGAGGGCTCGCTCCGCTCGGAGGTCCCGGGCATGCAGACGCGCGCCGAGCTCTACGAGCTCCTCGACTACGCCTCGTACAGCCGCTTCGACGAGGGCGTCTTCGACTTCTCGCTCGCCGACCACTACGGCGCCTGAGCGCGCCGACCCGCATGAACCGGCGGCGCTCCCCGGCGCCGCCGCCCGCCTCTCGCGAAGGAGCGAAGGATGAGCACGACCGATCAGGACATCCGCAAAGGACTCGTGGGGGTCGTCGTCGACACGACGGCCGTCTCGAAGGTCGACCCGGCGTCGAACTCGCTGCTCTACCGCGGCTACCCCGTGCAGGAGCTCGCGGCGGGGACCTCGTTCGAGGACGTGGCCTGGCTGCTCTGGCACGGCGAGCTCCCCACTGCGGAGGAGACGGCCGGGCTGGCCGCCGTGGAGCGGGCCCACCGCGCCCTGGCCCCCGAGGTGCGCACCGTGATCGACCTGCTGCCGCTGTCGGCGCACCCGATGGACGTCGTGCGGACGGCGGTGAGCGTCCTGGGCGCGCTCGAGGAGGATCCGGATGCCGACGCTCCCGAGGCCGTGCTGGAGCGCTCCGTGCGGCTCTGGGCGGCACTGCCGGCGATCGTCGCCTACGCCCAGCGCCGCCTGCGCGGCCTCGAGCCGATCGAGCCGCGCGACGACCTCGACTACTCCGAGAACTTCCTCTGGACGACCTTCGGCGAGGTGCCGGAGCCGGTCGTCGTCGACGCGTTCCGCGTCTCGCTGGTGCTCTACGCCGAGCACTCCTTCAACGCCTCGACCTTCACGGCCCGCGTCGTGACGTCGACGCTGTCGGACGTCCACTCCGCCGTGACCGCCGCCGTCGGAGCGCTCAAGGGACCGCTCCACGGCGGGGCGAACGAGGCCGTGCTGCACGTGCTCGACGAGGTCGGCACCGGACCGGAGGCGGACCGGCGGTCCCGCGAGTGGCTCGCCGAGGCGCTCAGGCAGCGCCGGAAGGTCATGGGGTTCGGCCACCGGGTCTACAAGTCGGGCGACTCGCGGGTGCCGACCATGGACGCCGCTCTCCGGCGGCTCGCCGAGCACGAGGGGGCCGGCGAGATGATGGAGCTGTACGACGCCCTGGCCGCGGCGATGGCCGAGCGGACGGGGATCCTGCCGAACCTCGACTACCCGTCCGGCCCCGCCTACCGGCTGATGGGCTTCGACACCGGGATCTTCACTCCGCTGTTCGTCGCCGCGCGGGTGGTGGGCTGGACGGCCCACGTGATCGAGCAGCGGGGCTCGAACGCGCTCATCCGGCCGCTGTCCGCCTACGACGGGCCGGAGCGCCGCTCGGTCCCGCAGCGCTAGGCGCCGGGAGAGGGGACAGCCGCCCGGTCCCGCAGCGCCGAGCGCCGGGGGACCGGGCGGCTCACTGTCAGCCCCGGGTGTCGCGCTCCTGGGCGCGGAGCGCACGCTCCACGCCGGCCAGGTTCTCGATCACGAGTCGGCGCAGCGCCGGGACCTCCGGGTTCGCGTCGAGCCAGGCGCGGGTGGAGTCGACGATCTCCTGCGAGGGCGCGGCGGCCGGGTAGAAGCCGACGACCAGGTACTCGGCGATCTTGTAGCTCTTCGACTCCCAGAGGGAGCGGAGGGCGTCGAAGTAGACCGGGACCATCGCGTCGAGCAGGCGCGGGTCGGCGGAGCGCTGGAAGCCCAGGCCCGTCGAGCGGACGATCGTGTTCGGGGCCGAGTCGTCGGCCGTGACGGAGTCCCAGGCCGCGCGCTTCGCCTCCGCGGTCGGCAGTGCGGCACGGGCGTGCGCGGCCGACTGCTGGCCGGTCGCCGTGTTGTCCGAGGCGAGCGCCGCGTCGATGTCGTCAGCGCCCGCACGCCCGCCGGCGACGAGAGCGATCAGCAGCTCCCAGCCGAGGTCGGTGTCGATGTCGAGGCCGTCAAGAGCGGTGGAGCCGTCGAGCAGTGCCTGCACGGCCTCGAGGTGCGCCGGGGTGGACGCGATCGCGGCGAAGAACTTCACGAACTGGAACTGCGCGTCGCTGCCCGGCTCGGCGCCCTGCGCGAGCGTCCACAGCTGATCGCCCGCCTCCTCGAGGACCTCGGCCCGGTACTCCGGAGCGACGTACTGGGTGGCGGTGGCGACGAGCTGGTTGAGCACCGTCCGCAGGGTCGTGGACTCTGTCTCGGTCGCGACGTTGCCCAGGACGAGGCGGACGAAGTCGCGCGGCGCCGACTCGGCGTCGCGGGTCGAGTCCCAGACCGAGCCCCAGACCAGCGAGCGGGCCAGGGGGCTGTCGATGCTCGCGAGGTGCTCGACGGCCACGGCGAGCGAGGCGTCGTCGAGGCGGACCTTCGCGTAGGCGAGGTCGTCGTCGTTGAGCAGCACGAGCGCCGGACGGGTGCGGCCGATCAGCTCGGGCACCTCGGTGCGCTCCCCGTCGACGTCCAGCTCGAGGCGCTCGACGCGGACGAGGCGCTCGCCCTCGAAGTCGTACAGGCCGATCGCCAGGCGGTGCGGGCGGATCGTCGGGTACTCCTCGACCGCGGTCTGCAGGATCGCGAAGGACGCGATCGCTCCGCTCTCGTCGACCGCGATCTCGGGGCGGAGCGTGTTCACGCCGGCCGTCTCGAGCCACTGCGCCGACCACTCGGTGAGGTCGCGCCCGCTGGTGGCCTCCAGCTCGACCAGCAGGTCGCGCAGCTCCGTGTTCGAGAAGGCGTGCTTCACGAAGTACTCGTGGACGCCGGCGAGGAACTCCCTCTCGCCGACCCACGCGACGAGCTGCTTGAGCACCGAGGCGCCCTTGGCGTAGGTGATGCCGTCGAAGTTGACCTGGACGTCCTCGAGATCGTTGATGGTCGCGACGATCGGGTGGGTCGAGGGCAGCTGGTCCTGGCGGTAGGCCCAGCTCTTCTCCATCGCGGCGAAGGTGGTCCACGCCTCGGTCCACTCCGTCGCCTCCGCGGTGGCGAGGGTGGAGGCGTACTCGGCGAACGACTCGTTGAGCCAGAGGTCGTTCCACCACTTCATCGTGACCAGGTCGCCGAACCACATGTGGGCGAGCTCGTGGAGGATCGTGACGACCCGGCGCTCCTTGATCGCGTCCGTCACCTTGGAGCGGAACACGTAGGTCTCGGTGAAGGTCACCGCTCCCGCGTTCTCCATCGCGCCGGCGTTGAACTCGGGGACGAACAGCTGGTCGTACTTCGCGAACGGGTACGGGACGCCGAACTTCTCCTCGTAGAAGGCGAAGCCCTGCTTCGTCTTCTCGAACACGTAGTCGGCGTCGAGGAAGGGCGCGAGCGAGGCCCGGGCGAAGACCCCCAGCGGGATGGTGCGGCCGTCGGAGGAGACGAGCGAGTCGGTCTCGACCACGTAGGGTCCGGCGACGAGGGCCGTGATGTAGGAGGAGATGCGCGGGGTGGGCTCGAAGCTCCAGGTCGCGATCCCCTCGCCCGCCGGGACCGGCTCGGGAGTGGGCTGGTTCGACACGACCTGCCACTGCGCGGGTGCGGTGACGGTGAAGCGGAACTCGGCCTTGAGGTCCGGCTGCTCGAACACCGCGAAGACGCGGCGGGAGTCGGGCACCTCGAACTGCGAGTACAGGTACACCTCGCCGTCGACGGGGTCGACGAAGCGGTGCAGGCCCTCGCCCGTGTTGGTGTAGAGCATGTCGGCGACGACGGTGAGCTCGTTGTCCGCAGCCAGGGAGTCGAGGCGGATCCGGACGCCGTCGGCGACGTCGGCGGGGTCGAGCTCCGCGCCGTTGAGGGTGACGGAGTGGACCGTGCCCGTGACGGCGTCGATGAAGCTCGAGGCGCCCTCGGTGGCGGAGAAGCGCACCGTGGTGGTGCTGAGGAAGGTCTCGGCTCCCCGGGTCAGGTCGAGGGCGATGTCGTAGTCGTGGACCTGGATCAGCGAGGCGCGCTCCTGCGCCTCGCTCCGGGTGAGGTTGTCTCCTGGCACGGGGGTGCTCCATCCGTTCGTCTCGGGCGCTGCCGCGGGCGCCGGGGTGCGGGCGCCGCCGATCCACCCTAGAGCTGCCGGGACCCGCCGTGGAGCCCCGTGGCGCCGATCCTGCGGAGCCGCCGGGGAGCGCGGACGCGGCCCCGGCGAGCGGCGTAGCGTGTCCCCATGACCTCTGTGGACTTCTGGTTCGACCCCTCCTGCCCGTGGGCCTGGATGACCTCGCGATTCGTGGACGAGGTGACCCCCGCGCGCGACCTCGACGTGCAGTGGCACATCATGAGCCTCGCCGTCCTCAACGAGGACAAGGACGTGGACGACTCGTACCGCGCCTTCCTCCCGCGCGCGCTGCGCTACACGCGCCTGGTCGCCGCCGTCGCCGAGCGCGAGGGCCGCGAGCACGTCAAGCCGCTCTACGACGCGCTCGGCACCCGGATCCACCCGGGCGGGCGCACCGACGTCGACGCGGTGATCGCCGAGTCGCTCGCCGAGCTCGGCCTGCCCGCGGAGCTCGCCGCCCACGCCGACTCGGACGAGTACGACGAGCCGATGCGCGCCTCCCACTTCGACGGGATCGAGCGGGTCGGCCAGGACGTCGGCACCCCGGTCATCGCGATCGGCGACGTCGCCTTCTTCGGCCCCGTCATCTCGCCGATCCCGAGGGGCGAGCAGGCGCTGACCCTCTGGGACGGCATCGTCGCCGCCGCCTCCTTCGACGGCTTCTTCGAGCTCAAGCGCTCGCGGACCCGCGACCCGCAGTTCGACTGAGCCGACCCGCGGTACTCTGGCTCCCGGCCCGGGCACCGCGGGTCCCAGACGGCTCTTCCGGAGGAGTTCTCTCGTGCGCATCCACATCGCCACGGACCACGCAGGGCTGGACTTCAGCCGTCACCTGATCGAGCACCTCGGCGCCGCCGGTCATGACGTGATCGACCACGGCCCCACGTCCTACGACCCGCTGGACGACTACCCGTCCTTCTGCATCAACGCCGCCGCCGCGGTCGTCCGCGATCAGGAGGCGGGGGTCGAGGCTCTCGGCGTCGTCTTCGGCGGCTCGGGCAACGGCGAGCAGATCGCGGCGAACAAGGTCGCGGGCGTGCGCGCGGCGCTCGTGTGGAATCTGAGCACCGCCGTGCTGGCCCGCCAGCACAACGACGCGAACGTCATCTCGATCGGGGCCCGCCAGCACTCCGTCGAGGAGGCCACCGGCTTCATCGACGCGTTCGTCGCCGAGCCCTTCACCTTCGAGGAGCGGCACGTGCGCCGCATCGCGCAGCTCGCCGAGTACGAGGCCACCGGCGACATCGCCGGCCGGGTCGTCGACTCCGCCGCGAAGGAGCGCTGAGTGCCCGAGGGGCACTCCGTCCACCGGATCGCCCTGCAGTTCGAGCGCGACGTCGTCGGGCACCGCGTCGCGACCAGCAGCCCCCAGGGTCGCTTCACCGAGGGAGCCGCGCTCCTCGACGGGCGCGAGGTCCTCGAGTCCACGGCCGTCGGCAAGCACCTGCTGCTGCGCTTCGAGGGCGACCTGACGTTGCACGTCCACCTCGGCCTCTACGGTGCGTGGGACTTCCTCGGGCACGTCTCGCCGCTGTTCCCGGACGGCAAGGCGGGCGGCAGCATCGGCGCTCCCCGGCGCCGCCGCGCCGTGCGCCTCTCCGAGACGGAGCACGAGACCGACTCCGATCTCGACGAGTTCCCGCCGCCGCCCGTGGGCGCGGTGCGCGTGCGCATCATGACGGAGGAGACGGTCGCCGACCTGCGCGGCCCCACCGCCTGCGAGGTGATGGATCCCGCCCAGGTGGAGGCCCTCCTCGCCCGCCTCGGTCCGGATCCGGCCGACGACGACTCCGACGAGGCGCGCGACCGCTTCGTGAACCGGCTCCGCAGGACGGCGACGCCGGTCGGGCTGGTGCTGATGGACCAGTCCGTGGTCAGTGGCATCGGCAACATCTACCGCGCGGAGCTGCTCTACCGCGCCGGCCTCGACCCGCACACTCCCGGCAAGCAGGTGCCGCTGGAGCTCGCACAGGAGCTGTGGCGGGACTGGGCGGACCTGCTCGAGGACGGCATCCGGACCGGGATGATGATCACGCGCCGCGGCCTGACGAAGACCGAGCGCTCGAAAGCCGTCCGCAGCCGCGCCGAGCGCAACTACGTCTACAAGCGCGAGGGCCTGCCCTGCCGCGTCTGCGGCACGAACGTGCTGCTCGAGGAGATCGGCGCGCGCAAGCTCTACTGGTGCCCGGTGTGCCAGTCGTGAGCGCGGGTGGAGAGCGGTCGGCCCGGTCGCGCACCCGCCGAGCCGTCCGCCCCGCGCTCCGCGAGGCCGCCCGATGACCGGCGGTCTCCTGCTCCGGGGCGCCCGCCTCCTCGGCTCGTCCCGACCCGGTGCCGTGCTCCTGCGCGACGGCCGCGTGGAAGCGGTCGGACCGGACGCCGCCGCCGCCCCGGGCGACGAGGTGCGCGACCTCGACGGGCGCTGGGTGCTCCCCGGCCTCTGGGACGAGCACGTCCACTTCTCCCAGTGGGCGATGACGGCCCCGCGCCTGGACGTCTCGTCAGCCGACTCGGCCCGCGGAACGGCGGACGCGGTCCGACGTCGCCTGGCGGAGGAGCCCGGTACCGGCACGCTGATCGGCTTCGGCTTCCGCGACGGCCTCTGGCCGGAGCCGCCGACGACCGCGCTCCTGGACGAGGTCTCTCCGGAGCGGCCCGTCGTGCTGATCAGCGGCGACCTGCACTGCGCCTGGCTGAACTCCGCCGCGTACCGGCGCTACGCCGTCGCTCCCGAGCCCGAGCTGCTGCGCGAGGACGCCTGCTTCGAGCTCGTCACCGCACTCGGCGCCCTCGGCGACGACGAGCTCGACGCACTCGCCGACGCTGCGGCGCGGCGGGCTGCGGCTCGCGGGGTGGTCGGCGTCGTCGACCTCGAGATGCGCTGGAATGTGGGGGACTGGCCCCGTCGCGTCGCTGGCGGAGCACGCTCCCTCCGCGTCGACACCGGCGTCTACCGCGACCACCTCGACCGCGCCCTCGCGGAGGGACTGCGCACTGGCGACGAACTCGACGGCGGTGACGGCCTGCTGCGGATGGGCCCGCTCAAGGTCCTGATCGACGGCTCCCTCAACACGAGGACCGCCTACTGCGCCCACCCCTACGCCGACCACGACGGCAACGGCGTCCTCACCGTGGAGCCCGCCGAGCTGGACGAGCTGCTCGCCCGCGCGGCCGCCGGGGGCATCCGCTCCACCGTGCACGCGATCGGAGACGCCGCGGCGACGCTGGCTCTGGACGCGCTCGGCCGGGTCGGCGGGGGCCGGATCGAGCACGCTCAGCTGCTCGCGGAGACCGACCTTCCGCGGTTCGCCGCGCTCGGCGTGGAGGCCGGAGTGCAGCCCGCGCACGCGCTCGACGACCGCGAGGTGGCGGAGCGGTACTGGCCGGGACGCACCGGCCGGGCGTTCCCGCTGCGCTCGCTGCTCGACTCCGGGGCCCGCGTGGTGCTCGGCTCGGACGCTCCGGTCGCTCCGCTCGACCCGTGGGTCGCGATCTCGGCCGCGGTCGCGCGGGCGCTGCCGGGCGACGAGCCCTGGCATCCGGAGCAGCGGGTGAGCGTCGAGGAGGCGATCGTCGCCTCGACCCGGGTGCGCCGGCTCACGCCCGCGGCCGGCGATCCCGCCGATCTGGTGGTGGTCGACCGCGATCCGCTCGCCGCCGATGCAGGAGCCCTCCGATCCATGCCGGTCGCCGCGACCCTCCTGGCGGGCCGCTTCACGCACGGCGGTTGACCCGCGCCCGTCGCGACTCCGGCTGCTCCGGATCGCGCGGACGGGCCGGGGAACGACGACGGCCCGCGGGATCCGAGGATCCGCGGGCCGGTCGAGGCGTGGTGCTCAGCTCTCGCTGACGTGGGCGAAGAGGAACCAGCGGTCCTTCTCGAGGCCGCGGCCGATCTCGATCGCGACGTCCTGGCTGCTCGCGTCGATCTCGGCGAGCTCGGCGATCGCCGTGTTGACGGTCGCGATGGCGACGTCCATCTGGCGGATGATCTCGACGATCGCGTTCTCGGAGCGCTGGAAGCCGGGGGTGAGGGGTTCGGACTGCGTCGCCGAGGCGACGGTCTGGATGCGGGCGTCGACCGGGAGGCCGAGGGCGACGACGCGCTCCGCGGCGAGGTCGGCCCACTCGATGGCGCGGCCGACGATCGCGTCGAGCAGCTCGTGGACGCCGATGAAGTTGGCGCCGCGGACGTGCCAGTGCGCCTGCTTGCCGTTGACGGCGAGCGCGGTCATCTCGACGACGACGGGGCTGAGGAACTGGGCGACTCCGGATGCGACATCCGGGTTCGACGAGGTGAGCGACGTGACGGACGTGGTGGACATCGTCTGGTCCTTTCGAGAGGGGTGACTGATCGTCAACAGTACGCAGATCCCTCGGCGCCGCAAGGAAGCGCAGGCTCGGCTCAGTCCGGTGAAGGACAGGCTCACCTCGGTCGCGGAGGGGCGTCACGGGGGCTTCCCCCCGGGTGCCCGGAGCCGTGCCGCCGGTACGCTCGACCGGGTCGCGGCGGCGGCGGGAGCGGACAGGAGGCGCGGATGAGCGGAGCATCGACGGCCCTCGGCGAGGCCTCGCGCGCCTACCTCCGGCTCTGGCGCGGACTGCCCCGGGAGGTGGTCGCGCTGGTGGCCGCGATCCCGGTCGCGCTCCTCGGCGCCTTCTGCGCCGGCGTCGCGCTGGCCGTCGCGCTCGGGCTCGTCGGAGTCCTGATCGGCCTGGTGTTCCTGCCTGCCGCCCTCTACACGGCGCGCTTCTTCTCGCGGGCCGCCGTCGGCCTCGACGTGCTGGCCGGACGGCCCGCCGTCCCCCGGCCGCAGTGGCGGCGACCGCCCTCCTCCGTCACTCCGTCGACCTTCGCCCTCTACGGTCCGGTGATCGACGGGCACTACTGGCTCGCTCTCCTGCACACGCTCGTCGTGGCTCCGGTGCTCGCGCTGCTGTCAGGACTGCTCCTGGCGCTGTGGACCTGGGCGGGCCCGGGCACGGTGGCCGCCGCGCTCACGGGGGCCCCCGGTCCGGCCCGCCTGCTGGCCGAGAGCGGGGCCGCTCTGCTGGGCGCCCCGCAGCCTCCGGCGGGACTGGTCGCCGCGGCGACGGTCGCCACAACCGTCCTCTTCGTCTCGACCCTGCCGTTCGCCACCCGCGGCCTCTCCCTCCTGCACTGGCTGGTCGACCGTCTCCTGCTCGGCCCGTGGGAGTCGGAGGCGCTCCAGCGAGAGGTCGCCGAGCTGAGCGCTTCCCGCGGCGCAGCCGTCGCCGCCGAGGACCGCGCGCTGCGCCGGCTCGAGCGCGACATCCACGACGGCCCGCAGCAGCGCCTGATCCGGGTGCAGATGGACCTGGCCTCGGCCCGCAACCGACTCGCCGCCGACCCGGAGTCCGCCGCCCGCCTGGTCGACGAGGCTCGCGAGCACGTGCGCGCCGCGCTCGACGAGCTGCGCGCCCTCTCCCGCGGAGTGGCGCCGCCGATCCTGCAGGACCGGGGCTTCGAGGCGGCGGTGCACTCGCTCGCCGAGCTCAGCCCGGTGCCGGTCGAGGTCCTCACCGAGCACCCCGTGGCGGACGTGCCGCCCGAGGTCGAGCGCAGCGTCTACTTCGTCGTCGCCGAGCTGCTCGCCAACGTCTCCAAGCACTCCGGTGCCCGATCGGTGCGGGTGCATCTCGACACCCGCGACTCCGGCACTCCGGGGGAGCGCTGGCTCGACGCCTGGGTGGTCGACGACGGAGTCGGCGATGGCGACTCGGATCACGGGCACGCCCTCAGGATAGGACGGCCGGGAGGTAG
>NZ_PSUZ01000032.1:0-33949 GCF_002932095.1 Rathayibacter sp. AY1G1
CGACTCCGGATCGGCGACCACGAGCCGGTTCGCGCCGGGCACGAATCCGCGCAGCTCCGCGTGCTGCCCGAGCGGGCTGATCGAGCCGGGCGTCAGCAGGTCGAGCAGGAGCACCGTGTCGTCGAGCGAGTGGGTGACGACGGAGGTGGTGCCGGGCACGAACATCCAGTCGCGCGCCCGCAGCGGCCCGCCGTCGATCCCGAGCACGGGGACCGCCTCGGCCTTCTGGTCGGTGAGGTCGTAGGAGTAGAGGGCGCGGTCGAGCGGGCCCGACGGCGCCTGCCCGGTGAAGGTCCAGCCGAGCACGCCCTTCTCGGGCGAGGAGTGCAGCTCGCGCACGGTCCCGGGGCCGGGGAGCGGGATGACGCCCTCGGAGCCGGTGTCGAGCGTGACCGTGCGGAGGAGGTTCGTGTCGTCCGGCTCGATGGTCACGACGACCAGCACCGGGCCGACGACGGCGTAGTCCTGGATCCGGTCGGCCGTGACGAGGACCCGGGCGTCGCCTCCGGAGAGCGGGCGGACGCGGACGGCGTCGGGCTGCGAGGGGTCGTCGGCGGTGCGGTCGAGGGTGAAGAGGTCGGGGTCCTTCGTGGTGAAGGAGGCGGAGACGTCGGCGGCCGAGCCGGTCGCGGCGCTGCGGGCGTCGTCGATCCCGATCTCGTAGCGGGTGGCGTAGCGGAGGGTGTCGGTGAAGGTGACGGTGAGCACGCCGCCGTCGAGCTCGGCGGTGTGCGGGGCGTCCGGAGCGACGCGGACACGGTCGAGCGCGTCGGGCTCGAGCGCCTGGTCGAGGTGCAGGCGGGCTCGGGAGCCGTCGCGCTCGACGACGCCGTCGGTGCTGACCTCGAGGGAGGCGACCCGGGGCCCCTTCGCGACGGTGGCGGCGGTCAGGCCTCCGACCGCGAGGACGAGCACCGCGACGACCGCCCAGAAGAGCCGCGAGAAGCGGGAGGCGCCTGCGGAGTCGAGGCCGGGAGCCCGCCGCGCACCGCCTCCGGCCCGTCGCCCGCTCCGCGCCGACGTGCCGCCGCCGGGAGACGCGCCGGGCTCGAGAGACGCGCCGCGCTCAGGAGACGCGCCGCGCTCAGGATTCGCGCCGCGCTCAGTAGACATACGGCATCGCCGGCTCGTCGATCGGAGTGAGCGCCTCCGGCTCCAGCACGACCGCCTCGGCGCTGGTGACGCTCGGGTTCGCGCCGAAGCCGCCGCTCGCCTCCAGCCACTGCCCCTCCGACCAGGTGTCGGCCCAGCCGGCCTGGTAGACCGGCACGCCCACCGGCTGCGCGTCCACCGCGCAGCAGGTGACGACGAAGCGGGCGATGTAGAAGACGTTCTCGGGGTCGGAGGCGTCGGGGGTCACGAATCCGCTCACCGTCGCCGTGCGGCCGGCGAGGAACTGCTCGCTCGCGCCCTGACGCAGCAGGGTCGCCCAGTCGCGCACGCTGAACGAGGCCGTGTCGCCGGTGGGCGCCGCAGCGGTCACGGAGGCGTCGACGGCGCTGGTGTTGACCTCGCGCTGCGTCGCGGTCGAGGCGGTGAGGGCGGCCGGCGGGAGCACGAGCAGGGCGACGGCGGCGGAGGCGATCACCGCGACTCCGGCCGCGACCGCGACCACCCGGCGCCAGGGGCGGGCGGGCACGGGGGCGTGGAGGTGCTCGACGTCGTCCTCGTGCTCGTGGGCGTCCTCCTCGGCGCCCGGCACGACCGCGAACGCCGCGATCAGCAGCACTCCTGCGATCACCGCGAGCACCACCGAGAACTCGAAGTAGCGGGGGTGGATGTAGAGGCCGAGTCGGCCGGTCGCCGCGAGCCACAAAGTCGAGACGACGCCGATCAGGCTGAGGACGACGCCCTTCCAGCGGGCGAGGAGGCGCTCAGAGCGCATAGTTCACCGCCAGTCCCAGCACGGCCGCGGCGAGGGCGACCAGCACGGTGACGCGCACCAGCGTCGCGGCCGAGAACGTGGTGCGGAGCAGCGCGAGCATCTTGACGTCGATCATCGGGCCGAAGACGAGGAACGCGATGATGCCTCCCGGCAGGAACGTGGAGCCGAACGAGAGCACGAAGAACGCGTCGACGTTCGAGCAGATCGAGATGACGAAGGCGAGCACCATCAGCGCCAGCACCGACCAGAGCGGGTCGCCGCCGAGAGTGGTCAGCACGTCGCGCGAGACGCCGACCTGGATCAGCCCCGCGATGGCGGCGCCGACGAACAGCGCCGGCATCATCGCCCCGGTCTCCTCGGCGAACAGCAGCACGCTGCGCCGGGAGCGGTCGCGGAGGGAGCGGGAGGGCCGCTCGCCCGCCTCGCAGGCAGCGCGGAAGCGGTCGGTGAGCAGGCTCATCGGCTCGGAGTGGCGGCTGAAGATCCAGCCGACGAGGTTCGCGATCGCGAAGCCGCCGACGATGCGCCAGACGAGGATCCCGTCGGCCCAGCCGAAGGCCTGGTAGGTCGTGACGATGGTGATCGGATTCACGATCGGCGCGGCCAGGAGGAACGTCATCGACTCCGACACCGAGAGGCCCTTGACGATCAGCCCGCGCGCGAGCGGCACGTTGCCGCACTCGCAGACCGGGAGGAGCACGCCGAGCAGCGAGATCACGAGCCGCCGCGGGAGCGCCCGCTTGGGCAGGATCCTCAGCAGCACGGCCTCGGGCACCCACAGCTGCACCGCGATCGAGAGGACGATGCCGAGGAACACGAACGGCAGCGACTCGATGACGACGCTGATCGAGAGGGTGAGGAAGTCGCGCACCGCGTCCGAGAGGGCGTCGCCCGCCGCGTCCGGGGCGAGCAGGCGCGTCGCCACGAGGACGGCGACCAGGGCGAGCCCGAGGAGCGGCCCGCGCCGCGACCGCCGGGCGCCCGGGGACGCGCGGGTCGGGGCGGCGAGCGCGGATTCGGGGGACATCCCGACCCATCGTAGGCGGGGGTCCTGCGCGGGCCGGGGCGGGGCGCGGCTGCGACGTACCCGGCGAGTGTGAGCCCGGCCCCGCGAGGTCCGGCCGCCCGCGAGTGTCGGATCGTCGTCGCACTCGCGCTCGAGTGCGACGACTTCTGGACACTCGGTGCGAGGGCGGGCGCCGAGGGTCGCGGGAGGCGGGCGCGGCACTCGCGCAGAAGCCCTCCGGGTGCAGGATGAGCGCATGCCCGCCTCCCCCGCGCACCCCCTCCGCGTGCGGATGCAGCCGCGCGCGATCGACGAGGCGCACCGCGTCTCGAGTCCGCTCGAGCTGCTCGTCGACCTGACCTTCGTCGTCGCGATCGCGCAGATCGCCCAGCAGCTCGCCCACGCGACCGAGGAGGGGCACCTCGCCGAGGGGCTCCTCCCCTTCGGCATGGTGTTCTTCGCGATCTGGTGGGCGTGGATGAACTTCACCTGGTTCGCCTCCGGGTACGACACCGACGACGTGCCCTACCGGCTGCTGACCCTCGCCCAGATGGGCGGCGTCCTGGTGCTCGCGGCGGGAGTGCCGGCCGGCTTCGAGGACGGCGACTACCGGGCGATCACCATCGGCTACGCGATCATGCGGTTCGCGCTGGTGAGCCAGTGGATCCGCGTCGCCGTGTCCACTCCGGAGCACCGCACCTCCGCCGTGCGCAACGCCGTCGGCTTCTCGATCGTGCAGGTCGGCTGGCTGATGCGGCTGCTCCTGCCCGAGGAGGTCGGGGTGGTGAGCTTCCTGCTCCTGGTCGTCTGCGAGCTGGCCGTGCCCCTCTGGGCACAGCGGGCGGGCGACGCGAACTGGCATCCGCACCACGTCGCCGAGCGGTACGGGCTGTTCACGATCATCCTGCTCGGCGAGGGCGTCCTCGCGGCGGTGATGGGCGTGCAGCGGGCGGTGACGGAGGCGGGCGTCAGCGCCTCGCTCGTGCTGGTCGCGGCCTGCGGGCTGGTGATCGTGTTCGCGCTGTGGTGGCTGTCGTTCTCGCATCCCTCCGGCGAGCTGCTGGAGCGGCGGCGCGGCCTCTCCTACCGCTGGGGCTACGCGCACTTCGCGGCGTTCGCGGCCCTCGCGGCGCTGGGATCCGGGCTGGAGGCGGCCGTCGCCGCGACCGCGGGCCACCTCGAGGCGTCCGACACGGTGATCGGCGCGGCCGTCGCGGTCCCGGTCGCGGTCTTCGTCCTGACCCTGTGGGCGGTGCACGCGCCGCTCGGCGAGCACCAGCCGATGCCCGCGCGGCTGGCGCTCCCCGGTGTCGCGCTGGCGCTCGCGACTCCGCTCGTGGCGGGGGCGCTCGGCGTGGGCGGGGTGCTGGTCGCGCTGGCCGCGGTCTCGGCGGGGCTGGTCGCCGCGGTGGTCGGGCGCGGGCGCACCGCGGAGTGACAGGGTCGGCGGGCGAGGCGTGTCGCCGTCGCGAGAGGCGCGTCCGGCGCCTCGAGACACCGCCCTCATCGGCGAGACGCCGGCCTGGCGGCGGTGTCCCGGCGGGAGCGGAACGCCTCGGCGAGCGCGCCGCGGCAGCGGCTACCCCCGGCGCGCTAGCGACTCCGGGCGGCGGGGCACCCAGCAGCGGACGCGCGAGCGGTAGCGCTCGAAGTCGGCGCCGAAGCGGGCGGCGAGGTCCGCCTCCTCCAGCGGGCGCACGGCCTGGTTCCAGACGACGGCGCCGAGGAGTGCGTACAGCACGACCAGCCACGACGAGAGCAGCATCCCGACCGCCGCTCCCTGCGCGATGCCGGCGACCGCCATCGGGTTGCGGACCCAGCGGTAGGGCCCGGCGATCACCAGCCGGTTGGTCATCGCGATCGGCAGCGGCGTGCCGTCGCCGAGGAGCGACATCGTGAGCCCCGACCAGATCCCGAGCGCGCTCGCCGCGACCAGCAGCAGGACGGCGAGTCCGACGACCGCGGGCGGTGCCGCTCCGAGGCCCACGCCCCAGCGCTCCTCCAGCGCGGCGATCACCAGCGGGACGACGACCAGCGCGCCTCCCCAGAACACCACGATCTGCCCGAGGGTCGCGGCGAGGTGCGATCCGGGCCGGCGGCCGGCGGTCGCGACGCGGAAGGTGAAGGGACCGGAGGCGATCCAGCGCGTGGGCACCCGGCCGAGCAGGAGCAGGCACGCCGCGACGACGGAGCCGCCCGCCGCGGCGAGCATCGCGACGACGCCCCAGCCCGCCTCCCCCGTCAGGGTGGCCCAGACGGCCAGGGCGACCGCGACGAGGAGCGTCCAGGCCGTCGCGGTGACGGCCGCCCAGCGGATCCCGGCCGCGGCCAGAGCGGAGGCGCCGACGAACAGCGGGAGGTCGAGAGCCGCGACAGGGACGGGATCGAGGCTGCCGAGCGTCGCGATCCGCACGGCGGGGACGAGCGCCACGGCGACCCACCAGGCCGCTCCGCCGAGCGCCTGCACGGCGAAGTAGAGGCGTCCCCAGGGCATGGCTGCACGGTACTTCATAGCTGAACCCAAGGAACGACCCAGGGCGTTGACGGGCTCAGCGCCCTAGGCTCGGAACCAGTTCCCGCCGCCTCCACGAGAAGCGGCCCACCACGACGCCAAGGACGACGCCGATGAACCGCACGACCGTGATCACCGCACTCGCCTGCGGGCTCCTCCTCACCGCCGCCGCAGCCACTCCCGCTGTCGCCGCGACCTCGGACACCGCCGGGGACTCCACCCGCTCCGTCGACGAATTCGGCGTTCTCGCCGCGACCGACGGCGACACGCTGCTGATCAACGGGCGCGCCTTCCTCCTCGAGTAGGTCCTCCCCGCCGGGCACGGCCGCGAGGACGCCACTCGCGGCGCCGGCCTCCTGATCCGCCGCTGCGTCGACGTCGACGCCGCCGCGGCCGTATTCCTGGTGACGACGGTGCACGGCTTCTCGGGGCCCGAGATCCTGCCCGCCTACCGCGAGGCGCTGCGGCATCCGCGCACCGCGCACCTGGTGTCGATCTCGGACAGCGACCGCTCCCCCGAGCTCGACTACGCGGCGACGGTGCACCACGGGATCGACGTGGACGGCTTCCCCGCCGGATCCGGAGGAGAGGACCTCGTGATCCTCGGCTGGATCCACCCCGACAAGGGCACGGCGGAGGCGGTCCGGATCGCCGCCGCGGCCGGGCGGCGACTCGTGATCTGCGGCATCGTCCAGGACGAGCGCTACTGGCGCGAGGAGGTCGAGCCGCTCGTCGACGGGACTCGCGTCGACTACCGCGGCTCGGTCGGGCCGGAGGAGCGCGCCCTCGTGCTCGGCGGGGCGCTCGCGCTCCTGCATCCGATCGGCTTCGACGAGCCGTTCGGCCTCTCCTTCGTCGAGGCGATGGCGTGCGGGACGCCGGTGATCGCGTACCGCCGCGGATCCATGGCCGAGATCATCGACGAGGGCGTCACCGGGTTCGCGGTGTCGTCACGCGAGGAGGCGGTCGCCGCGGTCGAGCGGGTCGGGCTCCTCGACCGCGCGGCCGTGCGAGAGACGGCGCGCCGCCGCTTCGCGGTGGACCGGATGGTCGACGAGTACCTCGCGGTGTACGCGGGGGTGCTGGGGCGCTGACGTCGGCGTCACGTCGGCATCGGATGCTCGCGTGACTCCCGGCCCTCTGCACCGAGTCGCCCGAGAAGGCTCGTTCTCGACGCGGAGAACGAGCCCTCCCGGGCGACTCAGCGATCCTGATAGGAAGAGGCCGTGCCTCGACCTCATCTCTTCGTCACCCGCGGAAGCCTCCTCCACTTCGCCTGCGACGCGTGGCTCCTGCCGACGGACCGCTTCCTCTCGTTCACGGACTTCTGGCGCGAGGTGCCGCAGCTGGAGGATCGCGCACGCGCCGCGCTGACTCCGGAGTTCTCGGACGGCCGACAGATGGCACTGCCGCTCGCGCCGCGCGACGGCGAGCCCACTCCCGTCCTCACCGCCGTCCCCGATCGCGCCGTGCGCGACGCCGAGGACAGCGAAGGACTCGCCGACATCGCCCGCCGCCTCCGGGCCTTCGTCGAGGTCGCCGCGCAGACGGCGACGAGGGATCGGCGCACGAGGCGGCCGCTGCCACTCCTGGCCGTGCCGCTCTTCGCGACGGCGGGCGGCGGATCAGGGACCCTCCGCGACGCCGTGCTCGCCCAGCAGCTCCGCGTGCTGCGGGAGGCCGCCGAGGCGTTCGAGGTCGACATCGCGATCGTCACCCTCCGCGCCGACGTCCACGCCTTCGCCCAGTCCAGGCGGCGACTCGATCCCGCGACGTCCTGGCCCGAGCTGGAGGCTCCGGCCCTCGAGGAGGCGCAGAGCCTCGCCGAGCGCGCCCGGCGCCGCCGGCTCGTGCCCTTCCTCGGCGCCGGGACCAGCGTCAGCGCCGGCGGCCCCTCTTGGGACGGACTGCTCGAGGAGCTCGGTCGCGAGATCGGACTCGACTCCGAGACGTCCGCGGTCCTCAGCGGGAAGAACGTGCTCGACCAGGCGTCCTACCTCGCGACGCTGTTCGACGAGGAGCAGCCCGGACGGTTCGCCGAGGCCGTCGCCCGTGAGATCGGATCCCTCGAGCGGTACGGTCTCGCGCCGGCGCTCCTCACCGCGATCGACTCCGAGCAGGCCATCACCCTCAACTACGACCGCCTCTTCGAGACGGCGTCCGAGGATGCGGGCGTCCCCCGCGCCGTTATCCCCGGCGACCACGAGGGCGACCACGAGCGCTGGCTGCTCAAGCTCCACGGCACCGTCGACGACCCGTCCTCGATCGTCCTCACCCGCGACGACTACCTCGGCTTCGACTCCTCCCGCCGCGCCCTCTCCTCGATCGTGAAGGCCACCCTCGCGACCCGGCACCTGCTCTTCGTCGGCTTCGGCCTCACCGACGACCACTTCCACGAGATCGTCCACGACGTCCGCCGCGCGTTCCCCTCCTCCGCCTCGGGAACGCTCGCGACCGCCCTCACCCTCTTCGCGGATCCGCTCGACGAGCGCCTCTGGCAGGGGAGGCTGCGGCTCGTGCCGATGCTGCCGGTGCCCCGCGATCCGTCCCGCGTCGGCGAGGCCGCCCGCGTCCTCGAGATCTTCCTCGACGCCCTGGCCGCCTTCGCGACGGACGCCCACTCGTACCTCCTCGCGCGAGGGCACGAGAGCGCGATGACCGAAGCGGAGCTGCGGCTGCGGGAGCGGTTGACCGGGCTGCTCCGGGAGGCGACGGCGGAGGAACGGGCGACCGGGGCGTGGCAGGAGGTCGCGGGGATGAGTGAGCGGCTGGGTGGGGAAGGGCGCTAGCTCGGACAGCGCTCGTCCCTCGAGGGCCGAACGGCCGAGCCGGCGGTCGTCGGCGAGTCCTGCGCGGATGGACGAAGGACCAGCGGATCGACTGATCGCGGGCGAGAGGTCACCGGCCTCCCGCCCGGCACCGCTCAGACGGCGTCGTGGAGCTCGACGTTGTCCTGATACTCGAAGTGCGTCTGGACACGATCCGAGACGTCGATGTTCTGCAACTTGCTGGACGCTGGGATGAAGCCCACCAGACCAGCTGCCGTCTCACCGGCCTGAGCCGTCCGGTAGACGAACTTGAGGATCGCGTCGTTGCGGGAGTGGTAGCCGTAGACCGCTTCGTCGACCGAGGCGGTCAACGAGTCCCAGTTGCTCTTCGCACCGATCGCGGTGCCGAGGAGATGTGCGGCCTGGATCCGCGGCCCTCCGGGCTTCGTGCCCATGGACTGCGCGGCGACGACCATCGCCCTCGCTCCCAGACTGTGACCGATGAGCACGTACGACTTCGCGTTCGTGCGTGCAAGGAGATCACCGATGATCACGCCGGTCTTGTCGGCGCGGTTCTTCGCGACGTGCCAGGGGTTCCTCGCGAGGTCCGAGGCGATCATCGCCGGCCCGGCGACGCCTCCGAGAAGCTTCGCCCCCGCCTTGTGCCCGAGCGCCGCCGCTCCTCTGAGCAGCCCCATGGCGACGCCCTTGCCTGCTGCGCCCAGGGCGAGATCCGTCAGATCCCGCAACTCCTTCGACCCCCATCGGACGCGGTAGACGGGCGAGTCCGGGTAGCGGGAGTCGACGATCGACTTCCACTTGCCCCATCGGTCTCCCTCACCGTCGGTGAGGAACCCGTTAGCGACGACCACGGGGACGCCGCCCGTTCCCGGACGGAGCAGCTCGATCTGGAACGACTTGTCCTCGCTCAGGTAAGCGTTCGCGACCGATGCCCCGAGGACACCTCCCACCGCCGCTCCGACGGCCGTCACGACCGCCGTGCCGCCGGCCATGCCGAGCCCGCCCGCTGCGAGGGTGCCGCCGCCGAGCAGCGCGAGTCCGTGTGAGCTCGCCGCTGCGCCGGTGAATCCGCCGAAGACGCCGAGCGAGCCGATCGCGCCGCCGATGGCGGGAGCGGCGAGGAGAGCGACCGGCGCCGCCATCGCGAGGACAGCGATGCCGCCCACGATGATCTTCGAGGTCGCGTCGAGGTCGGGCTTCTCGTACTCGAGGAAGGCCTCGTAGTCGTGCAGCTCGCCGAAGCTCCCCTGGGCCTTCTCGAAGCCCGGGATCTCGTGCTTGTGCTCGGCGCAGAACTGGGGGACGCGCAGAGCGCCGCGCTCGCGCACCGCCATGTTGCCGCAGCCGACAGCCACGCACGGGAGCGTCGCGGATCCGCAGCCCTGGCAGACGTACACCGGAAGCTGCCCCGCGGGACGGTTGGACTTCCGGTGCTCGGTGTTGAAGAAGCACGACGAGCACCATCCGTGCTGGACGTCCAGCAGCGAGACGTCGTCTGCGACGTCCGCGATCCACTGCGCCGTCTTCGCGTACGTCTCGGCCACTTTCTGTGCGGTCCGCCGCTCCTGCTCCACCTGCTGGAGAGCGGCCTTCTGCTCGGCCGGATCCGAATACGCGAGAGCCTCGGCATTGGACGTCATGCGGGCGCGATACCAGGTCTTGGCGTACGCCCACATGTTGCTGCGCAGTGCAGGATTGCTCTCGAGAACGCCACCGCTCTCCGTCACCGGCTCGAGATCGGTGAATTCCCCCGCAAGGGAGAGAGTCGCCCCCTGATCCGAGACCACATCCACTCGGAGACGGGTTCCTTCGACGACATAGGCGTGCAGTGAGCCGGGCATGGGTTGATCGTGCCATACCGGTCGAGGTCCGGTTCGCTGCGGAAGGGCCGTCGCCTCCATGCGGTCGCCGCTTACATCCGGCCCTTCATGGCACCCGACGTTCGACCCCGCTTGAACGAAATGCCCGGCTTCCCCGGCGTGCCGAAGGAACTGCAACCTGTTCACGACATCATTAGGAAGTACCGCAACACTACTGTCACGTACTCTCAGTCGGACCTCGTGCTGCCCCTGGCCCTCGCGACTCTTGACAGCGACGGCACCGTTACCGACCGATCAACCTTCGTTACAGAACCCATCACCATCGCCGTCTCGGCAATATCGATAGTTGTTCTCACGCTCCTCTTCTGCTTCCGCCGCTCGCCTGTCAAATTCCGCTTCTCGTTCGCGCCAGGCGTCAATTTCCTGTGCCACCTCGATCTCGAGCGCACGACGACATTCTCCTACAGTGCCGATGTAATTGGCGGCCACGGAGTTGCCTGCTTGCGCTATGAGTCGCGCGTACGGTCGGGCTCCATCGGCTATGGACGCTCGCGGCACATAATCGATGTAAGCCACAGTGTCATCGCCTACACCATTCTTGCCCACGCCCCCCTCCATGCTCGAGGCACTTGGGCGCCACCAGCCTGTTCTGACTAGTTCTTCGTTTATCGATCCACCCGGCGGTGCGACACTGGCCGCACCATTGCCGCCGTCGAGCCGATGAATGAACCCTTCACTCCTGTGCGGCTCGCTCATGACAACCAGTACTTCCTGCCCGATCGGGAGAGCCATTTCCATTTCCTGCCGAGCTTGTTCGACACCGTTCTGAGTGGGCTGACAGGCTTGAGCAACCGGTTCGATGAGATCCAGGGTCACGGTGGCCCCGTCTACCCTCAACGTGGAAAGGTCACCGGCCTCTGGGCGTCCAGTGATCTTCCCTGAGAAAATACGTTCTTCAGCGTGAAGGTCAGATGCAAGCATTTCCTGCACGTCACTGGCTGCTTCATCAGTCTTCAACGCCCTGACGCTGACGATAGTACCTTCGCTTTTACTAGTTCCAGGTGAAATGTCTTGGGAAACGACGGTCCAGTTAGATTTACGCCAAATGCTCCGCTCGTTGAGCTTGTCCTCAGCGTTGATCTCAAGCCGGAGTCGATTTGCCAGCTTTTCAGCCTCGCTAAGTCTCATACCAACCAACATTGGAACGCGAACCTCACCCTCCTGCGGCCAATATTCGGGGGCAAAGGTTGCGCTAGGAGATGAGACTGGCGTTGCCGGGATAGTGGAGGCCGGTGTCGGACTTGCGGTAGGGGAGTCAGGAGCAGCGGACAAAAGTGCAGGTACTTGACCGGCATCACTTGCGTCTCGGCCCTGAATTGTGCCCCTGTGGCGTTCGCGAAGACACCGACGAGCACGACGAGCGCACTGACGATTAGAGCAATTTTCTTGTGGCGCTCGTAGCCTTGGAGGCGCAGACCCCGCTTGTCCCGCATAGCGCCGGCAAGCACGAGAATTAGGTCCACGAGCACCCATATCCCAAAGCCGCCGAAAGTCAGCAACTTCAGGATTGCGGTTCCCGTTTTGCCGAGGTAGAAGCGGTCGACGCCGAACCAGCCAAGGAGCAGTGCGAACAGCCATGTCACCAGGAACGACTTATCGCCGGTGCCAGCATCTCTAACGTACCTAATGATTGGAGGCCGCGGCGGAGGCTGAGAGGACATATTCTTTCCTTAGTTCATGGGGCATGCTTAGCGAAGCACGCGTCACCGGGGGTGCCCTTCGATCGGGCTAATCGACGAGGTCGTCGTAACGTATTGCTTCCAGCAGCTCTGCAAGTTCGGGCTCATCCGACAAGTCGAGCGGCATGAACGCCTTCGTCACTCCGACCTGTCGAACATGCAAGTCCGTGCAGGTGTCGTTCAGCACCTGTATCGAATCCGTCGTTGCCCATTGAACTCCATCGACCGCGGCGCGATTTATTTTCGCCGCGACCAGTACATGTGGAATATGATTTCCGTAAGAATCGGAATCAGCAACCGCAACGGCAACGAATCGGACCGAGCGCAAACCGGGCGCAACTGCAAACGCCTCACGAGCGGTCACAAGAACACATCCAGCTACCGCGTGCTTATGCCAGTCCGCCGCTTCCTTTTTTGGCAGAGTCTTGATTGTAAGTCGTCCCGCGGGCGTAAGGTCGGGCTTTCTCTGCGGCATCGCGTCGGCAGCAGGCACGATTACGACCAGTGTTGCTTCACCGCCAGAGACACTCAGAGGAGCAGCGGCGGCGTCGTTGTCCTCAAAAGCGGCGGCCAGTGCCGACATTACGACTTCCGGCTGGTTGTCGACAAGTGATTGCCACTCCCTGTCGAGCACAGCTTGCGCATCTTCCTGTTGTGTCGCCAGCTGCCATCGGTGCCAGTCAATCTCCTGCCGAGCATCCGCCTCTGCGTTTGCAAGAGCCTGGCGCCGATGGTCGCGGGCGAACCAGCTAACACCCTGAAGATGTGCCGCTCGGTGGAGATTCCAGATTTCTACCTCGTTGATCTCATCCAGCGGTGGAGCCAGCGGCCTCGTCGCTGGTGGGAATTCCTGCCGGTGCAGGTTGTCGATGCGCTTGTAGACCTCGATGAGCTGTTCTGCTGCTTCTGCTCTGCTTGCGGCTTCTACGGACCGGGTGACCGAGCCGCTGGAGGTGCGACGAGCAACGCCGAGGCTGGTGGAGTACGTCACCGGTCCGATACCGGTGGAGAACCCCGGTGCCCCTGCGCCCAGGTGGAGCCGCGCGGCGCGCGGACCGAGGCTTGTCCTCACCCCGCGGCTCGACACGCGCACCCGGACGCCGGGTACTAGGCGCACTGAGAATCCCATGGTTCGCAGCCTAGAGGACAGCGAAAGTGGTGTTTGTTGGCAGGTTCGGGCGTCTCTGGAGCGGTCCGGGTGATCCTTGATCCGTGGCGCAGCAGTGGAGGTTCGAACGTTAGTGAGTGGGAGTAGGACGACCGTCTGGCAGTGACGCAGTGCTCGGGCCAACAACGCACCGGCACGGCGTCGCCCGCGGTGAAACGCTCCCACTGCGCCGCCTCCAGCACATCACGCTCCGGCGGGTAGACGCTCATAACGTCAGCGACCCCGCGTCGGGGAAGTTGTTGCCCGCTAGCAGGAGGAGCGGCTCGTCGGGTCGCCGGGGCCGCCGATCAGGCCGGCGCGCGCGATCAGGGACGGCGCGGATCCGGCAAGCACGGTCTGCTCGCAGGCGGCCTCCGCGGCGCCGTACGAGGCGGGGTCGTCGGAGGGAGGGAGCAGCTCGGCGTCCTCGTCCGCGCCGACGACCGCGTTCTCGGCGTAGACGCTCGTGGTCGAGACGAGGACGTAGGCGCTGCAGCGCAGGTCGCGGACGGATCGGCGGACGTGCTGCCGGGTCGAGGAGACGTCGATCACCGCATCCCACGATGCCGCAGCCACGGCGTCGAGAGCGTCCTCGCGGTCGCGGTCGGCCCGGACGAGAGACACCCCCGCGGGCACGGCCGTCCCGCGCACGAGGCAGGTCACGTCGTGGCCGCGCCGCAGCGCCTCCTCCGCGAGGTGCCCGCCGAGCCAGCCCGTGCCTCCGAGGATCAGCGTTCTCATCCCCGCATGCTCGCACGGGCCGCCTCGCGCGAAGCCCGCTGAGGTGCCCGAGTTGGTCCCGAGAACGCTGAAACAACTGCATTCCCGGGCGACTCAGCGCAGTGGGCGCCGAGCGAGCGCCTCAGCGACAAGGGCCCCCTTCACGAGCCCCCGAACACCCGACCACCCGAGCCCGCCCGCGTCCTCTGTCCGGAATCACGCGGGCGGCTCGGGCGCTCGAGCGGCTCACACGACGACGAAGGCGTCCAGGATCAGCGAGTTGCCCGTGGAGGCGGCGTTGCGCTTGCTGCCGCGGCGGATGGTGATGGTGTGCTCACCGGCACTGAGGGTGCTGCTGGTGAACACGGTGCGGGCCGAGCGGTTCGTGGCGCTGTAGCGGTCGACGGAGGCGACGAGCACGCCGTCGATCAGGACCTCGTTGATGCCGGAGGTCGGGGTGATCCGGCTCACCCAGCTGACCTTCGTGCCCCGGAAGCGGAGGGTCGCCGAGGCCGTGGAGGTGCTGGAGTACGAGATGCTGCCGCCGCTGTCGGCGGTGCTCGAGAGCGTCGCCCAGGTGCCGACCGTCGCGATGACGGCGGCTCCGTTCTGGTACGTCCCCGCCGCCGGCAGCGTCGAGGTCGGGGTGGGCGTGGACGTGGCCGTCGGGGTCTCGGTCGGAGTCGGCGTGTCGGTGGGCGTCGGCGTGCTGGTCGGAGACGCCGTCGCGGTGGGGGTGGGCGTCGACGTGGAGACGGTCCCCGCGGTCACGACGAAGGCGTCGAGGATCAGCGTGGATCCGGTGGACGCCGGGTTGCGCGTCGTCCCGCGGCGGATCGTGACCGTGTGGGTGCCGGCGGCGATCGGCCCGCTCGTCCAGACCGTCTGACCCGAGCGGGTCGTGGGGCTGTAGCGGTCGACGGTGGCGACAAGGACGCCGTCGAGCAGCACCTCGTTGATGCCGGAGGTCGCCGTCATCCGGCTCACCCAGCTGACGCCCGTGCCCGAGAAGCGGAAGCTCGCGGACGCTCCGGCCGAGCTGGAGTAGCTGATGCTCCCACCGCTGTCGGCGGAGGAGGAGATCGTGCTCCAGGTGCCCGCCGTCGTGATGAGCGGCGAGGAGTTCTGGTACGTGCCCTCGCCGGGGATCGACGAGGCGGGCTCGTCGGGCAGCGGAACGACCGGCTGCTCCGCGAGCCAGCGGTCGAACGTGTCGAGCATGTCCTTGTTCGTCAGGCTCGGCACGTTGTGGCCGTTCGGAGCGCCCTCGGTCGGCGTGTAGAGGACCACCGCCTCCTTCGCGACGGGCTTCGCGAGCGCGACCCACGCCCCTCCGTGCACGGCGATCGGGACGAGGACGTCCTCCGTCGAGCCGGTCGTGCGGATCCGCGCCCCCGCCCACGAAGCCTGCGGCAGCAGCGCGGGGTCGGTCGCCGGGATCGTCGAGGGGTCGTTGTCGTAGTCCGGCAGGACGCGCCCCGGGTCGCGGCGGGCCATGTCGGCCATGTCGTAGACGCCGGCCGCGTGGTACGCGCCGCGGATCTCGGGGACCAGCTTGTTGCCGTACGCCCAGCAGAGCAGTGCGCCACCGCCGGAGTTCGAGCGGAGGAAGCTCGCCCCGATCCGCCACGTCTTCTGGAACCAGGCGACCGCGTCCACCTGCATGGCGACGGCCCGCTTGTTCGTGTAGATGCTGCCGCCGTAGTTGGGGCAGATCGAGATGACGCCCTTGTCGACGGCCTGGTCGGCGCTGTACTGGTAGGCGCCGGACAGGGCCGCGTAGGTGCTCCCGTTGGCGTGGTAGTACCAGTAGACGACCCGGCCGATCCGCTGCGAGGGGACGGCGGTGTGCGGAACGAAGAGCCGCGCGCGGTCGGTGCCGATCATCACGTCGATGATCTGGTACGGCTTCTTCCCCACGCGCGAGATCGCCGTGTCGCTGCGCCCGAGCTCGTTGGGCAGCGGCGGGATCACGCTGTAGTCGGGCGCCGCGGACGCGGTCATCGCGTAGGCGAAGGCGGATCCGACGCCGAGGGCGGCTCCGGTGAGGACGAGACGGCGGCTGTGGCGCGCAGGAGAGGACATGGGATCCCGACGTGGAGAGGGCTGCTCGGTCGGCGGAGCCTGACCGGAAGGTGTGAGGGGGGTGCTGCGGTCCGGATCGGACCACCGTGGAGGGGGCGCGGTGCGGTCCTTCGGGGGACCGTGCGGGCGGGCAGGCGCGATGCATCCTCCCGCGTCCGCCGCGCGACCACCAGACCCGCTTCAGGGACACCCGCGGCGGCGCTCCCACCTGGCGTTCAGCGGCGGAGCGATCCGGAGAAGGTCCTGGTGAGAGCGCTATCTCGCGCCACTGCTCTGGAGATGCCCGCCACGGGAGCGGAACTGCATCGTGTCGGTGGCGGAACTCCGGGGCGGCACGGGGCCGGCACGGATCCAGGCCGCCGTGCGCCCGGCGCGAGGGCCATGCGCACGTCAACACTCTCGCGGGAGACCCCCGGATGAGTCTCGTTATCTGAGCACGACCTGATCGCTGGTTCAGCGCCTGCTCTCCCCCCTCTGAGTGCCGACCGGATCGAGGGTCCGTCGTCCGCCGCCCGCGTCCCGTCTCAGGGGGACAGGGCGACTCCGAGCCGCGACCTATCGTGATCCCGCTCCATCCGGAAGGCCCGGCGAGGCGCCCCGGGGGGAGGTCGATCCGTGTCGAACGCGCATGCCCGGCCGAGCCACGACCGCTCGATCGCCCTCGGCCTCGTCCTGCTCCTGCTCGCCGCCGTCCTCGTGGTTCTGCCGGCGACGAGAGCTGCGGCGGCCACGGTCCTGCTCCAGGAGGGCTTCGGCGGCACCAGCGTCGCGGACTCGGCCTGGCAGGCGCTCGACGGGGGCTGCATCACCCGGGCGACGACCGCACCCCCGGCCGGGTCCTCGAACCTCGGCGTCTGCGCCAACCGGACTCAAGCCCCCGTCGCCGCGACGAGTCCGGGCTTCCTCCAGCTCACCGATGCCCGCAACGACGCCAAGGGCGGCGCGGTCTTCAACCGGCCCATTCCTGCCGCGGGCGGCATCGACGTCCAGTTCGACCAGTACCAGTACGGAAGCTCGCTGACCGGGGCCGACGGCATCGGCTTCTTCCTCACCGACGGCTCGAGGTCCCTCACCGCGGCGGGAGCTCCGGGCGGATCGCTCGGCTACGGCCAGTCGGCGACCGTCGACGGGGTGAACGGCGGCTACCTCGGGATCGGAATCGACGCCTTCGGGAACTTCTCGGCCAGGCCCCCCGCCGCGCCTACCCTCGGCCTCGGCTCCGACTGCCCCTCGAACTCCGGGTCGGCGCTCCTCACGGCGAACAAGGTCGTGGCGCGCGGACCCGGGCAGGCCAAGAGCGGATACTGCTTCCTCCAGTCGGCCTCGCCTCCCCTGCTGACGTCGGTCCGCACGACGGCCACGACATCGACGGGCGCTCCGCCCGCGTCCTACGGGCGCACGATACGGATCATGGTCTCGGCTGCCGCCACTCCCGTCGTCACGGTCTACTGGGGAGGGACAGCGGGTCTGCCCGCCGGGCAGCTCGATCAGCTGATGCAGTTCACGATGCCGACCGCAGCGCCCTCGACCTACAAGCTCGGCTTCACGGCGTCCACCGGTGGATCGAACGACACCCACCTCGTCCGCAACGTCTCCGTCTCGTCCATCAACACTCTCGACGACATCACTCTGGTCAAGCAGATCGACCGCACCACCACGCAGCCCGTCGCCTACGCCGAGGGATCCGTCATCCCCTACCAGTTCGTCGTCACGAACGGATCCATCCGGGGCACGCTCACCGGGATCGTCGTCACGGACCCGAAGGCCGCGAGCATCTCCTGTCCGACCACGACCCTGCTCCCGCTCGCCTCCACCATCTGCACGGGATCCCATACGGTCACGGCCGCCGAAGCGGTGGCCGGCTCGTTCGTCAACACGGCGACCGCTGCAGCGACGAAGACGGAGACGATCTCGAACGTCGTGACGACGACCCCCGTCACGAGCAGGACCGCCACCGTCACCGCCCCCATCGCCACCCCGGCTCCCGCTCTGACCCTCACCAAGACCGCCCTGCTCACCGACACGAACGGCAACGCCCAGGCCGACGCCGGAGAGCAGATCCGCTACTCCTTCCTCGCCCTCAACTCCGGCAACGTCACACTGCAGACGGTCGCCGTCGCCGACCCGAAGGTCACCGGCATCACGCCCGCCTCGACGCAGCTCGCCCCCGGAGCGAGCGCCACCTTCACCTCGGCGCCGTACACGGTGCTGCAGACCGACATCGACAAGGGCGCGGTCGTCACCAACACCGCCACGGTCAGCGGGCGCACGCTGGCCGCCTCGCCCGTGACGGTCACCGCGACCTCCACGGCCACCACGCCGATCCGCTACGCGCCCTCGATCTCGCTGACGAAGAACGGCACGATCCCGACCGGGGCCGCCGTGGGCTCGACCGTCTCCTACAGCTTCACCGCCACCAACACGGGCAACACCGGGCTGAGCTCCGTCACGGTCACCGATCCCAAGAGCGGGCTCTCCGCGCTCGCCTACTCCTGGCCGGGGACCGCCGGGCGCCTCGAGATCGGCCAGACGGTCACCGCGACCGCGTCGTACACGCTCACGCAGGCCGACGTCGACGCGGGCCAGGTCCTCAACACCGCCACCGCGACCGGCACCCCTCCGACGGGCGCCGCCGTCACGGCCACCTCCTCGCGGACGGTGACGATCACCCGCACGAACGACCTCGCGCTCACCAAGACCGCGAACCCCGCCTTCATCAGCGCCGCCGGCACCGTGGTGACCTACACCTTCCGCGCGACCAACACCGGCACCACCACCCTCACCGCGGTCGCGATCAGCGACCCCAAGAGCGGGCTCTCCGCTCTCACCTACTCCTGGCCGGGCACTTCCGGACGACTGCTGCCCGGCCAGGTCGTCACCGCGACCGCCGCCTACACGACCACCGCCGCCGACGTCACCGCCGGCACGATCGCCAACACCGCCACGGCGACGGCGACCGGCCCGACCGGCGTGGCGTTCACCCGCACGGCCTCGGTGAGCATCTCGGTGATCCCCGATCCGGCGGCCGACGCCGCGACGGTCGTGCAGGGCGGATCGGTCGTGATCGACGTGCTCGCGAACGACGGGCCCGCCGCGACCGGCGCGACCTTCTCGCGCGCGCAGCTCTCGGCGACCCCGAGGGCGATCGGAGGCGCGGCGACCCCCGCCCCCGCCACTCCCGTGCAGGGTTCCGTCTCCTGCGTCGCGAGCGGAGCGACCCGCGGCCAGTGCACCTACCGCCCGATCGCCGCCTTCGTCGGCACCGACGTCTTCGACTACTCCCTCTCGGGCCAGTACGGCACCTGGAACGTGCGGGTCACGGTCACCGTCACCGCGCTGAACCGCGCGCCGGTCGCCCGACCCGACCGCGTGGTCGCGACCACCGGCGGCCCCGCCGTCACCGTCGCTCCGCTCGCGAACGACACCGACGAGGACGCGGGCACGACCCTCGCCCTGGCCGGCACGAGCGTCCCGGCGGGACTGCGCGGCACCTTCTCCTGCTCCGGATCCACGTGCACCTACACGCCCGCGGCCGACGGCTGGAGCGGGAGCGCGACGATCGCGTACACGGTCACGGACGGCGCCCTCACGGCGGGCGGCACGATCACGGTGTGGGTCGATCCCGCTCCCCTCGTCCGGCGCGGCTTCTCCGGCACCGGCAGCACGAGCGGAGCGGTCGGGCTCGGCGCCTGGACCAGCTCCTCCGTGGTCGCCACGCCTGTCGCGAGCTGCACGGCCGGTCGGCCGAGCACCCTCGTGAGCTGGTCGGCCGCCGCTGGAGCGACCGGCTGGACCCTCGAGCGCCGCCTCGCGGGGACGACGCCCGCCCCCTGGACCGTGATCGCGGCACCCGCCGCCTCCGCGACGAGCTTCACCGACGACCGGGTCGGTGAGGGCCGCAGCTACCAGTGGCGGGTCCGCCCGGACCTG
The DNA here is from genome assembly GCF_002932095.1 of Rathayibacter sp. AY1G1. Taxonomy (NCBI): domain Bacteria; kingdom Bacillati; phylum Actinomycetota; class Actinomycetes; order Micrococcales; family Microbacteriaceae; genus Rathayibacter; species Rathayibacter sp. AY1G1. The sequence goes on from NZ_PSUZ01000032.1 coordinate 19,634, forward strand.
CAGCGCTGGCTCGGAGTCGCGTCCGCCGCCTCGACCGCCGTCGCCCAGCCGGCCGTCACCACCGCCGGAGGCTGCTGATGCCTCCCCGCCGACACCCCTCTCGTCCTGCACGTGTCCTCGTGAGGGAGACCACGCCCGCACCGGGCACCACCCACCAGAAAGGAACGGTCGCCATGACCACTACAGCACCCACCCGTCGCAGCCCCTGGAAGAAGATCGCCCTCACCGGCGGCGTCCTCCTCGCCGCGGGAGCCCTCGCCGGCGCCGGCGCCTTCGCCGTGTTCACCGACTCCGGGACTGCCAGCGTCACCGCGGACGCCGGACAGCTCGACATCAACCTCGACGGCACCTTCATCGTGACGGACATCGCGCCCGGAGACACCATCCAGCGCCCGGTGACGATCGTCCTGCCGAACGCCACCAACGACGGCGACCTCGTCTCGTCGGTGCGCTTCTCGCAGGCCGTCACCAACGACGTCGTGGGATCCGACACCACCGACCAGAACCGTGTCGGCCAGTCTCTCGTCTCCGGCCCGAACGGCCTCGACTACCGCCTGCTGACCTGCTCCACCGCCTGGACGACCGCCCCCACCACGACTCCGGCGGGCCCGTATTCCTGCAGCGGGACCACCACGGTCACCGGATCCGGCAAGCTGTCGTCCATCGGCGGCCAGGCCGGCGCGGTCGACTTCACCCCGGCGAACTTCGGCATCACTCCCACCACGACCGGGACCTTCCCCTCGGACGCCGGTGATGTGACGCTGAACACGCTGATCGAGCTCGTCCTGCCGACGGCGGCCGACAACGCGTACGAGAACGCCTCCGCTACGGTCACCTTCACGGCCGCCGCGATCCAGCGCGCCGGCATCCAGAAGTAGACCGTCCCCCACCGCCTCCGTCCTGCCCGGCCGCCACCGGCGCGGGGCGGAGGCATCCCCCTTTCCTCCCGGAGTCGTCCCCATGCCCCACGCCCGTGCGCTCGTCGCCGTCCTCGCGGCGGTGCTCCTCGCGCCCGCGGCGAGCGCCGAGCCCGTCGGCGTGCTCGACGTGCGCGAGCTCTCGGCGCCCGGATCCCTCACCGACCTCGCTCCGGGCGACCGCGCCGAGTGGGCGGTCGAGGTGACCAGCACCGGCCTGTCGCCGCAGGGGGTCTCCGTGGCCTTCGCGGTCGACGGAGGGACGCTGGCGCAGGACCCGCGCGACGGCCTCCAGCTGTCCGTCGAGCTCTGCGACTCGGCGTTCACGGTCGCCGAGGTCGTCGACGGGGAGCGCACGGTCGAGCGCTACCTCTGCCCGGAGGACGCGATGCCGCTCGGATCCGGACCCGCGGCGACGCTCGGCCGGCTCGACGGTGTCCGTCCGCTCGAGCGCGGGGCCACCGTGGGCGTGCGCGTCCGCGTCCTGTTCCCGGAGGCGGCCGGCAACGGGACCGAGCTCGCGGCGGCGTCGCTGCGGGTGCTCGTGGGCACGACGGAGGAGGATCCCTCCGCGACGCCCGGCCCCGGCTCCTTCCCCGGAGCGGCGGGCGGCGGGCTGGCCGTCACCGGCCGCGACCTGGGCGCCGCGCTCCTGGGCGGGATGCTCGCCCTCGGCTCGGGCGTCCTGCTCGCCGCGGCGGCGCGCCGTCGTCACCGGAGGGAGCAGGCGTGAAGGCCCTCCGCGCTCTCCTCGGCGGACTGGTCACGATCGTGGCCGTCGCCGGCATCGCCGTCTTCGTCCTCTCCGCGCTCGGTCTCGTGCGGCTCGTGCCGGTGCTGTCGAACTCGATGGCGCCCGGGATGCCCGTCGGCTCCCTCGCCGTCACCCTGCCCGTCGACCAGGCCGCGATCCGCGCCGGCGACGTGATCGTCTTCACCGACCCGGACGATCCGGGCCGCCGCGTCATCCACCGCGTCACCCTCGTCTACTCCGAGGAGGAGGCTGCGGCCCTCCGCGGCCGCGAGCCCGGCCAGCTGGCGCTCACCACCAAGGGCGACAACAACGAGTCGGCCGACCCGTGGATCGTGACGATCGCGGACGAGCGGATCTGGCGCGAGAGCTCGGTGGTGCCGCTGCTGGGCTGGCCGAGCATCGGCCTCGCCCACCCGGAGGCGCGGTTCGCGCTCTTCGCCGCGGGCGGCGCGGTCATCGTGGGCGCGCTCCTGATCGCCATCTGGCGCCGCCCCGCGGAGGTCGCCCCGTGAGCGGCGCGCACCGCTCGTCGGACGGCACGCCGCCCCCGGAGCCCCTGCGTCCGCCCGCTGAGCACGGACGGCACAGCGCCCGGCCGTCCTCCCGCGACCGCGGAGCCCCGCGCCACTCCCCCGAAATCCGCCGCCGCGTGGTCTCCCGCGCCGGCCTGGCGGGACTCGTCGCCGGCGCGCTCGTCCTCGGCGCCGCCGCCACCGCCACCGCCGTGCTCCTGGACCGGGGCTCCGTGAGCGCGCGGGTCGCCTCCGGCACCGTCATCGCGACGTTCACCGGCACCGGAGCGACGACCGTGCCGGTCCCCGTCGCGGGCCTCGTCCCCGGTGGCACGGCCCGGCGCCTCCTCGACCTGACGAACGCCGGGACCCTGCCGATGTCGGCCCTCCAACTGCAGACGGCCACCGGCACCGACCTCTCGGACGGCCTGCAGCTCGCGATCGAGCGCTGCTCGCTGTCCTGGTCGGCCGATGCCGCGACCTGCCCCGGCACCGTCACCACCGTGTCGGCCGACCGCCCCGCCGCCTCCCGCCTCGACCTGCCCGGCTCCCCCGCCCTCTCCGTCGGAGCGACCGACCACCTCCGCCTGACCGTGCGCCTCTCGGAGTCCGCGCCGTCCGCCGCGCAGAGCACCTCCGCGACCCTCACCGTCACCGTCGTGGGCCTGCAGCGGCCGGGCCGCCAGCTGTAGGCGCGGCGGGCCCACGCCTCGGCGGCACCACCGCCGCGCCGTCCCCTTCCGCGTCAGCGCTGAGGCGCCCGAGACGGTCGTCGACACACCGGAGCGGGCGACCGTCTCGGGCGACTCAGCGGGGCCGCGGGTACCTCGCTACTCGCGCAGGGCTGCCACGGCGTCGTGGAAGCTCGGCACGTCGGAGAGCACGCCCTCGGGGCCCAGCACCGTCCAGGTCGTGCCCGTGCGGATCAGGACGCCCAGCTCCTCGGCGGGCCGGCGGCGGGTGCGGCGCGGCTCGAGCACGAAGACTCCGGGACGCGCCTCTCTGATCTCGGGAGTGCGCCGGTCGGGCAGCATCACGAGTCCTCCCCGAGGGTCAGCGGTAGACGCTCCACTCCTTCTTCACGATCCGGCGCTCCTCGCCGTCGACCGCGACGATCCACTCGCCGTCCTTCTTGGCCACGACCCGCCCGCGCAGGTACTGCGGCTCCCAGCCGTCGGCCTTGTTGACCCACTTCACGAACCGCGCGAACCGCCCCGGTGCCACGTCGTCTCTGGACATCTCTCGACTCCCCTCGTCGTCACCGGCACGTCCATCGCCCTCCGTCAGGAGAGCACCTCGCCCAGCGCGAGGGGGACCTCTCCTGTGAGGTCTCGAAGCCGGTTCACCGACGGTAGAACGCGCTCCTCACTACGGACGAGACCGTTGACTGATCGACGATCGTCTGGCAGTGGGGTCAGGATGCGGCAGCGGAATCAGGAGTCGAACAGCACGTGCGGCCGTCCGGCGTCGACGATCACGCGGGCGCGCACCCCGTAGACGTCCGCGATCAGCGCCGGAGTGAGCACCTCCTCCGGGGTGCCGCCCGCGACCACGCGCCCCTCGCGCAGCACCAGCAGCGCGTCGCAGAACAGGGCCGCGAGGTTGAGGTCGTGCAGCGCGACGACCGTGGTCACCGGCAGCGCCCGCACCAGGGCCAGCAGCTCCAGCTGATGGCGGATGTCGAGGTGGTTGGTCGGCTCGTCCAGCAGCAGCTCGCGCGGCTCCTGCGCCAGCGCCCGGGCGATGTGCGCGCGCTGCCGCTCGCCGCCCGAGAGGGTGTGCCAGAGGTGGTCGGCCTTCGCCTCGAGACCCACCTGCTCGAGGGCGCGCTCGATCGCGCGCAGGTCCTCGGCCGTGTCTCCGCCCAGAAGGGAGCGGTGCGGTGTCCGCCCCAGCCGGACGACGTCGCGGACGGGGAGGTCCGCCTCCGTCTCGGCCTGCTGCGTCACCGTGGCCACGGCCCGGGCGACCTCGCGGCGGCGGAGCGAGCGGAGCGGCGCGCCGTCGAGGGTGACGACGCCGGCGTCCGGAGCCGCGGTGCCCTGCAGCAGCCGCAGCAGCGACGACTTGCCCGAGCCGTTGGGCCCGAGCAGTCCCACTGTCGAGCCGGGAGCGGGGCGGAGCGAGACCCCGTCGACCACCAGGCGGCCGCCCCGGCGCCACGAGACCCGGTCGGCCTCGAGCGTCACGAGCGGCCCCTCCGCCGCAGGAGCAGCAGCATGAACACCGGCACGCCGACGAGTGCCGTGCCGACCCCCACCGGCAGCGGAGTCGGCGCGAACGCCACCCGCGATCCGGCGTCGACCCACACCAGGAACACCGCGCCGAGCAGGATCGTCGCGGGGATCACCCGCGAGTGCCGCTGGCCGAACACGAGTCGCGCGGCGTGCGGCAGCACCAGCCCCACGAAGCCGATCGCGCCGGCGATGCTCACCAGGGTCGCCGTCAGCAGGGCCGTCACCACCAGCAGGAGGAGGCGGGTGCGGCCCACGTGCACGCCGAGCGACGCGGCCACGTCCTCCCCGAAAGCGAACGCGTCGAGCGTGCGCGCCGCGGCGAGGCAGACCACGGAGCCGAGCAGCACGACTCCTCCGCTCAGCGCCACGTCGTCCCAGCGCATGCCCTCGAGGGAGCCGAGCAGCCAGAACATCACGCCGCGCGTCTCGTCCGAGTCGGCGAGAGCGAACACGATCAGCGAGGTCAGCGCCGAGAACAGCTGCGTGCTCGCCACCCCCGCCAGGATCACGCCCGAGGTGCCGCCCGCCGAGAACCGCGTGAGCAGCAGCACGAAGCCGAAGGCGACCAGCGCGCCGACGAAGGCGCCTCCGGAGAGCCCGACCACTCCTCCGCCGACCCCGAGCACGCCGACGAGCACCGCGCCCGTGGACGCTCCGGAGGAGACGCCCAGCACGAACGGGTCGGCGAGCGGATTGCGCAGCAGCGACTGCAGGATCACTCCGCACACGCCGAGCCCCGCCCCGCAGGCCGCGGCCACGAGTGCGCGCGGGAGGCGCTCCTGCCAGACGATCGCGTCCTCGGCCGCACGCACCGGGACGGAGGCGAGCCCGAGGTGGTTGAGGAGGATGTCGCGGACGTTCACGAGCGAGACGTCGGCCGGGCCGAGCGTCACCGCGACGCCGACCGAGAGCGCCAGCGCGAGCAGCCCGCCGACGACCAGCGCGGCGGCGGCAAGGCCCCGCGGCACCCGGCGGACGAGGACCGCGCCCGTGCCCGTGCCCGTGCCCGTGCCCGTGCCCGTGTGCATGCTCAGAGCGAGGCCCCGTTCTCGTCCCACCAGGCGCGGATCTTCTCGAGCCCGTCGACGAAGCGGATCGACGGGTTCATCTCGGCGCCGTGGAGCGCGATGAAGCGGCCGTCCTGCACCGCGGGCAGGCTGCTGGTCAGCGGGTCGGAGCGGAGGAACGCGGTCTTGTCGTCGAGGCGGTCGCCGGGGAAGCGATCGCGCTGCAGGTCGCCGAGGACCAGGACGTCCGGGTCGGCCGCGACGACGCTCTCCCAGCCGACGGCGGGCCAGTCCTCCGTGCGGTCGGCGAAGACGTTGGTCATGCCGGTCGTGGTGCCGAGCATCGAGGCGAAGTTGTAGCCGCCGGCCATGTAGGGCGTCTTGGTGTCGGCGAACCAGAAGGCGACGCTCCGGCCGCCGAGGTCGACCCCCTCGGTGGCGGCGGCGGCGCGCTCCTGCAGCTGCGCGACCAGGGCGTCACCGCGCTGCTGCACGTCGAAGACCTCGGCCAGCTCGTGGATCTCCTGGTAGAGGACGTCGACGGTCAGCGGGACGGTGCGCGTGCCGCTCCCGCCGTTGACGCTCGCTCCGTTGTCGCAGTCGGAGGGGGCGAGGTAGGAGCCGATCCCCGTCTCGGCGAGGCGGTCGCGCGAGGCGACGCCCTCGGGGGCGTAGTGGCGGCCGAAGGAGGCGGTGACGAAGTCCGGGTCGGCACCGAGCAGCACCTCGTAGGTGGGCGCGTTGTCGGCCAGGCGCGGCACGCTCTCGTTCGCGGAGGCGAGGGTCTCGAGCACGGGGTCGGTCCAGGAGGCCGTGCCGACCATCCGGTCCTCGAGGCCGAGGGACAGCAGGATCTCGGTCGAGTTCTGGTCGAGGGAGACGACCCGCTGCGGAGGGGCGGTGACGGTGGTCGCGGTGCCGCAGTTGTCCAGCATGATCGGGTACGAAGTCGTGCCCTCCCCCGCGGCGGCCGTGCTCTCGGGCTCGATCTGCTCGGAGGCGCCGCAGCCGGTGAGGGCGAGCAGGGTCAGGGCGGCGAGGGCGAGGGCAGCGGGGCGCCGTCGGTGCGTGGACATGGATCTCCCGTGGTTCGTGGGCGTCGGTCGTCGGCCCGGTTCATAGGCCCGGTTCATGGGCCCGGTTCATGGGCCCGATTCGCCGGCAGGGCTCGTCGGCCCGGTCCGTCGGCGGGCGGCACCCGCGTCTCGGCGCGGAGCCCGAGTAAGCATAGCCTTACCTCACTTCAACCCGTTCATTCGCGCCAGTCGATCCGCGCCACCGGCCCTCGGCCGCCCTCGGCCCGGCCCGCCGGCGACTCTGCAGGAGTCGCCGTGGTCGCGCGCGAAGACGGCGACTTCCGAGTTCTCATGTCACTCAGAAGGCCCGGAACAGCCGAGTACGCGGACACCTGTCGCGCACCTCGCCTCCGCAGCCCCCAACCAGGTGGACAGCACCCCGGACACGGTTCCCCTGGGGGCGGGAGAGCGCGATCCTGGACACCGACGCTCGACGGCGCCCGCCCCACCGCCCGCCGACCGTCACGGAAGGAACCCGTTGCCCCGCCACTCCGCCCGCACCGCCCCCTCCGGCCGGTCCGCGCTGGTGCGCAAGGCCGACGCGTCCGGCTACCGGCCCGAGATCGAGGGACTGCGCGCCGTCGCGTCCCTCCTGGTCGCGACGTTCCACATCTGGCTGGGCCGCGTCTCCGGAGGCGTCGACGTCTTCATCGTGATCGCCGGGTTCCTCACCACCCTCACCCTCCTCGGCCAGATCCGCCGGTTCGGGCGCGTGCGTCCGATCGCCTTCCTCCGGAGGCTCGCCTCGCGGCTCTTCCCGGCGGCCGCGGTGGTGCTGGTCGTCGTCGCGGCGCTCGCTCCACTCGTCCTGCGCCCCTCGCAGCTGCTGCAGACCTTCACCGAGGTGCTCGCCTCGACCTTCTACGTCGAGAACGTCGCGCTCGCACGGGCCGGAGTGGACTACCTCGCGCAGGACGACTTCCACTCGCCGGTGCAGAACTTCTGGGCGATGTCGGTGCAGGGGCAGTTCTACCTGGTCTGGCTCGCCCTGGTGCTCGTCGCGACCCTCGCCGCCGTGCTGCTGCGGCGACGCGCGCAGCTGCCGCGGTTCCTGCTGGCGCTCGTCGCGGCGCTCACCGTCCTCTCGTTCGCGTTCTCCGTCGTGCTGGTCGGGATCGACCAGCCGACCGCGTACTACAGCACCCTCGCCCGCTCATGGGAGTTCGGGCTCGGCTCGCTCGCGGCCCTCGTGCTCCCGGGACTGGCGATCCCGGCGGCCCTGCGGACGGTCGCCGGGTGGCTGGGGCTGATCGGAGTCGTCTCCTGCGGATTCGTGCTCCAGGTCTCGAGCGCGTTCCCCGGCACCGCCGCGCTCTGGCCGACTCTCTCGGCGGTGCTCGTGCTCGTCGCCGGGACCGGCCCCGCCCCGGAGCGCGGAGTCGGCCGACTGCTGGCCCTGCGCCCGCTCGTGTGGCTGGGCGGCCTGAGCTACGGGATCTACCTCTGGCACTGGCCGCTCCTGGTCTTCTGGCGGGAGAGCACCGGCGAGGACCCGACCGCTCCGGCGGGCCTGGGCGTCATCGCCGCTGCGATCCTCCTCGCCGCCGCCTCGAAGCGCTTCCTCGAGGACCCCCTCCACCGCCGCGCCCCCGCCGAGCGCCCGCACCGCCTCCGCGCGCTCGCCCCGGCGGCCCTGCTGGCCGTCGCCGCCCTGGTCGGAGCGACGGGCCTCACCGGAACGAACGCCGCGATCGCCGCCGACCTCACCCGCGCGCACGCCCTCCCCGTCTCGACCGAGGGCTGCGTCGGAGCCGCGGCGCTCGCGAACGCCTGCCCCGACTCCTGGACCACGAGCCTGCCCGCCGTCGACGCCTCGGAGGACGGCTCCGCCCTGAACACCGACGAGTGCAGCACGGGCAACTCCGGCACCGCGCTCAAGGAGTGCCGCTTCGGCGATCCCGCCGGCCTCCGCGTGCTGCTCATCGGCAACTCGCACGCGGCGTCGTTCTTCCCGGCGCTGCGCGGCGTCGCGGAGGAGCGCGGCTGGGACCTGCACACCTACTACAAGACGGGCTGCGTCTTCTCGACCGCGGAGCGGCGCGACGACTCCGCCTCCTCCCGCCGCTCCTGCGACGTCTGGAACGGGAAGCTGCAGGAGGAGCTCGCGGGCCAGGAGCCGTACGCGCTCGTCGTCACCGCCTACTCCGCGAAGAAGTCCGTGTTCGTCGACGCGTCCGGCGCCCCCGACGAGCAGGCCGGCATCGACGGGTTCCACGAGTCGTGGGCGCCGCTGATCGCCCGCGGATCCACGGTGGTCGCGATCCGCGACAATCCGGTGCTGCCCTCGCTCTCCCTGCTGGCCTGCGCCGAGGAGCCGGGCTCCGCGGCCGACTGCAGCGTGCCGCTCGACGAGGCCTTCGCCGACCGCGAGCTGATGGCCGCCGCCGCCGAGGACTGGCCGGGCGCCGCCGCCGTCGACCTCACCCGCTGGTTCTGCGACGACCGCGGCTGCCCCCTCGTGATCGGCGGAGTGAAGGTGTACCGCGACCTCGGGCACCTCACCGAGTCGTACGCCCGGACCCTGGCGCCCTACCTCGGCGAGGCGCTGGACCCGCTGGTCGGCTGAGGGCCCTCGCGCTCGCCTCCGGACGCATGCAAGACTGTTTATACGAACAGGGGATCGGAGGAGCCGATGGGCCACTCTCACGGCGTTCCAATCGGCTCCGCCGCCGCACGGCACCGGCGTCCGCTCGTGACCGCCTTCGTGCTGACCGCGGCGTTCATGGTCGTCGAGTTCGCGGTCGGAGTCGCGACGGGCTCGCTCGCGTTGCTCTCGGACGCCGCGCACATGGGCACCGACGTGCTGGCGCTCGGGATGTCGATCGCCGCGATCTCGCTCGCCGCCCGCCCCGCCGCGAAGGGCCGCACCTACGGCTCCTACCGCCTCGAAGTGCTGGCCGCCCTCGCCAACGGCCTGCTCCTGTTCGCGGTCGCCGCGTTCGTGATCGTCGAGGCCGTCCGCCGCTTCGCCGAGCCGCCCGCGGTGCCCGGCGGCCCCCTCCTGATCACCGCCGTCGTGGGCCTGGCGGTCAACCTCGTGAGCCTGCGCCTGCTGTCGGCCGGGGCGAAGGAGAGCATCACCCTCCGCGGAGCGTCCCTCGAGGTGCTCGGCGACGCACTCGGATCGATCGGCGTGATCGTCGCGGCGATCGTGCTGCTCACCACCGGCTGGGCGTGGGCGGATCCGATCGTCGGCGTGCTGATCGGGCTGCTGATCCTTCCCCGCACCTGGTCGCTCACGCGGCAGGCGCTGGGGATCCTCATGGAGTCGGCGCCCGCGCACGTCGACCTCGCGGCACTCGAGCGCGACGTCTGCGCCGTCCCCGGCGTGCTGGCGCTGCACGACCTGCACGTGTGGACGATCACCTCGGGCATGGAGAGCGCCACCGGCCACGTGGTCGTCGCCCCCGACGCCGACTACCGCACCGCGCTCTCGCGGGTGCTCGCCGTCCTCCGCGAGCGCCACGGCATCGACCACGCGACCATCCAGTGCGAGCCCGAGGCCTTCCCGGAGACGACGCACCGCGTCTGAGCGCGGCGGTGGCGTGGCGCGCGGCCGCACGCCTCCGCATGCCCACGACCCTCCAAGAGTCGTCGCACTCGGCGTCGACTGCGACGACTCCCGGCTCCTCGACCCTGCGGGCCTCGCCCGCCCCTGAGCACCTTCCGATTGTTGACGTGAACATGTACAGTCGGCCGTCAGGGCGCGTTCACGTGAACATGCCCGCATTTCGATGGCGAAAGAGAGACCGCATCAATGTCGATGTCCTTCAGAAGGGTCGCCGCGCTCGCCACGAGCGCCGCCCTGGCCACAGGAGCACTGCTGGCGATCCCCGCCGCAGCGGCCCCCGCTCAGGCCGCGGACGCGTTCCGCATCACGCCGAACCCTGCCGCCGCCGGTGAGGCGTTCGAGGGCTGGGGCACCAGCCTCGTCTGGTTCGCGAACGCGACCGGCGGCTATCCCGAGGCCCTCCGCGAGGACCTCTACCAGAAGGTCTTCGGCGACAGCGGCCTCGACCTCAACATCGCCCGCTACAACATCGGCGGCGGCAACGCCTCCGACGTGAAGGACTACCTCCGCCCGGGCGGTGCCGTCGAGGGCTGGTGGAAGCAGAACCCGGCCGGCGACGCGTCGACCTACGGCGGCACCTCCACGAAGCTCGCCGACCGCGACGCGCTCCTGGCCAAGTGGAACGCGGACGACCCCGCCTCCTACGACTGGACCGCCGACGAGACGCAGCGCTGGTGGGTCGAGAGGCTGGCCGAGGAGAAGCAGATCTCGCACTGGGAGGCGTTCTCCAACTCCGCCCCGTACTTCATGACCGAGAGCGGCTACGTCTCGGGCGGCTTCGACGCGAACAGCGAGCAGCTGAAGCCCGCCGCCGAGGAGCAGTTCGCGAAGTACCTCGTGAAGGTCACCGAGCACATGGAGGACGAGTACGGCATCGAGTTCGACACGCTCGACCCCTTCAACGAGCCGAACACGAACTACTGGGGCACGCAGCTCTCCAACGGCGTCCCGACCGGCGGACGCCAGGAGGGAATGCACGTCGGACCGACGCGCCAAGCGGGTCTGATCCCCGACGTCGCTGGCGCACTGGACGCCTCGACCACCGACGCCGGCATCGCCGCGATGGACGAGACCAACCCCGACATCTTCGCGACGAACTGGGCCGCCTACTCCGCCGCGATCCGCGCCGAGGTCGACCGGATGAACGTCCACACCTACGGCACCTCGGGCCGCCTCAAGGTCCGCGACCTCGCGAAGCAGGCCGACACCGACCTGTGGATGAGCGAGATCGAGGGCAACTGGGTCACCGGCTTCGACCCCACCAACATGGAGAACGGCCTCGGCATCGCCGGCCGCATCAACGACGACCTGCGCGAGCTCGAGCCGAAGGCGTGGGTGCTCTGGCAGCCCGTCGAGGACTACTACAACATGCAGCAGCCCAAGCCCAAGGGCGAGAACCTCAACTGGGGCTCCGTCTACATCGACCTGGACTGCAAGCCGTACCAGGAGAACGGGACCGAGATCTGGAAGTCGGTCCGCCGCGTCGCCGACGCCGGTGGCGACTCCACCAAGGCCCCGGTCTGCGGCGTCGAGACGAACTCGAAGTTCAACACCATCCGGAACTTCACCAAGTTCATCCACGAGGGCGACCACCTGATGCCCTCCAACGACAGCTCCTCCACCGCCGCCGTCCGCGGCGACGGCTCGGGCGCGACCGTCGTGCACACCAACAGCACCGCGACCGAGAAGACCGTCGTGCTCGACCTCTCCCGCTTCGGCACCATCACCGACACCGCGACGGTCACCCCGTACGTCACCACGAAGGCCTCCTCGGCCGCCGCTCCCACGAGCAACGCCCTGGTCGCCAAGACGCCGGTGAGCGTCGACCGCATCTCGCGCACCGCCACGATCACCGTGCCCGCCAAGTCGGTCACGAGCTTCTCGATCGACGGAGTCTCGGGAGTCGCCGACTCCGCCCCCGCCCTGCGCGACGGCCACCGCTACCAGCTGGTCGGCACCCAGAGCGGCAAGGCCCTGACCGGCAACCCCTCGGGCGCCGCGACCACGATCACCGGCCTCGCCACCGACTCCGCCGCGGCCGCCAAGCAGACCTGGACGGTCCGCGAGGTCGCCGCCGGCGAGCGCGAGGCCACCCGCCGCGTCGTCCTCGTCAACGGCGACGGACGCGTGCTCGGAGCCACGACCGCCGGCACCGACCTGCGCTCGCTGTCCGTCGACGCGGCGAAGACGACCGCCGCGACCCGCTGGATCGTCAACACCACCGACGGCGTGAACTTCTCGCTCGTCAACGAGTCCATCGCCCAGTCGCTCGACGTGAACGGCGGCTCCAGCGCCGACAACGCGTCGGTCGGCGTCTACACCTCCAACGGCGGAGCGAACCAGTCGTGGTCCCTCCGCGACCTCGCCCCGACCGCCGGCCAGACGATCGCCGTCCGCACCACCGCGGGCGTCGCTCCGACCCTGCCCGGGAGCATCACCCCGCAGTACTCCTGGGGAGCCGGCGCACCGCTCGCCGTCACCTGGCAGCGCCCCGCCGACTCGGCGTACGGCGCGACCGGGCGCGTCGAGGTGCCCGGCACCGCGACCGACCTCTACGGCCAGACGATCACGGTCACCGCGCTCGTCGACGTCGGCGGACTGACCGCGACCGACCCCGTGTCGGTCACGGCCGCCGCGGGCGCCTCGGTCGCCGGAGTGAAGGCCTCGGCCCCGACGACGGTCCCCGCCCGCGTGGGCGCCTCGGCCAGCACCTTCCCGGTGCCGGTCGTCTGGGACTGGACGCCGCTCACCACCGCCTCCCTCGCCCAGACCGGGCAGGTGACGGTCTCGGGAACGGCGACCGCCGACGGCGCGACGCTCCCCGCCACGCTCACGGTGCTCGTCACCACGGGCACGCTCCGCAACTTCAACCCGGACGCCGGCATCGTCGCGACCGCGTCGTCGTCGGAGTCGGGCTACGGACCGGAGCGCACCCGCAACGGCGTGGACGGCGACAAGGGCTGGTCGAACTGGACCAACGGCACCAAGGCCGCGCAGAGCTCGCTGACCTACACCTTCCCCTCGACCCACCAGGTCGAGAAGGTGTCGGTGCAGTTCCTGGCCGACGGCGGCACCAGCTGGGCGCAGACCTACCAGCTGCAGTACCAGGCCGCTGACAGCACGACCTGGACCGCGGTCCCCGGCTACGAGTCGGCCGTGGCCCTCGCGTCGCCGGCCGGCGGAACGGCTCCGACCCTGGTCGCGTCGTTCGCGCCTGTCACGGCCAAGGCCTTCCGCGTCGTGATGAACGCCTACGACAACACGCACCTGATCGTGGCCGAGACCAAGCTCTACGAGTCGGTCGCCTCGCCCGCCGCGGTCGCCACCCTGGGCGCCCTGCGCGTCGGAGGAGCCGGCATCGCCGGGTTCGACCCGGCCCGCACCTCCTACGCGGTCACCGTCGAGGGCACGGCGATGCCGGTGATCGGAGCAGTGGCGACCGACTCGGCGGCCACCGTGCGGATCACCCAGCCGACGACGGCGAGCGGCGGAGTCGCGACCATCGCGGTCCGCGCGGCCGACGGCTCCGTCACCTCGACCACGACGGTGACGGTGACCCTGAAGGCGCCCGCCGCCCTCGCGGTCGCGGTCACGGCGACCACCCGCTGCATCGCCGGCAAGGTGACGCTCACCGTCGCGGCGAAGAACGAGTCCGGCGTGCCGGTCTCGATGACCATCGCGACGCCCTCCGGGTCGAAGCAGGTCACCGGAGTCGCGCCCGGCGCGAGCGGCAGCGCCGCGTTCACCACGCGCGCGGCCTCGGTGCCGGCCGGCCAGGCCACCGTCACCGCGACGGGCACGGTCGACGGCAAGCAGGTCACCTCGGTGGCGACGGGAGCGTACGCGGCCCGCAGCTGCTGACGCCCCCTCCGACACGGACCGCCTCCGCCCCTCCGGGGACGGGGGCGGTCCGTCGTTCGCCGTCGGAGCGGCGCGGCGCGGGCGGCGCGTCGTGGGATCCCGATACGCCCGCGGCGCGGGCTACTCGATCAGCGTGGATCCGTGCCGGTCGGGCAGCCGCACACCTCCGCGCCGGTGGAGCGACCGCGCACCTCTATGCCGGTCGAGCGGCCGCGGCACGCGGCGTATCGAGACGCCGCTCAGTGCCCCGCGGCCGCCTCGTCGCGGGTGCGCAGGCGCGAGACGCCCATCACGACGGCGGCGATGACCAGACCCAGCACGAGGCCGAAGATCATCGAGACGAAGGTGTCGGCCAGCCACACGACGACCGGGCCCGCGCCC